>NC_004193.1:743959-1064689 GCF_000011245.1 Oceanobacillus iheyensis HTE831
AGTAGTCGTAGATGGTAATCTTGTAACAAGCAGAACACCGGATGATTTACCAGCATTCAACCGCGAATCACTAAAATTGCTTGAAAAATAAACTTCAATAACAGGAAAAGGGGCTGGTAACATCCACCCCTTTTTCTTTTTGGTCATTTATTGCCCGATTGTTACTTTATTTATTTTTTTCTTTACGATTCTGATCTCTGTCCACATCAACGATGATGGCAGAACTTGATTTAGATTGTTTTGTTTGGTTTAAATCATTTGTCGAAGCTCGCATGAACGACCAAGCTAACAGTATCATGATAAATATGACAGGAAAACCAGCAACAATACTGGCGGTTTGTAGTGTTTCAAGTCCGCCAATAAACATAAGTGTCATAGGTAAAATCATTAACGTGAATGCCCAGAACAAACGATGCCATCTTAATGGCTCACCTTTTGTTACTTGTTTTTGTGCTACAGCAGCAAGAATATAAGAGGCTGAGTCAAATGTTGTAGCTAAGAAAACAATTGCTAGAACAGTAAATATTGGGATTACTAACCAAGCTAGTGGCAATTGATCAAGGATAGCAATAATCGTTGCTGGTGCACTATATTCATTAATGTAACCAATAACGTCGAATGATCCGGAAAGCTGTAGGTATAAGCCATAATTACCAAGAATTCCAAAGAACAATACACAACCTAACGTTCCATAAATTAATGTCCCGAGAATCATCTCTTTAATGGTTCTACCACGAGAAATTCTCGCTACGAATAAACCGACAAATGGAGCGTAAACAAGCCACCAGGCCCAGTAAAAGACGGTCCAACTTTCAGGGAAATTAGTACCTTCAACTCCTGGGACATTTGCTTTTGGTTCTAGCCATGTAGCCATAGAGAAGAAGTTATTAACGATTACTCCTAAGCTTGTAAATGTCATTTCACTAAGGAAAAGCGTCGGTCCAAAAATAAACACAAAAGCGAGAATGAAAATAGCTAGCCACAAGTTTAAGTCACTTAGTCTTTTGATTCCTTTATTAATCCCTGAAAACGAACTAATTGCAAAAATAACGGTACATATAATCATGATAATTGCTTGTAAAGGAAGGGTTACAGGAATTCCCGTTAAATGATTAATTCCTTCTGCAATCATTGGCGTACCTAAGGCTAGCGTCGTTCCAGCACCGCCTAGAAGACCGAAGATAAATAAAATATCAATAATTACCCCTAGAGGGCCGTCAGCATATTTACCAATTACAGGTCTTGAAGCTTCACTAATTTTCAATACAGGTTTTTTACGAACATAATAGAAATATGCGATAGGTAAAGCGGGTAATGTGTATAATGCCCAGGCTATTGGTCCCCAGTGGAAAATACCATAGGATGCCGCCCAATTGATTGCTTCTTCTGATTCGGGAGTAATTCCAAATGGTGGGCCCTGATAATAGAATGCCCACTCAATCATTGCCCAGTAAAGAATACTAGAACCTATACCTGCAGAGAAAAGCATCGCTGCCCAGGAAAAGGTACCAAACTCTTTTTTTACGTCTCTTCCACCTAGTTTAATCCTGCCATTTCTACTGAAAGCAACGAATAAGATAAATATCAAAGCACTCAATCCTAAGATGAGATACAAGATACCAAAGTTACCTGTTACAAATCGGTTTGCAGAATTTATTACTTCTGAGCCAGCTTTCGGAAATAAAATTAACGGAATTACCACAGTGAGTAATATAAGTAATGCTCCTATAAATGTTGGCCAATCTATTAAACGTTTGTTCATCATTTACCTCGTTTCTATGGTTTCATTATTTTTCTTTTACTCGACACACATCATCCACTGATTTGTGCTTCACTAAATTACAAAACATTATTTACGATACCAAAAAGCAAATTTTTTAACAAATGGCAAAAATAAGGGTAATTACAGCTGAATCGAAAAATGTCATTATTTGTCGGAATATATATGGGTATTTCCTAATATTTCTTTTAAAAGCTTTAATTTGCTAATATTTTCAAGAAAAATTATTGATTAGGCTTACATTAGAGATTAAATAGAAGCGGATTTTTTATAGCCATTTTCTTTTTTTGTTAGTTTTGATACAAATTCCGATTTTTATGAGTCAAATTATTTTTATTTTGTATTAATATCAATGGAAGTGGAAGTATTTGGGTTCTCATAGTAAAAACGGGATACCTAGTTATAAATTAGAAAATTATCACATGTTAAAACGTTCCATATATTTTATTTTTCCGTTATGCTAGATACAGATGCTTATCTGAAGATCATAAAAATAGTAAATAGGAGGTTTGCATGATGAAAAAGGTGTTTGAATGTTTGATGGAAAAGCAAGAAATAAAACAAACATTAGAATTTATTCATCAAGATGAGAACCAAACATTAAAGGAGCAAATTCAATTAACGGAAATACCAGCACCTCCTTTTAAAGAACAAGAACGGGCTGTACAATTTCAAGAAATGTTAATTCAATATGGACTTGAACATGTACATATCGATGAAGAAGGAAATGTTTTTGGGATAAGAAAAGGGGCAGGTAATGGCCCAAAACTAGTGATTTCTGCACATTTAGATACAGTATTCCCTGAAGGTACAGATACGACTGTAAGTGAAAAAGAAGGTAAATACTTCGCTCCAGGAATCGGCGATGATACAAGAGGACTGGCTGAAGTACTTTCGCTTGTTAGAGCATTAACTCAAAGTAATGTAGATACAGTTGGAGATATTATAATTGGCGGGACAGTTGGTGAAGAAGGAGCAGGAGATTTAAGAGGAATAAAAGCATACTTTGATAAAAATAATGCAGATGGATATATTTCTATTGATGGACCGAATATGGATGTGATTACGTATCTTGGAACAGGTAGTTATCGCTACACGATTACGTATACAGGTCCCGGAGGTCATAGTTTTGCAGACTTTGGAAATCCAAGTGCGACACATGCTCTAGGTAGAGCGATTGCAGAAATATCAAATATCGAAACGACATCTGATCCGAAAACAACCTTTTCTGTAGGTCCAATCACTGGTGGTTCTTCTGTAAATGCAATATCGGAAACAGCTTCTATGCAAGTTGATTTACGTTCCAATTCTAAAATAGAACTTGATCGCTTAGACGAAAAGTTCCAAGAAGTTGTAAAAGAGGCTTGTGAAGCCGAAAATCGTCGTTGGGATAGCAATGCATTAACATTAGATATACATCGATTTGGCAATAGACCCCCTGCTAAACAAAGTGAAGATCTACCGATTGTTAGTGCCCTGCAAGAGGCAATTGCTGCTGTAGGAGAATCACCAGTCTTAGCTGGACCCAGTAGTACAGATGCTAATTATCCAATGAGTTTAGGAATTCCTTCGATTACTTCTGGTACTGGTGGACAAGCTGGTGGGGCACATACATTACAGGAATGGTATAACCCTAAAGATGGCTATTTAGCAGTACAGAAAAATTTCTTACTTATTCTTGGACTTGTAGGTATTAAAGATGAAATCCAACCCATTTTAACAATACGTTCATAAGTCAATTTAGTAACTAAGATAGTTGGTATAATATCCGAATAAATTCTTCAACTAGTTAAAATCCCCGTTTTAATCTTATTCAGATTAAAACGGGGATTTTATTATCTATTCAACTAACTTTAAGAGGGAAAAGAACTATATTTCTCTTTAAACGAATAGTACTAGATGAATTGAAGTAGGTTAAATACTAGCAAATCTAAGCGCTCTGCTCATAATAGTAGGAACGACAGAGGCATGATTTTCATCAGGTGCTATATAAAGTTTACAGTCATGATTATAATGCTGAAAGAGTTGTTGTAGATGCTTTGCATCCTCTACCATAAATCCTTCTTTTTCTCCGACATATAATTGTCTTCGTATTGTACACTCTTCTTGTTCATGTAATGCTTTTTCTATAGATTTATTCAGTTCATGGTCGTTCCACCAAATAGAAGGACTACAAGCTAAATACGTTTCAAATAGGCTTGGAGAATGAACACTTGTGTATAGCGTAAAGTATCCACCGAGCGAATGACCAAATAACGTTCGTTTTTCTGGATCTATAAAGAACTTTTTATTTATTTCGGTAAGTAATTCGTGTTCTATAAAATTCAAAAACTGGTCAGCACCGCCAAAGTGGTCTGGTATTTTTCCTTTCATTCTATCGGGAAAAACAACTTGGTCTGAAGATGCAGTGAAATCTCGAAAACGTTTATTCCTTCTATCTTCCTCTTGATGAGCGATTCCGATAACGATACTTGGTTGCACCTCTGTTTTGGTATGACGAATATGTTGTAGGCGAACAACGTCAGCCGCTAATTGAAAATGAGAGCTGCCATCCAATACAAAAATAGCGGGGAATCCATTCTCAGGAACAGGGCAGTCTGGTGTATATATTTTTATATTGTACGTATCATCTACAAATCTAGAGTATAAAGAGATTTTATTTTCCATAATGTTCGTTTCGCTCATTATTAATCTCCTTCTTAATTTGACATTCATAGCCAAAGCAAACAGGACTATTTGTTTGAGGATCTTTGAGAATCCTTGCTTCAATTTGAAAAACTTTTTGTAACACAGAAGGGTGTATGATTTCATCTGGGCTACCAATTTGAACAATTTCTCCATCCTTCATAGCGATAATATTGTCTGAAAATCTAGCTGCATGATTGATATCATGCAACACCATAACTACGGTGCACTGTTTTTCTAGGTTTAATTGTTTTACAATTTGTAGCACTTCTAGTTGGTGGGCCATATCCAAATACGTAGTTGGTTCATCAAGTAATAGTATATTTGTTTCTTGTGCTAGCGTCATTGCTAGCCATACTCGTTGGCGCTGCCCACCGGATAATTGTGCTATTTCATCATTTCGGTATTCGATCGTTTTTGTAACTTCCATGGCCCATTCGATCATTGATTGATCCTGTTTTGTTAATGTATTTTTGTTTTTACGATGTGGGTACCGTCCATAAGAAATTAATTCCTCTACCTTTATCGCTCCTGGAGCTGAAGGTGATTGAGATAGTATTGCCAACTTTTTGGCTATCTCTTTTGTAGAAAGGCTCTTCATATTTTGGTCATATAAAAGGATGTCGCCAAATTTTTGTTTTAAAACTCTACCAATTGTTTTCAAAAGTGTAGATTTCCCACAACCGTTAGGTCCAATTATCGTTGTTATCTTGCCTTCTTCGATTTCAAGTGAAAGGTCCGAAATAATCGTTTTCTTACTATACCCAGTAGTTACTTGATCAATTTGAATTGTGTTTTTTGACATAACATATCATCCTTCCTTATTCCGAATGAGAAGATAGAGGAAATAAGGTATCCCAATAATCGAAATAACAATTCCAACTGGTAATTCAGATGGAGAAAAAATTGTTTTTGCTATGAAATCAGAAAGTACGACTAGAGTAGCTCCAATCAAGGCACTTACCGGTATAACATAGCGGTGTTTAATTCCTATAAGTTGTCTGGCAATATGTGGGGCCATCAATCCAATAAATCCAATGCTTCCAGAGACCGAAACACATGCACTGATCAATCCCACACTCGAATAAAGGAGAAGTCTTTTTTCTTTTTCCGTTTGTATGCCAATACTTATCATTTGGTCTTCTTGTAACTGGAAATAATCGAGAATTGGAGCTTTTCGATAGATAACAAATCCTAATATTAATAACCAAGGAAGGGAAGACCAAATGTAAATCCAATTTGCATTATAGATACTACCTGTTGTCCATATTGCTGCCATCTCATAGTCTTCTGGTGACAGCTTTAAAGAGATATACATCGATAAAGCGCCTAAACCACTATTTAACGCAATACCAGTTAAGATTAATCGTTGCATGTCCATTTGTTGGTTTTTAGTAGCAAAGAACAGTATGAATATCGCGGTGATAATTCCTCCTACAAATCCGAATATCGGTAATAACATGATAGATACCCAGCCATTTAAAGAGAGGGAGGAAAACATTACTTGGAAAAAATACATAAATGAAATTACCCCTACACCAGCACCTGCATTTATACCAAGAATACCAGGGTCGGCTAATTCATTTTTAGTGATTCCTTGTAAAACTACACCCGCAATCCCGAGTCCTGCTCCTGTAATAATTGCTAGAACAATACGAGGCATTCGGAAATCAAAAATGACTAGTTCATGCATTTCATTTTCTCCGATACCGACAAGTACTCGAATTAAATCCATAATCTTCATATCGAATTCCCCATTTGTTAGATGAAGATAAGAAGATATTAAAATAAATAGTAATAATACAAGTTGAATAATAATAAATCTAGTTGTTTGTTTAGGCACTTTTCACACTCCCTTTACTCCAAATTAAGTAGAGGAAAAATGGTACTCCAATAATCGCGGTGACTACTCCAATTGGAGTTTCATATGGGAAGTTAATTAATCTGCTAATTACATCACATAAAGCTAAAAAGCATCCTCCAATAATCGCGGCACAAGGTATGATATAGCGATAGTCGACACCAACTAAAAAGCGGGTAATGTGAGGAATGATTAATCCTACAAAACCGATTCTACCTACCAGAGCAACGGATACACCAGTTAAGATGACAACGGTAAGCATTGAAGCAATTTTCATCAAAAGTGTCTTCTGTCCTAACCCTATGGCAACTTCTTCACCTAGAGAACTGATGGTAATTCCTTTCGCTAGTGAATAGGCTAGAATAATTCCTATAATGCCTATTGGTGCTGATAGTAGAAGTAATGTTGGATCAACTAAGTGAATTTTGGAGTTATACCATAATGTAATTGTTTGTGATACTTGAAAGTGCATTGCAATGGATGTTGCGACGCTACCTAAGAATGTTCCAATTATTGTTCCGATAATCGCTAGTCTTACAGGTGATAAACCATCACGAATAATCGATCCAAATCCAAAAACAAGCCCAGCACCAATGGCTGAACCAATCATCGATATTATAATTAACGAAGCATTAGATATATTTGGTAAGAAGATAATCGCTAATGTAACTAAAAATGCAGACCCGTCATTTACACCCATGATAGAAGGGGATGCCAAGTAATTTCTGGTTATACCTTGCATAATAGCACCAGCAACTGCTAGAAATGCTCCCACAAGTAATGCTGCGACAAACCGAGGGATACGAGAAGTCCAGATAATTTGATGGTCTACATTACTTTCATTGAAATGAAATATAGCCTGATAGATTTCTTCTATTGTAATATCTTTTGTTCCAATGATAACAGAACTAACCATAACTATTACGATAAAAAAAGGAGAGGATGCTAGTATGAATACCGGCATCCATGTGTTTTTTTTCCTCATCATTTATTACTCCGCATATAATTCGTTTAATGCTTCAAGAAAATGTACTTTAGACCAAGCAGTACCACCTTGAGCAAGTGGTTCAACTGTATTCACGTGAATGTTATCATCTTTTGCAGCCGTAGTGCTTTGGAAGATTGGATCTTCGATTAACTCATCTAATGCTTCAGGTGATTCTGCGTTTTCTGAAGTATCGAATTGTAAAAATACCGTGTCTGGATCGATCTCTGCTAAAGTCTCCATGGACAATTCAGCTTGAGCTTCTGTATTTTTAATCACCTCAGGAACTTCTATTCCTAAGTCTTTATATAGTACTGGGTTTAAATAAACATCTTCCGGGTAAACAAACATAGAGCCACTTCTTACACGGATAATAAGAACATCTTTATCAGCCATTTCACCAGAAATTTGAGAAGAAAGACCTTCTGCATCTTGTTTATAATTGTCAATAATTGTTTGTGCTTCCGCTTCTTTATTGGTTAATTGTCCCATTAATAATAGGTTATCTTCCCAATCTGAAGAAATATGAGAATATGGTAATGTAGTTTGAATCTTACTTAGTTTTTCTGCAACCGGTTCTTGAAATTTAGATGAACCTAAAATCACATCAGGTTCTAACGTAGCAATTACTTCATGATTCGGTTCTCTTTTATCTCCGATTAAAGTAGGATCTTCAAAATCTTCCGCTAAATAACTTGGTACTTCATTAGCTATCGCTAATACACCAGTTGGTTGTACACCTAGCATAGCAGCATCTTCCATGGACTCTAAGCTAGCGGTTACAATGGAATCTACTTCGGATGGTATTTCATACTCTTTATCTAAATATGTAACAGACTGACTATCAGAAGTTTCTTCTTCATTTGTATCAGTATTATCGGTTGCATCAGCATTTTCGTCTTGCCCGCATCCGTATAGTATTCCTATTAGTAAAGCGAGTAATAATAATGAATATAACTTTTTCAATTTGAATTCCCCTCTCTGTTAATTATTTACATTATAATTGATAATGATTCTCAATTTCAATATGTTTTATTAAAATTTTATATTTTTATTATTTTAGTAGAGGCTGACTAATTTATTTAATAATGGTAGAATTTGGTTAAAGTTGTAGGAGATGAAATAGTAGATGAATTTTAATGAATATATATCCCATGATGCTATCGGGTTAGCGAAATTAATCAAGAACAAACAAGTACATGCCAATGAGTTAATTAATTTGGCGTTTAATAGATTAAATGAAGTAAATGACGAATTGAATATTATTACGCATAGCCGTGAAGAACGAGTGAAAAAAGAAGCTCTAAATGAAATAACAATTCCGAATGGCATGTTTCAAGGGGTTCCGATTTTGATGAAGAATATTTCACAAGCTATTGAAGGGGAGCCAATGTCATCAGGGTCTAAACTTTTAAAAGATGTTACATATAAACACGATAACTATTTTGTTAAGAAATTTAGAGAAGCTGGTTTTTTATTTATGGGGCATACAAATACGCCAGAATTTGGTTTAAAAAATATAACAGAGCCACAGTTATATGGAGCAACACATAATCCTTGGAATACATTACATTCGCCTGGTGGTTCAAGTGGAGGTGCGGCTGCAGCTATTGCTTCTGGTGTAGTGCCTTTAGCAGGTGCAAGTGATGGTGGAGGATCCATCCGTATTCCTGCATCATTTACAGGACTTTTTGGAATAAAACCAACTCGTGGACGAACTCCAGTTGGCCCTGGGGTGGGTAGGCAGTGGCAGGGAGCTTCCATTAACTTTGTTTTAAGTCGTTCCGTTCGTGATAGTGCAGCTATGTTAGATCAATTGCAAGTGGTAGAGCCTCATGCTGCCTTTCAGACACCATTATTTGCAGGCGGATATTTAAACGATATTGAAAAGTCACCGGAAAAGTCGTTGAGAATAGCATATTCTACTGAATCACCGGTAGGTACTCCCGTATCTGAAGACGCAAAAGAAGCAGTAAATAACTTAGTACAGTTATTAAGTAATGAAGGACATGATCTTGAAGAAGTGCAAGCTCCTATTGATGGAAGGCAATTGATGAATGATTACTACATAATGAATAGTGGAGAGATGAATGCAACTATTTTAGGTATAGAAAATATGCTTAACCGAAAATTAACTGATGATGACATGGAAATAGAGTCTTGGTTATTACATCGAGCAGGAGAATCGGTAAGTGCAGCAGCTTATTCACAAAGTTTGTCTTCATGGGATTTAGCAGCCGAGAAAATGGCTTATTTTCACCAAACATATGATTTCTACATCACACCTTCAACTGCTTATTCAGCACCTAGAGTTGGGGAATTAACAATGACTAAAGAGAAGCAAGAGGATTATAAAGAATGCATAGAGAAGGCATCTGCTAGAGAAAAGCAATCCATTATTTATGATATGTTTTTACCGAGTTTAACGTACACGCCTTTTACACAACTTGCCAATTTAACTGGACAGCCTGCTATGTCATTACCACTTTATTTAACTGAACAAGGACTTCCTTTAGGAGTTCAGGTTATGGCAAATAAAGGAGAAGAACACCGATTACTACGATTTGCTCGTTATCTGGAACAATCTAATTTATGGGTAAAAGTGAACGAGAATCCTTATTTTAATATATCAAATTAACATAAAATAGTAGCATTTTTCGACAATCTTATGAAAAATGCTACTATTTTTACTTTTAGGTAATAGGTTTCATTATTATCTGTTCGAATGTATAATGAAAAACGTGTCTAAATTTAGACTGTATTGTCAGAATATTATCGATTTTACTAACAAGGAAGGGGCAACATTATGGCAAAAGAAAGAAAAGGGTTATTTCAACGCTTTCTCGATATGATTGAGTTTGTTGGGAATAAATTACCTCACCCTGTTACATTATTTGCAATATTAGCTTTACTAGTTCTTCTTCTATCTGCTGCATTGCAGCCACTAGACATAAGTGTGGAACATCCAGGGCAAGAAGGAGAAGTTGTTGAAATAAACAATTTACTTAATGCTGAAGGAATTAAATATATTTTTGAAAGCATGACAGATAATTTTATCGGGTTTGCTCCACTTGGAGTTGTTCTCGTTACAATGCTAGGTATCGGAGTAGCTGAACGAGCTGGTTTAATCAGTGCAATGCTTCGTGGATTCGTATTAGCTATACCAGGTCGATTTGTAACATTAGGTCTCGTTTTTGCGGGTATTATGTCCAGCGTAGCATCTGATGCAGGTTATGTTGTATTACCACCACTTGGTGCATTGATCTTCGCGGCACTTGGGCGACATCCATTAGCTGGTTTAGCAGCCGCCTTCGCTGGTGTGTCTGGTGGATTCAGTGCAAACTTTGCACTATCAGGAACCGATGCAATGTTAGGTGAATTAACAATTGCTGGTGCATCCATAATAGATCCTGCTTATGCAGAGCAAATGAACATTGCCATGAACTGGTGGTTTATTGCAGCTTCTGTTATTGTACTAACCTTTATAGGTGCTTGGGTAACGGAAAAAATCGTGGAACCTCGTCTTGGTTCATATAAAGGTGAGCAAAAAGAAGATTTAGAAGGTATTACTAGCGTAGAGAAGAAAGGTCTTATCTGGGCGGGAATCTCATTTGTAGTTTCTGGCATACTTGCACTATTATTAGTACTTCCAGAAAATGCTCCACTGCGCGGAGACGGACCTGGAATGGATGCAATCATTCAATCTCCATTCATGAGTTCATTAGTTCCAATTATCGCATTATTATTCTTAATTCCTGGTTTGACTTATGGAATTGTTACAAAGTCAATCCGTAACGATAAAGATGTCGCTAGTCAAATGACGGACACAATGTCATCTATGGGAATGTTTATTGTACTTGCCTTTACTGCAGGTCAGTTTGTAGCTTATTTCAATCAATCGAATATGGGATTAATTCTTGGTGTGTATGGTGCTGAATTCCTAGATAGTATTAATTTAGATGGATTCGCTCTAATCTTGATGTTTATCTTGATTACAGCATTTATCAACCTATTTGTCGGAAGTGCTTCTGCTAAGTGGGCTATGATGGCACCGGTATTTGTACCAATCATGATGCAATTGGGTTATTCTCCAGAATTAACTCAGATGGCTTATCGTATTGCTGATTCATCAACGAATATTATATCGCCATTAATGACGTATTTTGCAATAATCATTGCATTTGCTCAGAAGTATGATAAGAAGATGGGTATAGGTACATTGATTTCTACAATGCTACCATATTCCATATTCTTCCTTGTTGGTTGGTCAATCATGTTAATAATTTGGATGTTATTTGGTTTACCATTAGGTCCAAACGGTCCATTAACGTATTAAATAGTAAAAGCGTAATGCAGAATTCTGCATTACGCTTTTTTTAGTGAAATTATCGTTTATAGACTGCACACCTCTAGTACCTTTGACCAGAAACCAGCGCCACCGGATAACCGGAGTATATTTTTGAAGCAGCGTATAAAACCTATTCATTTGAGTTTGTCCCATCCCTTTTTAAAATTCAAGAGTACTATTGCTATTTTAACCAATTCCTAGTGAATTCGTTCTAGTAAAATAACGAGATAAGTTAGTATAGAAGAAAGGAATACTGTTAACACTAGATTTTAAATTATCTAACTATTGCGTTTGATTTCGTATACTTTTCTAGTATAGTTATAGTAGGATAATGGTAAGAGAGGCAAAGGGGGATATAAATGATTCAACAAACAAAGATTTATAATGAAAAAATAGAACGTGTTATTGAAAATATAAATAAAGTTATTATCGGAAAAGAAGAGGTAGCTAGTTTAAGTCTAGTAGCTCTTTTAACAGACGGACATGTATTGCTAGAGGATGTTCCCGGTGTTGGGAAAACAATGTTAGTACGGACTTTAGCAAAATCCGTTAACTGTGACTTTACGCGTATCCAATTTACTCCAGATTTATTACCTTCTGATGTGACTGGAGTATCGATATATAATCCAAAAGAATTACAATTTGAATTCAGAAGTGGTCCGATATTCGGGAATATCATCTTAGCAGATGAAATTAATCGAACATCACCGAAAACACAATCTGCTTTGTTAGAAGCTATGGAAGAAAAAAGTGTTACAGTGGACGGAACTACCAAGCAGCTACAGAATCCATTTTTCGTAATGGCAACACAAAACCCTATTGAATATGAAGGTACATATCCACTACCGGAAGCGCAGTTGGATCGTTTTCTATTAAAATTGAAGATGGGATATCCAACCTTTGGCGAAGAATTAGAAATGCTACATCGTACTTCTTCTACGCATCCAATCGATGCAATTGAATCCGTAATGTCCCAAGCAGAAGTATTACAGGCGCAAGAAGAAGTAAAGCAAGTTTATATCGATCATTCTGTGAAACAATATATTATTAATCTTGTAACAAGAACAAGAGAAAATAGTTCCATATATTTAGGAGTAAGTCCTCGTGGTTCGATTGCTTTGATGAAGGCTGCTATGGCTTATGCATATATTTCCGATCGTGACTATGTTATTCCTGATGATGTTAAGTATCTTGCTCCATTCGTATTATCTCATCGCATTATACTTACATCTGAGGCAAGGTACGAGGGGATTACTAGTGAAGATGCCATTGCATCTATTATCAAATCCACGCATGTCCCAATAAGGAAGGATACAGCAGAATGAAGGGGAAGATAAAAGCTACTTGGAATATCTTATGGCTAGTTTTATTAATGGTTATATTATTTAGCTATGCGATGTTTCAAGGTGGATTTGTAAGTTGGTTTTTATTCTATAGCTTTCTTCCACTTTTTCTCTACCAATTACTTTTATCGTTTTATCCATTTAAAAAATGGGAGATAACTCGAGAAATTCCTCGATCAGTGGTTCAAGCTGGTGATGAGATTTATGTCACGATTCATATGAAACGAAATTCAGTATTTCCTTTATTCTATTGTTCTATAAAAGAACAACTACCTGATTCTCTAATGATCAGAGATGTCAAAAAGGAAAAATATCGTTCTTTTTCCAATCCTGAACGATTACAAGGGAATCGGACCTTAAACCGAATTGTATTTCCGTTATTTAGAAAGAAGATATCATTTACTTATGCAATCCAGCAAGTTCCTAGAGGTGAGCATCAGTTACAAGCAGTTACGTTACGTACAGGTGATATTTTTGGTTTGATAAAAAAACAAGTAACGATACCTGTGGAGAATAAGCTCGTTGTATTCCCATATATCCATGACTTAAAAATAAAAGATCGAATAACGAGTTATGACCAAGGAGCAGTTGCCTCTACTGTAGTGAATCAATCCAACACAAATATTGCCACTGGTGTTCGAGAGTATGCTCCTGGAGATCGTGTGTCCTGGATTGATTGGAAACAGACTGCACGAAAACAAGAAGTAATGACAAAGGAATTTGAACAAGAAAAAAGTACGGAAATGCTAGTGGTACTTGATACGTGTAATAGAACTCAACTGAATCGTTTAGCGTATGAAGCATCTATTGAAATTAGCTCCTCCATATTAATGGAATTCCAAAAAAAGGATCATCAGGCCAATTTCCTTTCAATCGGAAAAGAGTCACACTTTTTTTCATCTCAATACGGAAGAAGTAATCATTCTCCTGTGAATCGCTATTTCATACATGCTCAACCTAGTGGTACACAACCATTTTCTATTCGCCTGAAGGAAGAATTAAAACGAAATAAAAAATCGGAAATTATTTTTATCATTGTCACCCATTTAGATGATTTTTTAATGCAAGTACTGTTAGAAGGAAAGCTTGGGAGAAAATATCTGGCGGTAATATTTATTCAGGCAGAGTCACTTATTACTGAAGAAGAACATCGGATTATTCAGCAAATGAAACTTGCGAATATTCATGTACAATTGCTATCTGACCAGCACCTGCTTGAAAGCCCCATCGAGGTGAACTTTAGATGAAGCTTAAAGGAGAACAATCAAACCAAATAACAACGATATTGCTGTATATCTGTGGATTCTTCTTATTTTTAGAGTGGCTATACCCGCTTGGGGATATTACGGATACAACAGTTGGTGTATTTGTAATGTTTGCGACATATTGTTTTTTCCTGTCACTATTTGAGATCAAATGGTGGTTAAGTCTCCTATTAAAAGGTTTTGCATTACTATTCATTTTAAATGGATTATATTTTGATGTTAGCCTGGTTGAATTACAGTGGATAACAAGTGCATTAGAGGAACTATTTTATAATATAAATGTACTCTTCTCTCAAGAATGGTATTTTTTAACACCGATGTTCCGTAGTTTACTATTTTTAATCTTAATATGGTTAATGAGTTACTTATTGCATTATTGGTTTGTACAAATGAAGCATATTTTTTTATTTGTCCTGTTAACATTTTTCTACGTAACCATTATTGATACATTTACTGTGTATGATGGTGCGTTCTCAGTGGTTCGTACATTTATTATTTCTTTTGTTGCTTTAGGAATTGCTAATCTAGGAAAGGAAATCGATAAAGGATCTGTTCGAATTACTATAAAAAACGGTGTAGTTTATTGGCTTACGCCATTAATTGGGCTCGTTTTATTTTCTGCGATGATTGGATATGCAGCACCTAAATTAGATCCACAATGGCCAGACCCCGTACCATTCATTCAAAGCGCTGCAGAAAATGCAGGATATGGAAGTGGCCCGGTTCAAAAGGTTGGTTATGGAGAAGATGATTCACGACTTGGTGGATCCTTTGTTCAGGATGATACACCAGTATTTGAGGCAACTGCGGAAGAAGATCATTATTGGCGTATAGAGACAAAGGATGTTTATACCGGAAAAGGTTGGGAAACTTCCGATGATCGTACAGAGATGGAACTACCTGAGGGTTTAATCCCAATTACTACTTTTTCAACTAATGTCGAGGCCGAAGAATTGGAAGCAGAAATCGAATTCGTTGATGGAGAATCCCTCCCGAAACTTGTATATCCTTATGGTGCAAATCAAGTATCTACAGAGAGTGATTATGATATTTTTCATGATATCAGTATGGAATCTGTATTCATGAAAGAAAATGGAGAAGATGTAGAACCTAATCAATATCAAATTCAATATAATCATCCTTCTTATGACTTAGATGTATTGAATGAGGATGACGGCGATGATAGTGATGCAATTCAAGAAAGGTACACACAACTTCCGGATCAACTACCTGAACGAGTGGGAGAGTTAGCTGAAGAAATTACAAATAATCAAGAAACACGCTATGACAAGGCAAAAGCGGTCGAGAGATATTTTAGCTCCAATGACTATCAATATCAAACAACTGATATACCCGTCCCAGGAGATGGAGAAGATTATGTAGATCAATTTTTGTTTGATACAAAGGTTGGCTACTGTGATAATTTTTCTACTTCTATGGTAGTCTTGTTGCGATCCGTTGATATCCCAGCTCGGTGGGTTAAAGGTTTTACTGGTGGGGAAGTCATTGACACGTTAGATGATGATCGGAGAATCTACGAAGTAAAGAATTCTAATGCCCATTCATGGGTGGAAGTATATTTTCCAGAAACAGGATGGGTTCCATTCGAACCTACACAAGGTTTTACAAATTTATCTGATTTTTATGTCGAGTCAGAAGAGAATAACGAAAATGAGGAAGATTATTTAGAAGCTCCAGAAAATGATCAACAGGAGCCACCAGAGGCAGAAGTAGAGGAACCTGAAGAGGAAGAGGAGACACAAGCTACTGGAGGTTCTACAAATGATGATGGATTTACCATTAATTCTTGGTATATTTGGATAAGTATAGCAGTATTCGCTCTTATCATTGCGATTGTTCTATTTAAAAAACGTCATCATGTAAAAGTGAAAATAATTCAATCTAAATTAGAAAAGCAACAGGATACGGCTTCCTTCCAAGATGCATATTTGTATTTAATTACATTACTTAAAAAGCAAGGGTGCCAAAGACATCCAGATCAAACACTAAGAGAATTTGCAAAGGAAGTAGACTTTAATTTATCTTCTCAAGATATGGGAGAACTTACCAGACATTATGAACGAACAATCTATAGTGGAAACAATTCGTTACGAATCCAAGAACTAACTCAATTATGGAAAAATTTAATCAACCGGATAATGGGTTGACCAGTACGAGCCTGCTTAGTAGAATAAGAACATGTGAAAATATAAGTGATAAAAGTCGATTTCTATTATAATTTGAATCAATTTTTATCCAATGCCTTTCGTATATCCTCGATAATATGGTTCGAAAGTATCTACCGGGTCACCGTAAATGATCTGACTATGAAGGCAGAAGCAGGTTCGGTTAAGGTACCTGGATTTCTGTCTTTTTAGATAGCTATGTCTATATAGCTAGTGAAGGGCAGTTTTCCAGGTTTTTTCATAGGTAAATGTTTTTCGTATTATACATTTATTTTCGAATGGATATAGTCATATACTTTCCAAGGTATACGGTATGCCTACGAAACACAAACTAATAATATCAAAGACAAGCCTATAGTAAGTATAGATAGGAGAGCGATTATGGAAAATAATGAGTTAGTACTTGTACTTGATTTTGGAAGTCAATACAATCAGTTAATTACACGTCGAATTAGAGAATTTGGCGTTTATAGTGAACTTCATTCTCATAAATTAACTGCTGAAGAAATCAAAGAAATGAATCCAAAAGGAATTATTCTTTCTGGTGGACCGCATAGTGTTTATGATGAAAATAGTTTTCGCTGTGATGAAGGTATTTTTGAATTAGGAATTCCTGTATTAGGAATTTGTTATGGAATGCAGTTAATGTCACTTCATTATGACGGTAAGGTTGAACGCTCTAAAAACCGTGAGTATGGTAAAGCATTGATCGAACTAGATGGAGAGCCTGTACTATTTAAAGACACTCCAAAAGGACAGACGGTTTGGATGAGTCATGGAGATAAAGTCACTGCAGCACCACCATCTTTCAACATTGATGCAACAAGCCCTTCTACACCAATTGCAGCAATTAGTAATGTAGAAAAGAACTTGTATGGTGTTCAATTCCATCCAGAAGTTCGCCACACGGAATACGGAAATGATTTATTAAATCGCTTTGTATTCGATGTATGCGGATGTACTGGAGATTGGTCAATTGAGAACTTCATTGATATGGAAGTGGAGAAAATTCAAGAAACCGTTGGCGATCGTAAAGTATTATGTGCGCTAAGTGGTGGAGTAGACTCCTCTGTAGTTGCTGCTTTGATTCATAAAGCGATTGGTGATCAACTAACTTGTATTTTCGTAGATCACGGTCTTCTTCGTAAAAATGAAGGAGATGATGTCATGAAAGTATTTGCAGAAGACTTTCAGATGAATATTATCAAAGTCGATGCAAAAGATCGTTTCCTATTTAAATTAGAGGGTGTATCTGACCCAGAATTAAAACGTAAAATTATTGGTAATGAATTTATCTATGTATTTGATGATGAAGCATCAAAACTGAAAGATATCGACTTCCTGGCACAAGGTACTCTATATACGGATGTTATTGAAAGTGGTACGGATACAGCGCAAACCATTAAATCTCATCACAACGTAGGTGGATTACCAGAAGATATGCAGTTTACGCTAATCGAGCCTTTAAATACGTTATTTAAAGATGAAGTTCGTGAACTAGGATCTCAATTAGGCGTACCTGACCGTATTGTCTGGCGCCAACCATTCCCAGGACCTGGATTAGCTATCCGTATCCTTGGTGAAGTAACCGAAGAACATTTAGAAATCGTTCGTGAATCGGATGCAATCCTACGTGAAGAAATTGCAAAAGCGGGTCTAGATCGTGATATTTGGCAATACTTCACCGTCCTACCGAACATTAAAAGTGTTGGAGTAATGGGGGATGCACGTACGTATGCTCATACAATCGGTATCCGTGCGGTAACTTCGATTGATGGAATGACTTCCGATTGGGCACGTATCCCATGGGACGTATTAGAAAGAATTTCTACACGTCTTGTGAATGATGTAGATAATATTAACCGCGTTGTGTATGACGTAACGAGTAAGCCGCCTGCTACGATTGAGTGGGAGTAGAAGAGTGGGAATAGAATTATATAGGAAAATAGGTAAATCATTGGATTGAAGGTTATCTGTGTAGATAGGATAACTGTTCACCTGCAACAGTTGTATTTCAAATTGAGGCTCTCTCTTCTTCACAATTATTTGTGAAAAATGGAGGGTCTTTTTTTGAGCTCTAAATCAAGTAAATCGAAAGAAAGAAACCTGTTTATATTGATATATGTTTTCGTGCCTTACTCAAAGGGTTATATGTAATCAGAATTGTCGATTGAGCATCTCTATATGCAAATCATATTAAAAAGATATTCAACATCACCAAAACGATCAAACACCGTTACAACACAGAAATAACTTAAATTACTTAATTTAAAGAAAGTTCGGTATTTTTTACAAACCCAACACAAAAATATATTTTATGTAATATTATTCCAAATTTGCTGAAGAAGGAGAATGGGACTTACCTAAAGTTGGTGCAAGAGCACATGATATGATAGGTAAAAAAATCGGCATCTTTAATATCATGACCCATATCGAAAAGAAGATGTGGAGAAAGAAATTGGAATTAATTATGTAGATTTCGATACATTAATTCAAACTTCCGATGTCATAATTGTTCAAACTCCACTAACGAAAGATACGAAGAATAAGTTTGATAAAAATGTAATCAGCCAAATGAAAGATGATGCAGTTCTAGTTAATTGTGCCAGAGGTGGCATCGTTGAAAAAGAAGCACTAGCGGAAGCTGTGAAAGACGGTAAAATTCGTTATGGTGGGGATGTATGGTATCCACAGCCTGCGCCAAAAGATCATCCATGGCGTGCAATAGAACAAACTGGACTTACGGTTCACTATTCTGGTATGACTGTAGAAGCGCAAGAAAGAATTCAAACAGGAGTACAGGAAATTCTCACTAGTTATATGAATAATAACCCAATTAACGATTCGTATTTAATCGTAGATAATCATAAAATTGCAAACCAAAGTTATCAAACACAAAGCTAATTGTTGTACTCACATTATGAACCAAAAAAAGCCTTTGCTTCAGTTTCTAGAAGCAAAGGCTTTAAAGTTATCTATTTTTAAAAAGACTCTCTTTAGCTAGATGTGTTCCCATGTCTACCTTGTCCCCATAATCCTGTGAATTTATAGATGACGATAATAGCTGCTGCACCAAGCAGGAGAACTACTGGAATAGCCCATGTAAATCCGAGTGCAAATAGAATTGGTGCAAACGTTACGATGATAATATCAATCGGTGCAACACCTACATAAGCCAAGGCATAGTCTTCTGGTGTTCGACTTTTAAGTTCAGGGTCAACAATTCGTAATAGTGCTAGGCCCATAGCGACGGTTCCTGTACTCCAGCCCCAACCAAAAATAGATTTCTCTAACCAGAATTCTTTGAATATGTTAGGACCGACGAAACGGAATAATAGATATGCCCACAATGTTCCAAAAGCAAACAATAGAATCAGTGGTAGAGCGTAATCCATAACCACTGTAATGTTTATAGAAGCAATACCAAAAGCAACAAGAAAATCGGTTGCAGTACCTCCAATTCGCTCCATCACACGACCATCAACATATTCATCTGATTTTATTCTGCGACTGATTGCTTGAAATAATAAACCTAATATAAATGCCACACTAAATAATGGAATAGATACTGCAGGGATTAAATCTGAAAGTATATTGGTTACCCAGTAAGATATACCAATTATAAAAGTAATAATTGCTAGATGTAATACCAGCGGATCAATGGAACTTGAGGATACGGTTTCTTGTCCCATATTGAACCGTTTTGACTTTGGCATTAATCCGGATTTTAATTCAGAAGGAAGATCTTTAAAACTAGTAATGAATTGTGTATGTCCGTTTTCAGTACTTTGTTTAATAAGAAATAATCCACCTAAAACAGCAATTAGTAATCCGACTGTTGCTGATGTCATTCCAAGATCCATCGCTTCTTCCCATCCAGCATGCATTAAACCTTCTCCAAGAGCGGCAGCTGTACCATGTCCACCTAAGAAACCTGCTCCTAAAATTAATCCAAACCCATTTGGCAAATCATTAAAGAGGGGATTAAGAATGAGCATCGCAAATAGAACTCCTATTCCCCACATGGATAATGTAAGAATCAATGAGTATGAAAACATATTACGTACTCGATGAAACACTTCAGATAAACGTACCTTTGCAGCCCCAATAGGTATTGCTGCAAAAATAACGGCAATTAGTAAGCTCGGGTAAACGCTGAATTGTTCAGAGAAAGGTAAAATCCCTACTCCACTGGGACCCAAAGCAAGTCCTAAAAATCCTGCGATCATACTAGCTGGTAAGAATAAGGACTGTATCCATCTCACTTTTGCACGTAAAATAGTTCCAACTAATAGTAATCCAGAAATAATACTAATATCTATCATTAATGACCAAATTGTAAAATTCTCCATTTCGATAAAATTCCTCCTTCATTTATTTTAAAACGATTCTTTAGAATTAAGGTGTGAGTGTGTGTAGAAAGTGATAGCTTTTCACTATAGGGGGTGTAGGGAAACATAGGCTATCTATTATACCATATCTTAAGAGTTTTGATAGTTTATTAACAAAGAAGCAACATAGAGCCATTATAAGAGCTCTATGTTGCTTCAATGATGTATATTTAAAACTTGTTTTAGGGAGACGGAGACTTCCATTATTACTTGTTTGGTGCAATTCCTTTAATCAGCATTTCTGTCCATTCTTCTGTATATGGAACAATTTTTTCATATACTTGTGGACTGGAAATTCCTTCTACAAGCGCCTGGAAATAAATTAATAGGAATTCATCGGAATATTTTAAGTCGATTTTTCCTTCCTTACGTCCACGGTGGAATAGATCTAATAACATACCAAAGCTTTCTTGGGTATATTGCTGCATCATGACTGATAATCCATCATCATCTTTTTTTGTAAGATATTCCATCATATATAAATAAAAATCCTGGTTGATCTCATTGAAAAAACGAATCTTATTTTGGCTCATTGCACTTAAAGTCTCTTCAAAAGTTTTATTTTCATCCATGATTTGCTTTGCGGATGTCGCAATTTGTTTTAAAAAGTGCTTGAAAACTTCATGCATAAGATTTTCTTTACTGCCAAAATATTTGAAAACAGTTGTTTTACCAACATTGGAGTATTTTGCAATGTCTTCCATGGTTACATTCTTTTTTGTATCACTATTCATCAATGTAAAAGCAGCTTCTAATATCTGTCTTTTCTTCTCTTCGGTTCGCTTTTCAAAACCATTCACTGTTTAAGCCTACTTTCTATATAACATTAATATTTACTTAACCGTTTATACTTTCTCTATATTATATAGAAAAATATATGAACTATCAAACTGTATATAGTATTTATTTCATTGACTATACCACCTAAAAGTAATAATATTGAACTTATAAATGAACTTTAGTTTAAAAAGAGGTTTTTTATTCGTATAAATTGAACTTTTTTATTTATTACAGTTTATAATTAGAACTTCTTCTTAAACCGGAAAGCACGTTATAACTTGATATTAATTTTTATGAAGGAGTGTCAGTGTTATGACCGAGATTGTGAAATTACAAGGAGTGCAAAAGAAATTTGGTAAGTTTCAAGCGTTAAAAGATGTGACATTTGCAGTGAATTCTGGAGAGGTAGTGGGTTTTATTGGACCTAATGGTGCAGGTAAATCAACAACAATACGCGCTTTATTAGGTATTATCAAACGAGATGCTGGAAAGGCTGAAATTTTTGGGAAAGATGTTTGGAAAGATAGCCTAGAAATTCATAAGCGTATTTCCTACGTTCCTGGTGATGTTGCACTTTGGGGAAGTTTAACAGGTGGAGAAATCATTGATTTATTTATTAAATTACATGGTGGAGGAGATAAACAAAAAAGGGACAATTTAATTGAGCGTTTTGAATTGGATCCAAAGAAAAAAGCAAAAGGATATTCGAAAGGAAACCGCCAAAAAGTAGGTTTGATTGCAGCGCTTTCAGTTGAGTCAGATTTATATATATTTGATGAACCGACTTCAGGTTTGGACCCCTTGATGGAATCAGTCTTTCAAGAAGAAGTGGAAAAAATCAAACGTGCAGGTAAGTCGATTTTACTTTCATCACATATCTTAAGTGAAGTAGAACGGTTGGCAGATAGGGTAGTTATTATTCGTCAAGGTGAAATTGTCGAGACAGGTACATTAGAGGAATTGCGTCACTTAACCCGTTCAACGGTAACTATAGCAACAGAAGGGGATGTGGGAGCAATGGCTTCTATCACAGGAGTACATGACTTCATGCAGAAAGACAATCAAGCTACTTTCTCTGCTGACCATCAATATTTGAATGATATTTTAACCCAAGCAACAAAATTAGGAGTTAATAAGTTTGAAGCTGTTCCACCAACGCTGGAAGATCTGTTTATGCGTCACTACGAGGGCTAAGAGTTTAGACGGAGGTGATAAACGATGAAGGAAAAATTTGCACGGTGGGATACATTGTTTATTCAATATTTGAAGCGTGATTGGAAAAAGATATTTTTTTGGATATTAGGAATTGGTTTATTTTCTTCAGCCTTTGTTCCCGCATTTAAAGAAATTGCCAAAGGTGAAGGATTAATAGGCATGTTTGAAACTATGCAAAATCCAGCGATGATTTCTATGGTTGGCCCTACCCCAATTGAATCAGCGAATGATTACACAATCGGAGCGATGTATGCGCATGAAATGTTATTGTTCTGTGGTTTGTTCGCAATGATAATGGCCGTTTTGCATGTGGTAAGTCATACTCGTAAAGAGGAAGACCTTGGATTAACAGAATTAGTTCGTTCTTTTCAAATAGGGCGCCAAGCTAATTCTCTTGCTGCAGTGACAGAAACTGTTTTTATAAATATCATATTGGCATTATTTATTAGTGGAGTACTTGCGAGCTTTGGTGTTGATTCTATCAATGTTGAAGGCGCCTTGTTATTCGGAGCCTCCATTGGAACTGCCGGAATAATAGGTGCGGGGATAGCATTAGTAATGGCACAGATTATGCCAACTTCATCGAGTGCAACAGGTTCCTCACTAGGAATGGTCGGATTGCTATATATTATTCGCGCAGGGACAGATGCTTCCAATGTAGACTTATCTATGCTTAATCCAATGGGATGGGTGTATTTGACGTATCCTTTTACGGAAGATAACTGGACGCCACTTGTTTTTGCTTTGATTTTTAGTATTGTCTTGATCATTATTGCTTTCGTTCTTGAAGGTGGTCGCGATATGGGAGCAGGTTATCTGCCTGAAATGGAAGGACGAAAAAACGCAAAAAAATCCTTGTTATCTGTTCGAGGACTATTTTTCAAACTTAACAGAGGGGTTATGATTAGTTGGTTAATTGCTTTTGCTATTATGGGAGCAGCCTACGGTTCGATTTACGGAGACATGCAGACGTTTCTTGAAAGTAATGAGATAATGAAGCAAATGTTTTCTCATTCAGGTGTTTCAATCGAAGAATCGTTTACTGGCACAATCATGATGGTGATGATTGTCTTAGTTTCTATATTACCAATTGTCATTGTCAATAAAACGTTTAATGAAGAGAGTCGTTTACATTTGAGTCAGATATTGGCTACAAAAGTAACACGTAGTCAAATCTATTGGACTACTATCGGTATGGCGATGATTGCGAGTTTAGTAGGGATATTATTAGCAGCAGGTAGTATTGGGGCTATAGCAGTATCTGTCATGGAAGGTAGTTCCACAATGGAGATAAGTGATTTTCTTGCATCTGGATATAATTTTCTTCCTTCTGTACTATTTATTACGGGTATCGCAGCTTTAACGCTTGGTTGGGCACCAAAGTTAGGTAAACTGGTTTATATTTACCTTGGCTATTCGTTTGTACTAAACTATTTTGACGGCATCTTGAACTTACCTGAAGGCTTACTAAAAACAGCTATTCAGAGTTGGATACCGCATATGCCGATGGAGGAATTTGATGGATTTGTCTTCATTACCATTACAGTAATTAGTATTGCAATGTTTGTACTTGGATATATAGGTTATAAGAGGAGAGACATGATTGAAGGAGCATAAACGTAGAGATATTAGAATCAATTTAACAGTATGATCATTTGTAAAGGTAAGCTGACTTGCCCCCCTTTTTTATCGTTTTAGAATACGATTTTTGTAGTAATCGATATAATTTATATAAGAAATGTCGAGTATGATGAACGTTGCTCTGATACGATAAAAAAGAAAGGTGGGGTGATAATGTTACACGAGTTAAATCATGTTATTGATTATATTGAGGAGCATTTAACGGAGGATTTATCTTTAGAGAGCATTTCTGAATTTGCTGGAGTATCAGACTACCATTTTAGAAAGATATTCTTTTATATTGCAGGCATAACACTTAGTGAATACATTAAAAATCGGAGATTATCTGAAGCTAATAAAGATTTATTGAATGGTGAGAAAGTGACTGATGTTGCTTTCAAGTACAGGTATGAATCATTAGATGGATTCACTAGAGCCTTTAAAAATTGGAGCGGTATATTGCCCTCAAATGTATTCAAGACTGGTTTAAGTAAATATTTCCCTAAACTTTCATTCGTAATAAATGTAAAGGGAGGTTTAGCTATGGATGTTCGAATCGTAGAAAAACCAGCTTTTAATTTAGTTGGTGTAACGAAGCGTGTTCCAATGCAATTTGAAGGTGTGAATAATGAAATTGTTAAGCTTGCACAAAGTATTACAGATGCTCAACAAGAGGAAATGCATTCCCTGCAAAATATCGAGCCCTATGAAGTGGTAAACGCTTCTTATGATGCGGATGCGAACTTTTTAAAAGAAGAAGGAGATTTAACGCATTTAATAGGAGTTCTTACAACTTTAGATCAAGTTAGTGATCGGTTAGAAAAAGTGTCTATACCCGCTTGTACTTGGGCTGTTTTTCCGAATGAAGGACCATTTCCTGATACGTTACAACAAACCATGGCAAGAACTTATTCTGAATGGTTCCCTACTTCAGATTATGAAGTAATCGAAGCTCCATCTTTTTCGTTTACTAAGATGAATGAGTATAAAGAAAATTATGCTTATAGTGAAATATGGATTCCAGTGCGAAAAAAGTGAAAGTGAGACTTTAAAAAGCGTTTTATTTCAGCGTGTTACAAAACATGTTGAGATAAAACGTTTTCTGTTTTACATTCATATTTATTAATTTTAAAATGAGAATTAGCTATAAATAGTACTGGAAATTATTCAAAAAATTCATAAAAATATTAAAACACGAATGTTATTTTTTGTGATGAGTTTTTTGTTCGTGTTTTATTGACAGTGGTCGACAATGATAGTAATATAATGATGTAATTGAATAGAAATGCGTATAATTAAGGGGATATGGCCCACAGTTTCTACCAGACCACCGTAAATGGTTTGACTACGCAGTAATTATATTTGTATCTAGATTTTAAGATATGCAGATATATTTCCTGTAGTTATTGTAGAAGCGCATGGCAATCCCAAGTGCTTCTATTATTTTTGGGGGGAATTAGATAAATGAACAAGTATTTTCAGTTAGATAAGTTAGGTACAAACATTCGAAGAGAGTTTGTTGCAGGCTTGACTACTTTCTTAGCAATGGCATATATATTATTTGTTAATCCTAGTATGCTAAGTGAAACAGGCATGGATGCTGATGCTGTTTTTGCTGCAACAGCAATTGCTGCAGCGATAGGTACATTAGTAATGGGGTTAGTTGCGAAATATCCAGTAGCGTTAGCTCCGGGTATGGGACTTAATGCATTCTTTACGTATACGGTTGTAATTGGATTTGGTATACCTTGGGAGACTGCACTTGCAGGTGTGTTAGCTTCAGGTCTTATATTTATCATTTTAACGTTATCTGGTATTCGTGAAAAAGTCATTAATGCCATTCCTTCAAGTTTAAAATTAGCAGTTGGTTCAGGTATTGGTCTATTTATCGCTTTTATTGGTCTGCAAAATGCCAATCTTGTGCAAGCCGATCCATCTACACTTCTAGCGTTAGGTGATCTTACTTCACCTACTGTTATGCTTGCGATATTCGGCCTTGTAGTTTCTGTTATTCTATTAGCTTATGGTGTGAAGGCAGGAATATTTTATGGAATGATTATTACTGCGATCGCTGGTATGCTATTTGGATTAATTCAACCACCTACTGGAATCAATGATATTGTCAGTGGAGTTCCAAGTTTAGCTCCTACTTTTGGACAAGCTATTCTGCATTTTGGTGAGATTTTTACTTTAGAAATGTTAGTTGTTATTTTAACTTTCTTATTTGTAGACTTTTTTGATACAGCAGGTACGCTTGTAGCAGTTGCATCAAAAGCAGGGATTATGAAAGATAATAAGTTACCTCGAGCTGGTAAAGCATTATTCTCTGATGCTTCAGCTACAGTTGTTGGGGCAGTTGTTGGTACATCGACAACTACTGCGTATGTAGAGTCTACAACTGGGGTAAGTGTTGGAGGACGTTCTGGACTAACTTCTGTGTTTACTGCACTGTTTTTCTTACTAGCATTATTCTTCTCTCCTTTATTAGGAGTTGTTACAAGTGAGGTTACTGCACCAGCTTTAATTATTGTCGGTGTACTCATGGTAAGTGCTTTAAAAGATATCCCTTGGGATGAGTTTGAGATTGCTGTTCCTGCATTCTTTACCGTATTAATGATGCCACTAACGTACAGTATTGCTACAGGTATTGCAATTGGCTTTATCTTCTACCCAATTACGATGTTAGTAAAAGGACGAGGAAAAGAAATTCATCCGATTATGTATGGCTTATTCGTCATATTTATTCTATACTTCATATTTTTAAATTAGTTGTAAATATAAAAAGGGTTAACCAATTTTGGTTAACCCTTTTTGCATGCTGTATGATAAAATGATTTACAATGATCTATTCCGAACCAGGTGCTGTTAAATCTTTACGGTAATATGCTATATGATACGTGATTAACAGGACTGTACCTATTGCAGAAAGAATACCCATTAATGTATACATCGAACTTCCTCCGAAAACATCAACCAGAGAACCTCCAGCTAATGAACCGATAATACCTGAAAGTCCAAAGTATACCGAGAAGAACACCAGATGACCAGTCGATTGTAAGAAACTTGGAATTAGTCGAGTGACATAATCAAACGCAGCAGTATAAAAGACACCAAATGTTAATCCGTGTAAGAATTGTAAACCAATGATCATCATTGGATCCGTTGCTGTCGCGTATAAGAACCATCTTAATGTATATATAATAGCAGCGATAATAATAAAAATTAATGAATGAAATTTTCTAAACCAAAAAGCAGCTAATGCAAAGACGGCAGCTTCTGAGATGACTCCTGCAAACCAAGCCAATCCAACAAGATCTTCGCTCCCACCAAGTTCACTAATATAAAGCGCCATATAATAATCATTCATTCGGTGAGTAATTGTAATAAATAAGATAACTCCAAGAAAAAGGAGGAAAGGTTTACTTTTTATAATTTTACTGATGTCATTTAATTTCACTGGTTTGGTATCTGCTTTTACATCTTTTAAAGGGATGAGGGTAAGTAGCGCGATAGTTCCAAAGGCTAAGTATACCCATACCATATATCCAATTCCGAATCGAGCTAATACTTCTCCAACTAGTAAAGATGATAGTGCAAATCCAACAGATCCCCACATTCGTATAGAGCCAAAAGAGATACCTAACTGTCCAGCGCGTCGTTGCGCAAAACTATCATTTAAACCACCGATAGGAGCTGCAAAAAAGTAAAACACTGCTCCAAAAATAAGAATAGTATGTAAGGAGGACATTTGGAAAAAGGTAAAACCGAAAATCAATAGGCCGATAAGGCAAATGAATAATATTCGTTTTATTGTTTTGAACTTATCACTTAGAAACCCCCAAAATGGTTGTGCCAGTATAGCGGCCAAAGATTCTACTGCTAGCACCCAGCCGATTTGTGTACCTGACAATCCTCGAGATTGTAGGTATAGTGGTAAGAAACTTATTAAAATCGTATTGGAAGCATGGTAACTTACAAATAAAGTTTTTAAGGGGATTAATGATTTTGTTTTACTCATATATCAGACTCCTTTTAGACGATAAAGTAGAACTTCATTTAGTGGGGATAACATATTACGCTTTACGGATATCGAATAAACACAACTTACATTACTATATCACTTTTTATAAAAGAGCAGTAGAGAATTGTATTTAATTTTTGAATGGGAGGAATTTTTATGAAGCCAGTTATTGGTATTACTTCATCTATGGAGACGGATTGTTCTCAATACACCATTAATAATCGGAATATACGTGCCATTGAAAATGCAGGGGGTATTCCCGTTATGCTTCCATATTTAAAGAATGATGAAGATATAGATTACATGATGAACAAGCTGGATGGACTGTATTTAACCGGTGGATATGATATCGATCCGACTTTATTTGGCGAAGAGCCTTTACCGGGGCTTGGCATCATTATTCCTGAGCGAGATCGTTCGGAAATTGCGTATGTAGAAAAAATGATTGAAAGAGATAAACCAATTCTAGGAGTATGCCGTGGAAGTCAAATTTTAAATATTGCATTAGGTGGTTTAATGTATCAAGATATATATTCACAATTAGACACTGTTAAATTGTTACAACATCGACAGAAAGCCCCAATTGATCATCGATCACATTTTGTGCACGTGAAGGAAGGTTCATTATTATATCAATTAACGGGTTTGGATAAATTTAAAGTAAATAGTTATCATCATCAGACAAATAATCGAGTTCCTGAAGATTATCAAATTTGTGCAACAGCGAGTGATGGAATTATAGAAGCCTTTGAGAGTGAAAAACATCGCTTTGTACTTGGTCTGCAATGGCATCCAGAAGGACTTATCGATTGTAAAGATGACCCTTCGTTTGCGATTTATCAAGGATTTATCAAAGCATGTATGAATCAGTAGAATAGGAAGGAAGGTGATCGCCTTGGTTAGGAGAATTAGATGGATATTTAGTATTCTATTAATCTGTATGATTGTCGTGCCTATTGTTTTATATGGATATGATAAGTATCAGATTAAGTCTGTTGAAAAAGATACGAAAATACACCTCATTAACCAAGGCTATCAAGAAGAACGATAGATGGAAGTCTGCAGAAATTGTCTCTGTATACAGCTAATGTAGTGTTTCATGATGTATATCAAAAGAAAGAAGCATTGTTCAAATCGGAACAGTAGATGGTATAGAAGAGGAGGAAGAATATAAACATTTGGAAATAATCACCGATTAAATAATATTTAAAGGAGATGTAGTTATGGATAAGAAGCGGAAGGTGAAATTATTTATCGCTACTAGCCTGGATGGGTATATTGCAACGAAGGATGAATCTCTTCAATGGCTTGAGGATATTGAAGGTGAAGGGGACAATGGTTATTTAAGATTTTATGAGGAAATAGATACGGTGATTATGGGGAATAAAACGTATCAATGGCTCGAATCACAAAACGTAAATGAATTCCCCTACAAAGGAAAAGACTGTTATGTGTTTTCACGTAAAGAATCAGGGAGAAATGAAAATGTGATTTTTGTAAATGATGATGTGAAGCGTTTTATTCAGATGTTACAAAAGAAAGAAGGACGAGATATATGGATAGTCGGTGGTGGGGAGTTGCTAACATCTTTCATAGAACAAGACTTAATTGATGAATACATTATTACTATTGCACCAATCATTCTTGGAGAGGGAATACCTTTGTTTAAAGAATGTAGCAGTACTATAAACTTATCGCTAATAGGTACGCAGAAATTTAACCAGTTTATAGAACTGCATTATGAGAGAACTTTAACTAATTAATTTAGAAAAATACGTAGAAGTCTTACATGAATTTTTATCATAAAAGAAAGCATTTCTATCAAAGGCGAAATGCTTTTTTATTTTGGTGGAAATCTCTAACTAGTCAAATCCAGCTCAAATGCAAGAAACGAAGCTACTTCACCAAATGAGTATTATCCATCATCGATAACTCAACTTACCGTGATTTATTTAAAAGAAAAAAGGAAGTTCGACCATTGTCGAACCAATTCTAAAAAGGGCGTCGTACTGGCTACGTTTCTAGTCGGGTGCTTGCGCTTTTGTTATAAAATGCTGTCTTGTCTATTATCCGAAGTCTATTGACCAAAATTAAGAAAAATAGAAGAAGAATTGGTGAATAGAGGGGTTCTATTGCCCAAAATTAAGGAAAATAGAAGAAGAATTGGTGAATAGAGAGGTTCTATTGCCCAAAATCAAGGGAAACAGAAGAAGAATTGGTGAATAGAGAGGTTCTATTGCCCAAAATTAAGGAAAATAGAAGAAAATTTGGTGAATAGAGCGTTTCTATTATTACTTAACTGTTATTCATAGATAAATATGGACATGTTAGAATAAAAAGACGAGCTAAAATAAAAGAAATTTCCGTTAGTGAGGGCATGCATATGAAAAGAAAGAAACCAATTTATGTGGAAACTTTCATTCGTAGTGATTTGGATAAAGTTTGGAAGTATTCACAAGATCCTAAACTTCATGAACAATGGGATTTGAGGTTTTCAGAGATCACATACTTATCTAAAGAGCGTGAAGATGATCCACAACATTTTCTGTATAAAACAAATATTGGATTTGGCATGAGTATATCGGGGACAGGAGAGAGTGTGGGCAAACGTGAGAATCAAACTGAAAAAGTATCTTCATTGAAGTTTTGGACAAAGCATCCATTGTCACTTATAAAGGAGGGCAGCGGCTATTGGAAATACATTGATACTAATGAAGGTACTAAATTCCTGACATTATATAATTACAATCCAGCACTCGGTATATTTGGAAAGATACTTGATTTGTTATTTCGACCGTTATTAGGTTGGGCTACAGCGTGGAGCTTTGATACTTTCAGGCTTTGGCTAGAAAAAGGAATACCACCACATTTGTCCTTTTGTAGAAGTTTTATTTTTTATATCGCCTGTTTCATTCTTTCGTTTATATGGATTTATCAAGGACTTGTTCCAAAAATTCTTTTTCAACATACGGGGGAATTAGATTTAGTTCAATCTATTGGATGGTTTCAAGGTTATGAAAGTGTACTATTGTACTTATTGGGATTGTTTCAGATTTTATTTGGTTTGACCTTTTTATTATTTGGTAGATGGAAATCACTACATATATTAAATATAATAGCACTGCTTTTATTAGGCATAGCAGCTACTATAAGTGATGTTACGACGCTCTTAACTCCTTTTAATACGACTACATTAACGATAGCGATGCTAGGGTTATCTTTTATTTCCCTCCTAAGTCTGAAAGATTTACCTAATGCCACTGCATGTATTCGTAAAGTACCAAGCAGACGGGAGTGAGTGGATGAAGTCAATCTATGAGAAAGCGTTAGGTAAAGATTACGATAACTTACATCCTGCTTTACAAAAAAAGTTCGGATTAACAAGTGGTAGTAAAAAGATTGCTATCGGAACTGGAATTATGAAACGCATATGGGGAGGAAATATATTGATGAAACCCATATTACGTATAGGGGTGACGAAGCACCTTACTTTTCCAGAAAGAGGAGAACATATCCCTTTTACACTAGAGAATGTAGCATATGAAAATGATCGCGGGGAAGAGTGTTTTGCTTGGATACGTCAATTTAACTTCAATAAACCACGGAATTTTGATGCGATTATGACATTTAACATGAAGAAAAATAATATTACGGATTATTTAGGACTGCACCATGACTTTATCTCTGATATTTCTTTACAAGTTTTAGATAATGGTGGAATTAAAATCACTTCTAGTCCGATACGATACAAACGAGTGACATTACCAAAAGCTATTAATGGTCAAGCGGAAGTAATAGAATGGTATGATGATTCCACAGAGCAATTTCATATATTTGTAGAAGTCAAAAATCATTACTTTGGAACAATATTTGGTTATGAAGGAACTTTTTCAATTCAATATAAAACCATTAAATGAATTTAATAGTTTCCTATTTTTATTATATACAAATGATTAATAAACTGTTCGGATTACAGAAAATTGGAAGACGGCGACTCCTGTGGAAAGCGCCGTCTGTAATGAAAATCAAATAACACAACATTCGGATCTTATACTAAATATATTAATTATAAAATTGATTCCAATTAATGAAATTCAAAATTATATGGTGCAAAGGAGGATCGCTCAATAAAAACAATACATAAAAGGTGAGATGAATGAGAAACAGAATAATTTTTCAAACATGCATAGGTTTCCTATTTTGGCTAAGTTCTTTTCTTTTTATGGAAGTTACCACCATAGAGCGCTTGCTGATCTTTGGGATTGCAGTAACAGTCCCACTGACATTTTTATTAACAGAAACTACGGATAGATACGGAAAACATTTTAAGGTTTATTCATTAGCAGTTAAGTTTTATCCAATTGCTGCTATATTTGCAATTATTTCTTTTTTCTTTCCGTTAGGATTCATTTCAGGTTTATGGACGGTACCATGGCTGATTTGGGTGACGATGGTCTTTTTATATGGGGTTCAAAGATTGATGGCGAGAGGGCTTCACTATATTGAGGAAGTAAGCATCGATATAGGTTTAATCTATTTACTTCTTGGGGGAGTATGGTTAAGTATATTCCGATTTGGGATCAATGTGTTGGATTTTGGTACAGTCATTATTAGCTTAACAGCAATACATTTTCATTTTTCCTCCTTTGTTACTCCCATATTTGCAGGATTACTTGGTAGATTCTATAGACGCTACATAGGAATATCAAAACAATTTAAACTAATGTTGGTTGGAATTATGGTTAGTTCGCTTGGGATAGCAATCGGAATTACGATTTCAAGAGTCGTAGAATTTTTCTTTGTAGGAGTGTATGCGATTAGCTTATGGGGATATACATATTATTTAGTGTTTCGTTTATATAACGTAGTAAAAAACAAGCTGGCTTATATATTACTTTCTATCTCTTCATTGACCTTAATAATGACAATGTTATTTGCGTCGATTTATGGGTTTGGGCGAATGATAAGTATAGACTTTGTTACAATTCCACAAATGGTTGATTATCATGGTATAGCCAATGCCTTTATCTTTGTATTTCTTGGAGTGGTTGGTTGGCTCATCGCTCAACCAAAAATGTATTTCATATCTTACGGAATACCTTTCAGTAATTTAAATGGAGAGAGAAAAATAGGGTCAGATTTTTTTCAACGCCATGATTATACTTCGACACAGGTTTATTCTGGTTTAGTTAATCGTTTAGAAGACTTCGATCAAACAGATTTCAATTCTAACAAGGTAAGTCCACGTATTAAACATTTTTATGAGCAGACGATCGATTATGATTTATTATCATTAACTTATTGGCAAAAAGGATTCCATAAGCTATCAAATGTGTATAAAGCAATTAGTTCAAAAGTACAACAAATTAATCTTCCTTCTCATGAAGATAAAGACGAGCTAACAGTAAAAAGTGAAATCATTGGTATTGATGATGTTAAAGATGGAAGAAAAGATGCTCGTGCATGGGTTCGAACTTCAAAAGTGACAGAAAAAGCGGTTTTTGTTGCTGCATATTCACACCATTCATTTGCTGAAAACAAATATGTAAACATAGCTTTGCCATTACCGTTTGGGCATATGACAGGGATTCTTCGTTTCGCAAACGGAATTGACGATGGATTAGAATTAACAAGTAAAGCCCGTTCGAAGAATAAAGGAGATGAAGGTATATATTACGTAACTAAATGGTTTTCTGTTAAGCTTCCAATTAGTGAGCATTTTACAGTTTGGGAAGAGGAAGATTATTTGAAGGCGAGCCATGAAATGTGGATACTTGGAAAGAAATTTTTGGCTATAGATTATATGATTCATCTTAAAATTCACCGTTAGTTATGACTAACAGTTTAAGTAGTTCTGTTAATAGAAGACAAAAATAGAGCTTGTAGGATTCTCGAAATCCTACAAACTCTATTTCATATATTAGGAAATGTCTAACATTTCTTTTACGTCATCCAAGGTTTTACCATTATGTTTTCGTGTCTTTTTAGGCACTTCTTTTACACCTGGATCAATTTTCAAAAAGTTAGCTGCAAGCAGTTCGAAATCTTTTTTGTCTCCTGTGCCATCAAAATTAAAATCGGCTGCTTGTTTATCACTGCCCCAATATTTTACCATTAAGAGGGCATCGATAATATCAATAACACTGTCTTGATTAATATCCCCAGCATCTTGTGTACGAAGAGGGAGTGATCTCCACGTACCCACAATCGAGTCTTCTCGCTGTTCATAGACATCAAAAGTTGTACGGACTGGGAAATGACCCTGGGATTTTTACTTCTAAATCAAATGTTTCGTCTGTGACTGGTACTTGAATTGTAAAATCATTATCGTTTTCAATTGTCGCATCATATTTATTACCTTCGGCGTCAGTTGCCTGCATTTGGATCGATGCATTAGGAAATTCTTGACTACTATCATACTGACCATCTAAACCGAAGAAGCCTTGTGCTAAGATATTTCCTCTTACTTCGGAATAGTTGCGCAGCAATTCAGTGTTTTGGCCTTCATAATAACCTCTTAAGTTTGTTGTTTCTTCTTGTGTATTGGTATACGTTGTTGAAAGAGTAGGATTCTTTACGTAATTATTTCGGCCAAAATCCGCTTCTTTTCCTGTGAACGTAGCCACAGCTATCGGTATATCTCCGGTCACTTCTTGCTCGATATCATTAATTGCTGTGGAAATGCTAATGTTATTTCTAGTATTGCTAATGGATTCCTCACTATATGTGATTGTTGGATCTCCATATGACTCGACATCTTCATGGAGCTTCACATCTACTAATTGTAGTTGTTGTTTATCATAATTTAGCTGGAAGTTAGCCTCTTGTAACATTTCAACATTATGAGCAGTTAAGGTGAATTCTACTTCTTCATCTACTGTTATTTCTTTTTTGTTTGACGATACAGTGGAATACGGTGTCCCTTCTTTGACAAAATTATGCATATAAGGGCCGCCTTGATTAAAGTTTCCTACCGAATCATAGCTGAAGAAACCAACCGGAGCTCTCTCTAATATTGGAGCCATAGCAATTTCATCCGTTATATTCCCTGTATTATCCGGAGTTAGTACGCCGCCTGGGAAGGCAGATCCCCAATAATACACGACATTATTACTTGATTGGTCAATATCAAAACCGGCATCTTGCATCTTGCTAATGGTTGGATCTATTATATTCATCGAGAATAGTAAATACTATTAAAACCAGCATTAATTGTAACCTGTTGTCCTTCTGGGATTCCTGTAGGATCAAATGTTCCAACTAACCCTAACTCTTTATCTGTCGCTCCATCGACAAGGATAATACTCATTTTTTCCATTGGAGACCGTAAGACAAAGTTAATTGGAGTATAAAGGTAAACCGATTCGAACTGATTATTTTCTTTTGTTGAGAAGTTATATGCCTCGATAGATTCTATTCCTCTCTCGGATACACGAATCGCAAATGGTATTTGGTAGGTTTCCGATGAATCTTCGACATTTTCATAATGAATATATCCTTCATAGTAGCCTTTTTCACTTGATGCAGGAACACTTAAGGATGCTTTTATTTTTTTCGTTTACCCTGATTTGATTTTCACATTATTCTTTATCGAGAAGTTCACTTTGTTTTCTTCTGGATCTAATGATTGATTGGTAAACTCGACATTCCCCTTCAATACTTTATCTTGATCACCTGCGTTCGTAATCTCTAACTCTTTCTTCAATTTCAAATCTTTCTTGTCGACATACTTTAAGCCGAAACTCATTCCACCTGTTATTTCTTCAATCTCTACTTCATTGCCATTCTCTAAATTGGTTGTTTCATCGATCACTTGGAAATTCAAATCTGAATGAACAGCTTCATACGGATCTACTCTTCCAGCACCCACTTCATAAACACTATAATCACCGTTTAATGGATCAGCAGTATTCATTAATAGCGAGCGAACATCTTCTGGTTCGTATTGATCATTTGATTGTAGGAGAAGAGCGGCAATTCCAGCAATATGTGGAGAAGCCATCGATGTTCCAGACAATCGCTGATAAGCAAATGTATACGTTCCATTTTCCTGATCATTAATATAGGATGGAACAGTTGATTGTATATTGACACCGGGAGCTACAATTTCCGGCTTTATATCATAATTCACTTTCGAAGGACCACGTGAACTAAATTCTGCTAATCTATCTCCTTCAGTTGTAATAGCGTCTAAATTACTAAATGTAAAGGTCTCATCTGTCTCAAGAATTCCTTTTAGCGCTTCACCATCATCTTTTGTTAAAGAAAAGGTAGGAATATAATCTACACCTTCAGCAAGATAGCTAGGAATATGTCCTTCATCGACATTATTATAAAGAAGGATCGCTTCTGCACCTTGTTCTTTTGTCGTCGTAATCTTGTCCACAAAAGGAATTTCTCCTCTGCTTATCAATGCAATTTTTCCTTCGACACTCGGACTGTCATTATAATCAGACGCTCTACCAAAACCTACATCCACAATTGGTAGATTCGTATCTACTAATGATGATAGATCATCATCAAAATGCTTCGCCATCAGTTGTAAATCAACTGTCTCTGAACCGTATGCACCGTCGAATGTTGCAATATCAACCGGAACATCACTAGCTCCTACGGTTAACGCTAGAGAAGCTGTTCCTGGTGATCCTAAGGTGAAATCCTGATTACCTGCATTTCCAGCCGATACAACGGCAGTGACACCACTTAACACAGCATTATTAACTGCTACACTCGTAGGGAATAGAGGATCATTTACCATTGCTCCTAATGACAGATTAATGACATCCATCCCTTCCGCTATTGCACGATCAATACCAGCAATAACATTTTCACTTGTACCACTTCCGTACGGGCCGAGAACTCTATAACCATATAAATCTACCTCAGGCGCAACACCTTTAATACGATGTTCACTGGAATTATCTCCTTCGCCAGCAATGGTTCCTGCAACATGTGTACCATGCTCTGTATAATAAGAATTGCTTCCGTTGTACTCTGGTTGTTCCGAATCTATCCAATCTTGATAGGTTGTTTCCATCGGGTCATTGTCGTCATCTACCATATCGTATCCACCTGCATAGACTCCCTCTAAATCTGGATGATTGTAGTCAATACCAGTATCCAATACCCCGACCTTTATACCTTCACCTGTATATCCTTCTGTATGTAACTTATCAATTTGTAAATATGGAATACTTTCCATCATATAAGGCTCAATTTGTTCTTTATCTAATTTTTCTTCCTTAATTGGAGGGTCTATCTTCACCTCTACGTCGCTCCAAATGGCTCGCACGACGTCAAAATTCAATACTTCTTTAATTTTATTGGCAGGAAGTTCGACTGCGATACCATTCATCGCATTTTTATAAGACTTGCCAAGTGTATATTGGTTGCTGCTCTTACCTTTAAACATCGATGCAATGTTGTCCTTAAATTGTTGTTGATCTTCTTCTACATCGGATTTTGCTTTTTTAGAAGAAATCCGTTGACCTTTTAGTTCTGACTCCATTACTGCAATTTTCTCTGGGTGATGATCAAGTTGAATAATCACTTTCACTTGTTCCTCACTTTTAAGGTCTATGTCACGTGATAGAAAAAGACCTTCTTGTTCTACTGATTGCAACTGCTTATAATTTTCTTTTTGTTCTGGTGTTAGATCTGATAGTACAGATTCTAGCGATTGTTGATTGTTTGCTAGAGTTTTCGTACCTGGTAGATTCACTAACGAAAACACTAGGGCTGCAATCATTATTATTGATACTATTTTTCTATGAGCTTTCACTTCGAATCCCTCCTATAATGTTGTTGTAAACGCTTTAAGTGTATCACAGCAATTTGCTATTGCGTATTGGGAAAACACGATAGGTACAAAGATAGATTAAACCTTCTATACCTTGCATGATAGTCTACTATTTTACTAGAGGGGAATGTGCAATATAAGGGAAAAAACGGGCTTTTAAGCATTAATTACCGATAATTATTATTATTGTCATGATGAATAAATATTGGGAAAATTTTAATGAAAAATGATAGGAATGTATTTAAGAAGAAGGGGGCATCGGAAGGCGAACGATGTAATGAGGATACTTGGAAGTAATTTTTTAACGTTAGATTACAGCATTCGTCGTATTAACTGGGAGTTAATTAGATTATAAATAATAGGCTTTGATGGTAATCGGAGACGACGACTCCTGCAGGTTCAGCTAACTTTTAAACGTGTGCTTCTTTTAAAGTTAGCTGAAGTCATCCTGCTAAAAAGCGTCGTCTGTAATGAAAAACAAACAAAGCAACAATCACATTCTTACACAAGATCTTATAATGATAGTTAACTTTATGAATTACTCCCAGTTATCTTCAATAAACTCATCTCTACCAGATTTGGCTCGATCTTCTTCATATTCTTCTTTATTCTTTTTATAAAAATCTTGATGATATTCTTCAGCCGGATAAAAAGGAGTGGCTGGTTTAATCTCTGTTACAATTGGTTTCGAAAAACGTCCGCTAGTTGCAAGTTCTTCTTTCGAGGCTTCAGCTAATCCCCATTGTTCTTTCGTATGATAAAAAATCGCAGCTCGATATTGTTCTCCTCGATCCTGGAATTGACCACCATCATCAGTTGGGTCTATTTGCTTCCAATATAAATCGAGTATCGTATTATAATCGATGATTGCATCATCATATGTAATTTCAACAGCTTCATAATGTCCAGTATTACCTTTTTTTACTTGTTCATAAGTAGGGTTTATAACTTTTCCACCAGTATATCCAGATATAACCTGATGAACGCCGTCCCATTGATCAAAAGGCTTAACCATGCACCAGAAACATCCTCCTGCAAATGTTGCTTTTTGTAATGTCATCATATACCTCCTTAATTATTTTCAAACCGTTACTATTTTAGTAGAATAAACTTAATATAACACAATCAAAGATTGGGTGACAGTATGGAAGAACCGTTTGTTCATAAGATTATTAATCAAGGTCAATTCATTGAAAATGAGATGTATCTATCAAAAAAAGGGTTCATTGAGAACAACAGAGAACCATTAAAAAAATCAGACTTAGACAAAGCGATTTCTGCTTTTCCTATTAAGCATTATTCCAATCCAGACAATGAAGCTCTGTTCAGCGAGAGAGTTGGAGAAAAGAAGGAGAATTTCTCCATACTAGAGATGGACGAGTTTTCTGTATTTATCGGAGATATTTATCAATTAGGAGAAGCGATAATCCAAGTCTCTCAACCCGGAATTGTAAAGAGGGAAGAAGTGGAGAATGGATTTCGTACGGGCTGGTATTTTCGAGTGATTAAAGAAGGAACGGTCCGACCTGAAACGGATCTTGTACTACAGGAACGTCCATATCCGCAATTTTCTATTGCAGCTTGTTCGGAAATTATGTATATGAACCGAGATGATTTATGGGCTGCAGATGATTTGTTTCAATGTGAAGCTTTAGGCCATACGTGGAGAAAAGCTTTGAGGAAGCGTTTAAGAGGCTATTGAATAGGAGGGAACGTGTCATGAACAACGTGCTATATTATTCAAAAATTACGTTTGATAATGGAAGTATATGGGTTTTAGGAACGGATAAAGATATCTATTATATAGGAGGATATAATTCAGGATTTAATGATTTGTCATTATGGGCTAAGAAAAAATATCCTGCTTATGAACTGATTGGTGACGATCAAATTTTAGAAACCGCAGTAGAGGAAATGAAGAGTTATTTTGATGGAAAACTTACAGACTTTTCTTTTGAAGTCGATTATTCTTATGGCACCCCTTTTCAACAGAAGGTTTGGCATGCTTTACAAGAAGTTCCTTATGGTGAAACGGTTACGTATACTGACATTGCTAATCAAATAGGAAGACCCGATGCAGTGAGAGCAGTAGCTGGTGCAATTGGTGCAAATCAACTATTGATAGCCATTCCCTGCCATCGTGTTATTGGGAAGAACGGAAAGTTAGTCGGTTATCGAGGCGGCATCGAAATGAAAGAATCATTATTAAAATTAGAGTCATAGGCGGTGGTCTATGACTCTATTCTTTTGATAAGAAAGTAAAAAGATTTGGTACTACAACTAACCGTAAACAGAACGGCTACGGACAACTTCAACTCACCCACATAAACAGACGACTTCACAAAAACGCACATCATTCTTTATAAAATTGTTCGATCATTCGATGCGCCTTGCCTCTATGTTTGAATGATAATAAGAGGGGAATCAGGTATAGAAGTATTTTATCATTCATACGTTTGAAGAAGATAAGTATTACGTATCTAGGAAGAGGAAGGTGTAGCTATGGAAGATCCGAATCTAGAAGCAAATAGACAGGATAAGAAGTCGTTTATTCAAAAAGTGAAATCTGTTGGACCAGGTGCAATTATTGCTGCTTCATTTATAGGGCCTGGAACGGTAACTACTTCTACACAGGCTGGAGCAAGTTTCGGTTATGCATTAATTTGGGCGGTTCTATTCTCCATTTTGGCAACCATTGTTTTACAAGAAATGTCTGCACGTTTAGGTATTATTTCAAAGAAAGGATTAGCTGAAGCTGCTAGAGATCAATTTAACCATCCTGCAATAAAATATCCGATTATTGGATTCATCATTATGGCAATATACGTGGGCTGTACTGCATATATGAGTGGTGATTTAAGAGGAACATCGTTAGGATTAGAGGCCTTAACAGGGGTTTCCATCAATATTATAGGACCAATTGTCGGAATTTTAATACTTTTACTTGGGTTAAGTGGCAGCTATAAATTGATTGAAAAATTAATGGTGTTCTTTGTTGTTTTAATGAGCATTATTTTTATCACTACCATGTTTATAGCTCAGCCTGATATAGGTGGAGTGTTGTCCGGAATGTTTGTACCATCTATTCCCGTTGGTTCAATTATTACAATTATAGCATTAATAGGAACGACTGTTGTACCATATAACTTATTTATCCACTCTTCATCCGTACAAGAAAGATGGTCGCGACCTGAACAATTGAAGGATTCACGAAGAGACATTTATTTTTCCATTGGTGTTGGTGGTTTGATTACGATTGCAATCGTAATTACATCAGGAACACTGATGCGAGGAGTGGAAGTTGGCAGTGTGATAGATTTAGCAATACAATTAGAACCTTTACTTGGTGGATTTGCGGAATCATTTTTAGCTATCGGGATTTTTTCTGCCGGATTTTCTTCAGCTACAGCATCTGCATTAGGTGCTGCCATTACGGTAAGTAGTATGTTGAAATGGGAAAATGGAATGAAAAATTGGAAATTTAAAGCTGTATTCTCTTCCGTAATTATCATTGGTATCCTGTCCTTTGTATTTCGATTTGAGCCATTAGACGTTTTATTATTCGCTCAAGCGTTAAATGGTATATTACTACCTAGTATTGCGATTTTATTAATAGTTATAATGAATAATAAAAAATTACTAGGAAGCTATGCAAACTCCACGATCATTAATATAATTGGAATAGTAGTTGTTGTTATTTGTACTGGGCTAGGGATTTACAGTCTAGTTACAGCAATACAGGGATTCATTGGATAAAGATTGATATGAGCATGTCACCTGGTAGGATGGCATGTTGTCGTCCATGTATGCTAGATTAGAAAGATTACATGAATGAGTAGAGGAGGATTTCCCGTGTTAGAGAATGCTTTTATTATGCTTGCGATAATTTTCTCGGTTAATGTTATTTATGTATCTCTAATGACAGTGAGAATGATTTTAACATTAAAAGGAAGAACGTATATTGCAGCATTTGTGAGTATGTTCGAGATTGTTATATATGTTGTTGGATTAGGACTTGTATTAGATAATCTGGACCAGATTCAAAATCTAGTTGCTTACGCTATTGGTTTTGGAACAGGTTTAGTTATTGGTGCAAAAATTGAAGAAAAGCTAGCTTTGGGATATATAACCGTGAACGTTGTGTCTGCAAACCCGGATTTAAAATTTACACAGCGACTTCGTGAAAAGGGGTATGGTGTAACAAGCTGGTCTTCATATGGAAGAGAAGGCGATCGTTTATCTGTTCAGATTTTAACCCCTCGTAAGTATGAATTACGTCTATATGAAACGATTCAAGAAATTGATCCGAAAGCGTTTATTATTTCATATGAGCCAAAGCGAATACATGGCGGTTTCTGGGTAAAACAAGTTCGTAAAGGGAAATTAATGAATCCGAAGAAAAAGAAAAATACGAATACAGTGGAATCAGAAAACGAACAAAAATAGCAAAACCCGAACGTTATAAGAAAACTTTACAAAATCATACGAGTTTATATTGATTTTTCGTATTTGATTTGTTATGCTTAAGCCGACAATTGAAAATGAACCTCATATAAATTTGAGAATATGGCTCAGAAGTTTCTACCCAGCACCGTAAATGGCTGGACTATGAGGGAAGATGGATCATTTCTATTATAATTTTATGATCTAAGGCTTAGGTTAAGCGACCTGGTCTATGGAACATGAACGGTAATGGAATGATTAAATGATGTTCGTAAATTACAAGTCTATTCATCTTCTCTCTATTCATAATAGATGGAAGATAATAGACTTTTTCGTTTGTAAAAAGATATAGAAAGAGGGATTGGATGGCTCAAGTAGGGGTTATTATGGGAAGTATTTCCGACTGGGAAACGATGCAGTATACTTGTAATGTGCTTGATGAATTACAGATCTCTTATGAGAAAGAAGTGATATCCGCACATCGTACTCCGGATGACATGTTTGCTTACTCGAAACAAGCTCGTAGTAAAGGGCTAAAGGTTATTATTGCTGGGGCAGGGGGAGCAGCACACTTACCAGGAATGGTAGCTTCACAAACAACGTTACCCGTTATAGGTGTACCAGTTGAAAGTAAATCATTACAAGGCTTAGATTCCCTGTTATCTATTGTGCAAATGCCTGGTGGAGTACCAACCGCTACAGTTGCAATTGGGAAAGCCGGAGCCAAAAATGCTGGTATTCTTGCGGCACAGATTATTAGCACTTTTGATGAAGGTGCAGAGAAATCTCTAGAGAAATATCGGGAAGAAATGCGAGAATCTGTAAAAGAAATGAGGGAAAATCTTGCAGACTACTAATACTATCTTACCTTCACAAACAATTGGAATTATTGGTGGTGGACAATTAGGAAGAATGATGGCAATCGCTGCACGGTATATGGGATATAAGATTGTTGTTTTAGACCCGACTCCAGATTGCCCTACTGCACATGTGGCAGACCAACAAATTGTTGCTGCTTATGATGATTTACATGCAATTGATCAGTTAATAGATGGTTGTGACGTGATTACATATGAATTTGAAAATGTGGATTTACAAGCTGCTGCAATCATTCATCAGTCTGGTAAGTTACCGCAAGGAACACGTGCTCTAGAAGTAACTCAAAACCGTGAAAAAGAAAAACAAGTCGTATCTGATTTACGATTGCCAGTCCCAGACTATTATATTGTTACAAGTACAGAAGAATGTGAACATGCGCTTGATTCCATTGCTTTTCCAGCAGTGATCAAAACGTGTCGTGGTGGTTATGATGGTAAAGGACAATTAAAAATTCATAACGAATCTGAAAAAGAACAAGCGATCCAATTTTTTAAGCTACATGGATATTGCATTATTGAGCAATGGATTACATTTGATAAAGAAGTATCGGTAGTGTTTACAAGGTCTATAAATGGGGATATTGAGTTCTTTCCTTTAGCAGAGAACGAACATCGTGATCACATTCTATACAAAACAACTGTTCCAGCTAATGTAGACCAATCTATTCATGACTCTGCCTGTCAGATAGCTAAAAAAATTGCGGATTATATGGATATTGTCGGTACTTTTGCTATTGAAATGTTTGTAAAAGGAAAAGAAGTCTATGTCAATGAAATGGCTCCTCGTCCTCACAATTCAGGGCATTATACAATCGAAGGCTGCAATATTTCGCAATTCGCCCAGCATATCCGAGCAATTTGCGGTTTGCCATTAATCGAAGTGGAGTTACATGGTCCAACGGCTATGATTAATGTTTTAGGAAATGATATAAAATATGCAAAAACGTTTCTTTCCAGATCGAATGTTGGCTTTCTTCATTTGTATGGAAAAGAAGAGCCGAAAGAAAAACGAAAAATGGGACATATTACATTCACTGCGAAGACAACAGAAGAACTAGAGAAACAAGTGAATTACTTCAAGGAGGAAATACATTCATGATTGAACGTTATACAAGAGAAGAAATGGGTAGTATTTGGACGGAAGAGAATAAATTCAAAGCGTGGTTAGAGGTTGAAATACTAGCTTGCGAAGCATGGAGCGAGTTAGGTGTTATCCCGAAAGAAGATGTAAAGAAATTAAGAGAAAATGCTTCTTTTGATATGAACCGCATTTATGAAATTGAAGAAGAAACACGACATGATGTAGTGGCATTTACACGTGCTGTATCCGAGACATTAGGGGAAGAGCGTAAATGGGTACATTATGGTTTAACATCGACTGACGTTGTAGATACAGCATTATCTTATATTTTAAAACAAGCAAACGATATTCTACGTAAAGACTTAAATCAATTTGTTGAAATTCTGAAAGAAAAAGCAATAGAGCATAAACATACGGTAATGATGGGACGCACACATGGTGTTCATGCAGAACCAACAACATTCGGATTGAAAATGGCATTATGGTATGAAGAAATGAAACGAAATGTAGAGCGTTTTGAACTGGCTGCGAAGAACATCGAATTTGGTAAGATTTCTGGTGCAGTGGGTACTTATGCAAATATCGATCCATTTGTGGAACAGTATGTGTGTGAAAAATTAGGTACTTCTCCAGCTCCTGTGTCCACACAAACATTACAACGTGATCGTCATGCTGCATATTTATCGGCTCTTGCATTAATTGCAACGTCGATCGAAAAGTTCGCAACAGAAATTCGTGGATTGCAGAAAACAGAAACACGTGAAGTAGAAGAGCGATTTGCGAAAGGTCAGAAAGGCTCGTCTGCAATGCCGCATAAACGTAATCCAATCGGATCAGAAAATATGACTGGTATGGCTCGTGTGATTCGAGGATATATGGTAACAGCCTATGAAAATGTGGCTTTATGGCATGAACGTGATATTTCTCATTCATCAGCAGAGAGAGTAATCTTACCAGACGCGACTATTGCTTTAAATTATATGTTAAATCGTTTTGGTAATATCGTAAAAAACTTAACGGTGTTCCCAGAGAATATGAAGCGTAATATTGATCGCACACATGGGGTTATTTTCTCCCAAAGAGTGTTGCTTTCATTAATTGATAAAGGCATGGCTCGTGAGGAAGCATATGACATTGTACAACCAAAAGCAATGGATGCTTGGGAAACAGAGACACATTTCAAACAGTTGGTAGAAAGTGATGACCGAATTACTGGAAAGCTAACGCAAGCAGAGATTGATGATTGTTTTGATTATACGTATCACTTGAAGAATGTCGATCAAATCTTTACAAAAATCGGTATTTCCTAGGAGGCTCATATAGTTATGAAAGCAGCACTTTTATATGAAGGTAAAGCGAAGAAAGTATATCAATCTTCTGAAGATGAACATCAATTAGTGCTCTCCTATAAAAATGACGCAACAGCTTTTAATGGCGAGAAGAAAAGTCAATTTGAAGGGAAAGGGAGACTCAATAATGAGATCTCCTCCCTTATCTTTCAACGTTTACATGAAGCAGGAATTAGCACACATTTTATAAAACGGTTAGATTCGACTCAACAAATTGTTCAGAAAACTAGTATTATTCCTTTAGAAGTGGTAATTCGCAATCTTGCGACAGGTAGTATTACCAAGAGGTTAGGAATTAAAGAAAAGGTATCTTTTACCCCACCATTACTCGAATTGTTTTATAAAGATGATGCTTTAGGTGATCCGTTAATCAATGATGAGCATGCATTGCTATTAACGGATATAACGGAAACCGAATTAGCTGAAATAAAAGATAAAGCTAGAGAAGTAAATGCCGCCCTACAAGAAATCTTTCAATCTATTGGAATTAAACTAGTAGATTTCAAACTGGAATTTGGAAGAAATAAAGATGGAGAAATACTTCTTTCCGATGAAGTTTCTCCGGATACGTGCAGGTTATGGGATATTGAAACGAATGAAAAACTCGATAAAGATGTATTTCGCCAAGGTACAGGAGACTTAATTACTGTATATCAAGAAATTTTAAATCGGTTGGAGGTTCATGTATGAAAAAAGTAACGGTATATATCACATTAAAACCAGGAGTTTTGGATCCACAAGGAAAGGCAATTCAAGAATCACTTCAGTCCTTAGGATATCAAGAGGTTGAAGATGCTCGAGTAGGAAAGTTTATTGAATTGCAAGTTGAGGAAGGGCCTAACATTGAAGAACGCATCACGGAGATGTGTGACCGTCTTTTAGCGAACCCAGTTATTGAGAATTATCAATTTGATTTAGAGGGGGTTAAGTAAACCGTGAAATTTGCTGTCATCGTGTTTCCAGGTTCAAATTGTGATCGAGATATGTACCACGCAGTAAAGGAAGTAGCAGGTGCTGAAGCAGAACTTGTTTGGTATACAGAAACAGATAAATTAGAAGGTGTAGACGGAATTTTACTCCCAGGTGGCTTTTCCTATGGTGATTACTTACGTTCAGGATCAATGGCTTCGACTTCAGATGTTATGCATAAAATTCGTGAGCATGCAGCGAAAGGAAAGCCGGTTTTAGGAGTGTGTAATGGATTCCAAATCTTAACGGAATCTGGACTTCTACCTGGAGCATTGATGAGAAATAAACATCTGTCATTCATGTGTCATCAAGAAGAACTAGTGGTGGAGGATAATCAAACGTTTTTCACTTCTTTATATGAAAAGAAGGAAGTGGTTCGTTTTCCGATTGCACACGGTGAAGGAAGTTATTTCTGTGATGAGGCAACGTTGAAAGAGTTACAAGCAAATAATCAAATCGTATTTACATATAAAAACAATCCAAATGGATCGATTGAAAATATCGCAGGCATTCGAAATAAACAAGGAAATGTACTTGGGATGATGCCTCACCCAGAACGAGCTGTAGAAGAACTACTTGGCAGTGACGATGGATTGAAACTGTTTAAATCAATGATCGCAAATTGGAGGGACAGCTATGCAATTAACGCATGATATACAACCAGAGAAAATTGAGAAGGACCGTCTTTACCTAGATATGGGATTAAGTGATGAAGAGTTTCAACGAATTAAACAAATACTCGGACGTCATCCGAATTTTACAGAGACAGGTATTTTTTCCGTAATGTGGTCAGAGCATTGTAGCTATAAAACGTCAAAACCACTGTTGAAAAAGTTTCCTACAGATGGACCACATGTCTTACAAGGACCTGGTGAAGGTGCTGGCGTAATTGATATTGGTGACGAGCAAGCAGTCGTATTTAAAATCGAAAGTCATAATCATCCATCAGCAGTTGAACCCTACCAAGGAGCTGCTACTGGAGTAGGTGGAATCATTCGTGATGTATTTTCAATGGGGGCACGACCAATTGCTTCGCTTAATTCATTACGATTTGGACCATTAACGAATAATCGTACGAAGTATCTCTTTTCTGAAGTAGTCGCTGGAATAGCTGGATATGGTAACTGTGTCGGTGTTCCGACAGTTGGCGGAGAAGTACAATTCGATGAAAGTTATGAAGATAATCCTCTTGTGAATGCGATGTGTGTCGGATTAATTAATCATAAAGATGTGCAAAAAGGGATAGCAGCGGGGATTGGAAATACCATTCTTTATGCAGGACCACCAACTGGTCGTGATGGAATCCATGGCGCTACGTTTGCCTCTGATGATCTAGCGGAAGATTCGAATAAAGACAGACCTGCTGTCCAGGTCGGAGATCCATTTATGGAAAAATTATTAATCGAAGCTTGTTTAGAGGTAATACAATCGGATGCATTAGTCGGCATTCAAGATATGGGTGCGGCAGGACTGACATCCTCTGCCAGTGAAATGGCAAGTAAAGCTGGAACTGGTTTAGAGATGAATCTTGATCTTGTTCCCCAACGTGAACAAGGAATGACAGCATATGAAATGATGCTTTCTGAGTCTCAAGAGCGTATGTTGCTTTGTGTGCAAGCAGGCCGTGAACAAGAAATTATCGATATATTCGAAAAATACGGACTTAAATCTGTACCAGTAGGAAAAGTAATTGAAGAAAAAGTATTCCGTATTAAGCACCTTGATGAAGTGGTCGCTGACATCCCTGTTGATTCATTAGCAGACGATGCTCCTGTCTATAATATGCCATCCAAGGAGGCGGCTTACTACAGAGCTTTTCAACAAATGGATATAGCAACACCGGCTATTGAAGATTATGCAAATACGTTAAAACAACTATTACAACAACCGACAATCGCGAACAAAGAGTGGGTTTATGATCAATATGATTCCATGGTGCAAACCAATACCGTCGTTACCCCTGGTTCAGATGCTGCAGTTGTTCGGATTAAAGGAACGGAAAAAGCACTTGCAATGACAACAGATTGTAATTCGAGATACATCTATCTAGATCCAGAAACAGGTGGAAAAATCGCAGTAGCAGAAGCAGCGAGAAACATCGTGTGCTCAGGAGCAAAACCACTAGGATTAACAGATGGATTAAACTTTGGTAATCCGACGAATCCAGAGATCTTTTGGCAAATGGAGAAGAGTGTAGAAGGAATGAGTGCTGCATGTGATGCACTGCATACGCCGGTAATTAGTGGAAATGTTTCTTTATACAATCAATCAAAAGGAAAATCTATTTATCCAACACCAATTGTAGGAATGGTTGGTTTGCATGAATCGACGCAACATATTACACCTAGTTATTTTCAAGAGAAAGAGGATGTAATTTATTGTATTGGTGAAGCAAAAGCAGAATTCGGAGGTTCAGAATTACAACATTTATACTCTGGAAAATATGAAGGAAAAGCACCACATATTGATTTAGATGTGGAGGCAGAACGTCAAGAAAAACTACTTTCAGCTATTAAAGAAGGAATTATTTCGTCTGCACATGACATATCTGAAGGTGGTCTAGCGATTGCCTTAGCTGAGTCTTTATTCAATGGTCAAGGCCTTGGAGCGGAAATTAATGTAGTAGGAGATGCAACCGTAGAACTATTTAGTGAATCTCAATCACGGTTCCTTGTTTCCGTCAACAAGAAACATGCGAATGCATTTGAGTCTCATTTTCCAGAAGCAGCTAAGTTAGGCAAGGTTACTGATCAAGGGCAACTAACTATTTCTATTAGCGATAAAACAATTATTCACGAACGTGTCGAAGAATTAGAGAATCTTTGGAAGGGAGCTATTCCATGCTTGCTGAAATCAAAGGCATAAATGAAGAATGTGGTGTTTTTGGCATCTGGGGTCACGAAAAAGCAGCTGAATTAACTTATTATGGCTTACATTCCATGCAACATCGAGGACAAGAAGGTGCTGGGGTTGTTGTTAATACGGGTAGCGAACTAAAAGGACATAAAGGTTTGGGTCTTGTAAATGATGTGTTCAAACGAGTTAAATTTGATGACTTGGAAGGAAGTGTAGCAGTAGGGCACGTCCGGTATGCGACACAAGGTGGGAGAGGCATTGAAAATGTCCAACCTTTATTATTTCAGTCACAAACTGGCGGAATGGCGCTAGCACATAATGGTAATCTGATGAACGCACATGAACTGCGTGGCGAATTAGAAGGAGAAGGAAGCATATTACAAACCTCTTCGGATACGGAAGTCTTAGCTCATTTAATTAAACGTAGTGGAGAAGTAACAGAGGACTCTATAGCTCGTGCACTGAATCGTGTAGTCGGTGCATACGCATATATCATACTGCAAGAAGATAAAATGTTTGCAGCACTTGATCCTTCAGGTATTCGTCCACTTTCTATTGGTAGATTGGGAGATGCTTATGTGATAGCTTCCGAGACGTGTGCTTTTGACCAAATTGGTGCAACATTTGAACGAGAAGTGCTTCCAGGGGAATTGATCACAATTAGTGATGAAGGGATGACCTCTACTCGATTTGCACCAAGAGACAAGCGACGAATGTGTGCAATGGAATATGTCTACCTTTCTAGACCAGATAGTGATGTGAACTATGTGAATGTCCATGCGTCGAGAAAACAAATGGGGAAAGAGTTAGCGAAAGAATCATCCGTTGATGCGGATATCGTTGTCGGTGTACCTGATTCTAGTATTTCTGCTGCAATCGGCTATGCGGAAGAAAGTGGACTCCCTTATGAAATGGGCATCATAAAAAATCGTTATGTCGGACGTACCTTTATCCAACCATCTCAAGAACTCAGAGAATTAGGGGTGAAGATGAAGCTTTCACCTGTTCGAAGCATTATTGAAGGAAAACGAGTTGTTATGATTGATGATTCAATTGTACGTGGGACAACAAGCCGACGCATTGTTCAGATGTTACGAGAAGCGGGTGCAAAAGAGATTCATGTTCGGATAGCTTCTCCAGCGATTCAAAATCCATGTTATTACGGAATTGATATGTCTACTAAAAAAGAATTAATTGGAGCCAATTATTCTGTTGATGAAATCAATGGAATTATAGGCTCAGATACGCTAGCTTATTTATCAGAAAAAGGGTTGGAAAAAGCAATCGTAAAAGACAAAACGATTAATCAAGGTGTTTGTATGGCTTGTATGACTGGCAAATACCCAGTAAAACAAGACGGTGAATTGGAAATTCATTATACAAGTTGTTAAAAGAAGTTTACGTGGAGGGATTACCATGTCAGAAGTCTATAAACAAGCAGGAGTAGATGTTGAAAAAGGGTATGAAGCTGTAGAACGGCTAAAAAAACATGTCGCTCGTACACATCGTCCAGAGGTATTAGGGGGCATAGGTGCTTTTGCAGGAGCGTTTGATCTATCGTCGTTACAATATAAAGAACCCGTTCTCCTTTCTGGTACAGATGGGGTTGGAACAAAATTAAAACTAGCTATTGACTTAGATAAGCATGACACGGTTGGGATTGATTTAGTGGCAATGTGTGTCAATGATATCATCGCCCAAGGTGGAGATCCTCTGTTCTTTTTAGATTATATCGCATGTGGTGAAAATGATCCTTCTAGGATAGAAGCAATTGTATCTGGTATTGCCGAAGGATGTGAACAAGCAGGAGCTGCGTTAATAGGTGGAGAGACTGCTGAAATGCCTGGTATGTATGATCCTGATGAATATGATTTAGCAGGATTTGTCGTTGGAATTGTGGAAAAATCAGCGATGATCACAGGTAAAGATATCAAATCTGGTGATGTAGTAATTGGACTTTCATCCAGCGGGATTCATTCAAATGGCTATTCACTCGTCCGTAAATTAATAGCGGATGTCGATTTAAATCAAACATACCCTGGCTTAAGTCAAACAGTAAAAGATGCAGTAATGGCACCAACTAAAATTTATGCAAAATCGATTCAAGCATTAAAAAAAGAAGTGAATTTAAAGGGAATATCGCATATTACTGGTGGCGGATTTGATGAAAATATTCCGCGTATGTTACCAGATGGATTAGGTGTTCTAATTGAGACAAATAGCTGGGATATACCAGAGGTTTTTCACTTCCTAGAAGAAAAAGGGAATATTGATAACAGAGAAATGTATGGCGTGTTCAACATGGGAATTGGAATGGCAGTGGTTGTGGCTGAAGAAGATGTTTCTATCGCATTACAGTTACTCGAAAAAGTAGATGAACAAGCATATGTGATTGGTAAGGTAACAGAGGAGGAAGGAGTGCACTTTACATTATGACTATAAAAGCAGCTGTTTTTGCTTCAGGTGCGGGTAGTAATTTTGAGGCAATAATGGAAGCAAACGATTTGAAGTGTAAGATTTCTCTTCTCGTATGCGATAAACCAGGAGCATTAGTGATAGATAAAGCAGCGCGTTATGGTATTCCCACATTGGTCTTTAATCCAAAGGAATACGGTTCAAAGTCTGAATACGAAGAAATGATTCACCGTCATTTACAACATTATGGAATTTCATGGATTTTTTTAGCAGGGTATATGCGACTGATTGGCGATACGCTGCTGAATGAATATGAAAGTAAAATCTTAAATATACACCCTTCTTTACTGCCATTTTTTCCTGGAAAAGATGCTATTGGTCAAGCATATGATGCGGGAGCAAGAGAAACAGGGGTTAGCATTCATTATGTTGATGCAGGGATGGATACGGGACCTGTTATTGCTCAGGAAAGCGTCATGATCGAAGAAAATGATACAAAAGAAAAATTAAAAGAACGTATACAGAAGGTAGAACATCAACTTTATCCAACAGTAATTAATCAAGTATTGTCTAATAAAGTGAGGTAATAACAATGAGTAAACGTGCGTTAATTAGTGTGTCAGATAAAACAAATATAATCGAATTTGCCAAAGGTCTCAAAGAAAGTGGATTCGAAATCTTATCTACAGGTGGGACATTAAGAAGTATAGCTGAAGCGGGAATCGATGTAACACCAGTAGATGAAGTAACTGGATTCCCAGAGATGTTAGATGGACGTGTGAAAACGTTGCATCCAATGATTCATGGGGGATTACTTGGTAAACGTTCCAACCACGAGCACCTTAGCCAAATGGAAGAGCATGGCATCAGATCAATCGATCTAGTAGCAGTTAATCTTTATCCGTTTAAAGAGACTGTGCAAAAACCGGACGTAAGCCATCAAGATATTATCGAGAATATAGATATTGGCGGTCCATCGATGTTACGCTCTGCTGCAAAGAACTTTGAAGATGTACTAGTTGTAACGGGTCCTACAGATTACAATCGTGTGCTAGCAGCAATTACATCTGAAACAGATACATATGAATTTCGTCAGCAATTAGCAGCAAAAGTATTTCGACATACTGCTAGCTATGATGCGATGATAGCGAATTACTTCCTATCTCAGACAGAAGAGCAATATCCAGAAAGTTATACAGTTACGTATGAAAAAGTGCAAGATTTACGTTATGGAGAAAATCCACATCAGCAAGCCGCATTTTATAAAGAACCAATTCAATCTCGTCCTACATTAGCAACAGCAAAGCAACTTCATGGTAAGGAGCTTTCTTATAACAACATTCAAGATACGAATGCAGCGATAGAAATTGTAAAAGAGTTTGCAGAACCTGCTGCAGTCGCAGTAAAACACATGAATCCTTGTGGAATAGGAATTGGCGAATCGATTTCAACTGCATTTGAGCGGGCATATCAAGCAGATCCAACCTCGATATTCGGAGGAATTGTAGCGTGTAATCGACCGGTGGATGCGGCTACTGCAGAACAATTAAGTCAGATATTCTTAGAAATTGTTGTGGCACCATCCTTTGAATCACAAGCGCTAGAAATTTTAACTCAAAAGAAAAATATCCGACTATTGGAGTTAGATGTTACGAGTGATAATAAACAATCCAATCGTTTAACAACAGTAGATGGTGGCGCATTAATCCAAGCTTATGATGCAAAAGAAGTAAGTGAAGCGGACCTTGAGGTAGTCACCAATAAACAACCTACGGAACAAGAAATCAATGATATGTTGTTTGCTTGGAAAGCAGTAAAACATGTGAAGTCAAATGCAATTGTCTTAGCTAAAGACTCACAAACAATTGGTGTTGGTGCGGGTCAGATGAATCGTATTGGAGCTGCAGAGATTGCTATTAAGCAAGCGGGAGATAAAAGTGAAGGAGCTGTTTTAGCTTCAGACGCATTCTTCCCGATGCCAGATACGGTGGAAGCTGCTGCTAAAGCTGGTATTAAGGCAATCATTCAGCCTGGAGGATCAAAGCGAGACCAAGATTCGGTTGATGTATGTAACCAATTTGGGATTGCTATGGTTTATACAAAGGTAAGACACTTTAAGCACTAATAGTAGGAGGGACGCTCTTGAACGTTTTAGTAGTCGGCCGAGGCGGCAGAGAACATACCATTGTAAAAAAACTGAAAGCAAATACAAAAATTGTAAATCTTTATGTAGCACCAGGAAATGGCGGAATCGCAAATGACGCTACATGTGTGGAAATTGATGAGATGGATATCGATAAATTATGTGCATTTGCAAAACAAAACGAAGTGGATTTTACCATCGTCGGCCCAGAAAATCCTCTAAACGCTGGCATTGCAAATAAATTTCATGAAGAAGGATTAGCGATTTTTGCTCCAACTAAAGAAGCAGCATTATTGGAAGGAAGTAAGAGCTTTGCAAAAGACTTTATGAAAAAGTATGCTATTCCAACTGCTGCATATGGCGTATTTATCGATGTGAACGAAGCGAAGAAAATGGTAGAACAACAAGGTGCTCCTATTGTTATAAAAGCAGATGGCTTAGCAGCTGGAAAAGGTGTAATTGTGGCTATGACAGAAGAAGAAGCCTACCAAGCAATTGATGATATGTTAATAGATAAAGCATTTTCTAATGCTGGTGCAACTATCGTGATTGAAGAATACCTCGAAGGTAAAGAATTTTCTTTAATGGCTTTTGTTCATGAAAATCATGTGTATCCTATGCAGGCTGCAAGAGATCATAAACGCGCCTTTGATAATGATCAAGGTCCAAATACAGGTGGTATGGGTGCTTTTTCTCCGGTTCCCGATCTAACAGAAGAAGCATATGACTTTTCTCTTCAGCATATTTTACAAAAAGCTGCAGATGGAATGGCGGAAGAAGGGCGCCCCTTCACAGGTATCTTATACGCCGGGTTAATGATGACAGAAGCAGGCCCAAAAGTCATTGAATTTAATACCCGTTTCGGGGATCCGGAAACACAAGTTGTCCTACCACTGCTTAACAATGATTTATTGCAAGTAATGCAGGATGTGCTGGAGAAGAAAGACCCACGATTAACCTGGTATGACGAAGCTTGTGTTGGTGTGGTGCTAGCATCGGCAGGCTATCCGAATGCCTATGAAAAAGGACATATAGTACCAGAATTTCAATTGCAAGATAAGGATTTTGTCATTCATGCAGGTACAAAAGTGAAAGATGAGAAATTAGTGTCTGATGGGGGACGCGTTCTTTTAGTAGGCAGTCGTGCGAACACAATGGAAGAAGCAACAGCAAATGTATATCGTCAACTGGATAATACAACGATTAATATAGATTCTTTCTTTTACCGAAAAGATATAGCAACAAAAAATGATCATAAAGCTAGAACTTAAGAAATTTATATAAAATGTGAGAGGGTGGGCTTTGCAAATTAAATGGAGGCCCACCCTTTCTATGTCTGAACCGCCAATAGTATTTGGAAAATTTTAGATCATAGAAGTGTTCTAAAACCCAAAACAGCTGGAGAAATCGGTAAAAGTGGTGAATAGAGTGGTTCTAAAACCCAAAACAGGCTGAAAAATCCGGAAAATTGGTGAATAGAGCGGTTCTAAAACCCAAAACAGGCTAAGAAATCTGGGGAATTGGTGAATAGAGCGGTTCTAAAACCCAAAACAAGCCGAGAAATCGGAAAAATTGGTGAATAGAGCAGTTCTCTAAACGAAAAAAGCCCGACATACTCAAAATAGTAGTAAATAACCCGGCTGTACACTTCAAAAAAACTTCGGGATCTCCTCTAAAAATCTACATATCTTCTATCATATTCTACAATAGATATATTATAATGTTATTATATACCTATTAAGTGAAAGTACCTGATTAATGGTAGGAACACAAACTCAAAAATATCACAATAATAATATTTGGTAAATTTTACTAAAATATACACATTCTTTACTTTATTAAAGCAATATATATGATAGAATAAAAGAAATTATAATTACTGGAGAGTTGCCGTATGGAAAACGGAAGGAACTGGAGAAATCGCGAATTGCGCCAACATGTAAAGGTGATAGATGGAACAGTATCACCAACTTTACTTTTAAAGAATGCAACGTATTTAAACGTTCATACAAAACAATGGTTAGAGGCAAATATTTGGATTTATAAAGATCGGATTATATACGTAGGAGAAAAATTACCAAATCAATCGCAAGAGACAGAGGTTTATGATTGTGAAGGTAGGTTTGTTGTACCAGGCTATATTGAGCCACATGCTCATCCATTCCAATTAGCAAATCCGGAGATAACAGCAATGCATGCAGCAAAAACAGGAACTACTACCCTCGTAAATGACAATTTGACATGGTATTTGCTAACTAATAAAAAGAAAGCGTTTTCTATCATTGATCAATTTAACAAATTACCTATTTCGATGTTTTGGTGGTCAAGGTATGATTCTCAGACAACCTTACAAGAAGAGAATCATTTTATTAATACAAACGATGTGCTTGATTGGATAAATCATCCGTCTGTAGTACAAGGTGGAGAATTAACAGATTGGCCGAGTTTGTTAGCTGGAGATGATCGACTATTATATTGGATTCAAGAGACAAAACGAAATGGAAAACCAATTGAAGGTCATCTACCAGGTGCATCATTACGAACATTAACAAAGATGAAGTTATTAGGAATTAGTGCTGATCATGAAGCAATGACTGGAAAAGATGTCATGAATCGTCTGCAGCTCGGATATATGGTTGGTCTACGTTATTCACCAATTCGACCTGATTTGCCTGCTATTTTAGAAGAATTATTAGAGTCTGGGCTAACTACATTTGATCAACTTACATTTACCATGGATGGTCCAACTCCTTACTTTATGAAAGACGGGGTAATTAATACCTGTATTCAAATTGCTATCGATAAAGGAATTCCATTAGAAGATGCTTATCGCATGGGATCTTTTCATGCTGCAAAACACCTGCGGATGGATGAGGAACTTGGAAGTATTGCACCAGGTAGAATCGCACATATTAACATTTTACAAGAAAAAGAAAATCCAAATCCGATAGGTGTGCTTGCAAAGGGCGAATGGATTGTGAAAGAGACAAAGGAAATCGATATTCCATCAATTATTGATTGGAGTAAGTATGAGATTAATGAAATGAATATTGATTGGAATCTAACGGAAGATGATCTACAATTTTCTGTTCCAGTTGGAATGGATGTAGTCAATGATGTCATTATTAAGCCTTATACAATTGATTCAGATGTTAGTTTTGAAGAATTAAATGAAGAAAAGGGCGAACAATTTATCCTGCTAATAGATAGAAAAGGAAAATGGAGAGTAAATACGATTATTCGAGGGTTTGCGCCGAAACTTGGGGCGCTCATAAGTAGTTACTCTGCATCGGGAGATATTATTATAATCGGAAATAGCAAAAAGGATATTTTTATTGCTTGGAATCGACTTAAAGAGATAAAAGGTGGCATTATTTTAGTTAATAATGGTGAAATATTGACGGAGATTCCATTAACACTTGGAGGATCTCTGCCAAATGAGCCAATGGAACAAATGATAAAGTACGATAAACAATTAAAGGACACATTACAAAAATATGGATTTGCCTTTTACGATCCAGTTTATAGTCTATTATTCTTGTCCGCTTTTCATCTACCTTTCTTTAGGATCACACAGAAGGGTCTATTGGATGTAAAAAATCGTGATATACTCTTTCCAGCAACGATGAGGTAGCCTATAATAAAAGATAACTTAAGTACAAAAAGGTGTTGTCTATGAAAAGAGTAGGGTTCATTATATTGCTTATTATATCTTTATTAATTGCTTGCGAAGAAGAGAATCATGATGCATCAACAAACACACAAAAACAACCAGGAGTAGATAAAAAAGAACAAGTGACAGATAGCCGTTCTCAAGAAATATATCCATTATCAGGGACGATTTCTGAAGACGGGGATATTGATCAACGTCCCATTGGTGTAATGGTTAACAATCACCGATCTGCTCGACCTCAATCTGGTTTATCTAACGCTGATATTGTCTATGAAGTATTAGCTGAAGGTACAATAACTCGATTTCTTGCAATCTATCAAAGTGAGTTGCCGGAAGTAGTGGGTCCTGTTCGGAGTGCAAGAGAGTACTATGCAGATATTGCGAATGGATACAATAGTATATATGTATATCATGGTGCCGCTAATTTTGTAAATGATATCATTGCTTCTAAAGGAATTGATCATTTAAATGGTTCTACTTATGATAACGATGGACATTTATTTAAAAGAGAGAGCTTTAGAAAAGCACCACATAATTCCTATTTGCAACTATCAGCCGTGAACGAAGTAGCTAGCGAAAAAGGTTTTGAAATATCAAATTCGGTTGAACCGTTTGAGTTTTTAACAAATACGGATGTAGAAGGCTTAACTGGAGATTCGGCGAATAGAATTGAAGTTGTCTACAGTAGTAATCCTACAAATGTGGTAGAATATATATACCAAGAAGATAAAGGTACTTATACTCGCTTAAGTGATGGGGTCCAGACCGTTGAATTACAAACAGATCAACCAATAGAAGTGGAGAATATATTTGTCTTAGAGACCGGCCACGAAGTAATTGATGATGCAGGCAGAAGAGCAGTTGATTTAACAAGCGGGGGATCTGCTTATTTAATTCAGCATGGACAATATCAGAAGGTGGAGTGGGAAAATAGAGACGGAAGAATTGTACCAATAAAAGATGGTAAGGAACTTGGATTTATTCCAGGAATGACTTGGGTAAACATCGTACCAAGCAGTGATCCTGGCATGGAACAAGCTGTTACTATTTCTAATTAGAAGGGCTAAGGGTAAGGAGGAAATTTCGTGCAAATCGATAAATTACGAGGAGAGCAATTAGATCTTTTGTTTGATGCTATTCTATCGTTAAAAGACAAAGAAGAATGCTATAAATTTTTTGATGATATTGCTACGATGTCAGAAGTTCAATCATTGTCGCAACGATTTCAAGTAGCGAAAATGCTAACGGAAGGAAATACGTATAGTGCAATTGAGAAGGAAACAAAAGCATCTACTGCGACAATCTCTAGAGTAAGACGTTGTATTAACTATGGTAGTGACGGATACAACTTAGTATTAGAACGAATGAATATAAAAGAATAGCGGCAGCACCTTCCAATCAGGAGGGGGTTTCTTTTATGTGTGCTAGGCACCCAATTCCACTGTAGAGGTACATATTAACCAACCGCTAGAGAAACGAAAGTACTTATTTCGAGGTAAGGGATGAAGGAATTGTGCCATAGGAAATCCTATGAAAATAGTTAATAGGATAAAGGTTCCCAAGAACATCTCTCGCTCATAATTGTCCCGCAACATAAGTGGATTTCCACATAGCACCGAGTCCAATCAATTGAGGTAACTACTGATGAACTTATAAATTGAAAGGAAAGCACAAAGCTTTCCTTTACAATTCCGTACGAAGCTCCCACAACTCCGGGAAAAAGTACTGATCGATTACTTTTTTCAAATAAGCAACACCGCCGGAACCGCCAGTACCACGTTTAAAACCGATAATTCGTTCAACAGTCTTCATATGTCTGAACCGCCACTGCTGGAATAGATCTTCAATATCCACTAGCTCTTCTGCAAGCTCATAAAGCTCCCAGTACTTATCAACGTTCCGATAAACAGTTAACCATGCTTGTTTTACACTCTCATTTGATTGATGTGTTACACGTACATCACGATTCAGCACTTCTTCATCGATTGGTAAACCAGCCCTCACTAGTGCCTGAATAGAAACGTCATAAAGACTTGGTGCATCGTAAGCTTCCTGTAAAATCTCTAGCAGCTCTGGGTCTTTTTCATAAATCTTCAGCACATATTCTGTCTTGTAACCAAGAGCAAACTCAAGCATCCTGTTTTGATATGACTGAAAACCGGATGCGTTGCCCAGCTTGTCGCGGAACTCCATATATTCAGCTGGAGTCAACGTGGAGAGAACATCCCATACATTTTTCATCTGCGCTTGTATTTGTGATACGCGTGCTAATTTTTTAAAAGAAGTAGACAAATTATCAGCCTGAATATCGCGAATAGCAGAATCTATTTCATGTAGAATCTGTTTCATCCAAATCTCACTCACATGATGCACTGAAATAAACAGCATTTCATCATGATGGTCACTCAACGGATGATGACTGCTCAATAATGTGTCCAATCCTAAATAATCACTGTATGTCATCTTTTCTTTAAAGTCTGTATGAATACTTCTTTCATTTTTAAATGCTTCATGTTTATTTTGCATCGTGATTTCCTCCATTTATTGGTTTAATCACAGCCCTAACCAGACTTCCGTCAGCATCCTGAAGCGGGAGTGGCAGAGCAATCATTTCATAGTCGCCTTCAACCACCTGATCAAGCATGACATTTTCTAAAATGTTAATGTCATGCTTGAAAAGTGCATGATGTCCAACTAGCTCCTTACTTGAAAGCGGATCTACCGAAGGGGTATCGACACCGACCAGTTTAACTCCAAGAAAATGCATGTAAGCAGCGCCGTCCGATGTAATTGGCGTGACATCAGTCGGAAATTGTTCCGGATTATTCGGCAGTGATGTCCGGATTAATAATCGTTCTGTATCTTCTTTCACTTTACTTTTTAAAGCTGTTTCATCTATTTCGTCAAATGCACTGAGGTCTATTACTTTACAAGGACCAATATACCGATCGATTTCCAGGTCAAGAATCCGTTTTCCATCTTCCATAAAATGATAAGGAGCATCCGCATGGGTCCCCACATGCGTGCTCGTCGTGATCCTTCCAATATTCACAGAACCGGTCATTTCCTTCGTTACCGGTGTATGAAAATGAAATGATTGATCCCCCGGCCAACAAGCTAAATTATTATTTATCGGTTGCGAAATATCAATCCATACACCCATTTAGGAAACAACCTCCCTTACATTTTCAAATTGCTTATATAATTCATCTTCCATAATCGTTTTAAAAATTTGTACGCAATCATAAACATCTTCAAATGTATTATATAAAGCAACAGGTGCTAGGCGAATGCCGCTAGGGGTTCTGAAATCCGGGATAACCTTTTTCATTTTTAATGCTTTACATATTCGAGCAGCTTCAGGATGTTCGACATATACGTGACCGCCGCGTTGTATATGATTTTCCGGATTACAGATCACTACGCCATGCCCATCGAGTTCATGTTTAATTAACTCCATTAAATAGTCCGTTAGCGCGAGTGATTTTTTACGTACTTTTTCAATTCCGGCTTCATGAAATAAATCTAGTGATCCAATCAGAGGTGCCACACTAAAAAGATGAGGTGTTCCAATTTGAAAAGCCCCGGCATTATTAGCGTGTGTTAAGGTATGTTCCATGTCAAATTGCTTATCCTTAGCAGAACTGAACCATCCCGCCAGTCCAGGTGCAACACCAAAATGTTTTTCATGTAAAAATAAACCTGCAACACTACCCGGTCCTCCGTTTAGATGTTTGTAGGTGCACCAGAAGGCAAAATCAACACCCCATTTATGAAGGTCATGTGGAATAGACCCAATTGAATGGCATAAATCAAAACCAATTTTAATATTGCGTTTATGGGCCTCCCTTGTAAGTCGTTCCATATCAAGAATTTGTCCACTCCGGTATAGAACACTTGGAAGCACGATCAGCGCAATATCATCTGTCATCGCTTCAATAAGGTGTTCCTCGTTTAACAGATTTCCATCCTCACTCTGCACCTGTACCAAATGGGATTCATCATACCCTTTTAATTGTAATTGTGCCTTCAATGCATAAATATCACTTGGAAACGTTAATGCATCTGCTAAAATCTTTGTCCGCTTTCCTTCCGGCTGAAAAAAAGTTGATACAAGCTGATGTAAATTAATCGTTGTAGAACCGGTCGCAATAACTTCATCTTTTTTTCCACCAACTAGGACTGACATCTTTTCACCTAGATGTTCAGACAGATAGTACCACGGATGATCTCCTTCCATCCAACCGTCGATGCCATATTTCTTCCAAGAGTCAATTATGTTATGTAGTGCGTTTTCTGCCCTTTTAGACATTAAACCTAATGAATTCCCATCCATGTAAATGCTTTCATTTTTAAGATGAAATTCACTACGGAACTGTTTCAATTCGTCCTGTTCATCCATTTCCTGCGCATGCGATCTAGTGTATTTTTTAACCATATGTTTCCCCCTGGAACTATAATTTTTAACTTGAATTGTTTATTTATTGTATGGTTAAATTATATTTAATAACTGACATAGTGTCAATGACATAATGTCAGTGATTTCGTATCATTGACATTGTAGGAGGTTGTCATGAAAAATAAATTGACCAATCGAGATAAGCAAGCGCAGGAGACAAAAAGAAAACTAATGAAATCTGCGCATCATGTCTTTTTACAAAATGGTTTTGAAAAAACGACTATTTCTCAGATTATAAAAAATGCTGGTGTTGGATATGGAACTGCATATGTATATTTTAAAAATAAACATGAACTATTTATTACTGTTATGGAAGAAGTCATGCAGGATTTTTTCAAAGTAGCCAATCAGGAATTTCGCCCTGCTACACCTGAAGAAGCATGTTCACGGATAAAAAATCAGGTGAGAGATTATATGTCTCTAGCAATTAAACATAGACCGATCATGAAAGTTGTGAAAGATGCGATTGGCTCTAGTGAGGAGATTGAAACAGAATGGGGAAATATACGAAATGAATTCATTCAAGGTATTACTACCGATATTAAACACTCCCAGGATAAGCAGCTGGTCAATACGGCCTTTAATCCCTTCATTACTGCAAAAAACTGGTATTACATGAATGAGATGTTTATGTGGGAATTGGTTGACGCAGATAACAATGAAAACCTGGAACTTATTGTCCAGCAATTATCACTCTTCTATACCAGCGCATTGTATGGGGTTAGTGACAGCTGATTATAAAAATTAATACGAAAGCCTGCATAGATGAAAATTGCCCGTTCAAATCCGGGCCTTCTATCCTCTTTAGAATAAATCATAAATGTTTTATCATTTGTCTCCTTAATCTACGAATTGTTTCAGTACCCACTAGGGGGGAACCCTATAGACTATCTCTACTCCAAAAAAGCAGAACACTAGCTACGTTTCTAATGAGCACATGCACTTCTGTTCTTTAAATTCGTCAGATTATGGTAGGTAATAAAAATTTCGCTCAATCACTAAATTCCGTATACTATTTTTGGTATAATAAAGTAATGAATTTATTGATGGAGGAATTACGGTTTGAAAAATATAAATGAGTGGCATCATATTTTTAAATTAGATCCTGCGAAAGAAATATCGGATGAACATCTCGATCAAATTTGTGAGTCTGGAACAGATGCTATTATTGTTGGCGGAACAGATAATGTCACCTTAGATGGTGTACTAGATTTGTTATCTAGGATACGCCGTAGTCATATGGTTCCCGTTGTATTAGAAGTTTCAGAAGAAGAAACGTTAACTCCAGGTTTTGATTATTACTTTGTTCCAATGGTATTGAATTCAAAAGAAAAAAAATACATGATGGATATTCAACATAAAGCTATCAAAGAATTTATCGACATGATGGAATTTGCTGAAGTATACTTTGAGGGATACTGTATTTTAAATGAAGATGCGAAGGCATTTCAATATACAAATTGTGTAATGCCTGATCTTGATGATGTAAAAGCATATGCCTATATGGCAGAGAAGGTATTTCATTTACCATTCTTTTATATAGAATATAGTGGTGCATATGGAGATCCTACGTTGGTAAAAGAAGTAAAAGAAGAACTTCAAAATACTCAACTTCTATATGGTGGAGGAATTGAAACAACGGCACAAGCGAAAGAAATGAAGGAATATGCTGATACAATCATTGTAGGCAATAGCATCTATACTAATATAAATGAAGCATTAAAAACAGTAGAGGCAGTTAAAGGGAATTAAACAGTAGTAAGGACGGTGCACGTATGAATCAATCATTGGAAAGTATGATCAATACGTTAAATAAACAACAGCAAGAGGCTGTGCGACATACAGAAGGACCATTATTAATTATGGCAGGAGCAGGAAGTGGAAAAACACGTGTGTTAACCCATCGAATCGCATATTTAATGGGAGAAAAAGATGTATCGCCACGAAATATATTGGCCATTACATTTACGAATAAAGCCGCACGAGAAATGAAAGAACGTGTGAGCAAATTAGTCGGACCACAGGGAGAATATATGTGGGTATCCACCTTTCACTCCATGTGCGTCCGTATTTTGCGTCGAGACATAGATCGGATTGGATATTCAACGAATTTTTCTATCTTAGATAGTAGTGATCAATTATCCGTAATCAAGCAAGTACTAAAAAATTTGAATATAGACCCAAAAAAATTCGATCCACGTGCTATGCTGGGACAAATAAGTACAGCAAAAAACGAATTAATTACTGAAGAAGAATATTCGAAAAACGCTGGGGATTTCTTTAGTCGTCAAGTGGCTCAAGTATATGAAGGATATCAAAAAATGCTCCGCAAAAATCAATCACTCGATTTTGATGACTTAATAATGCAAACCATTCATTTATTCCAACGTATACCAGAAGTGTTGGAATATTATCAGCGTCGTTTTCAATATATTCATGTGGACGAGTATCAAGATACCAACCATGCACAATATTATTTAGTGAAACAATTAGCTAGCAGATTTCAAAACCTATGTGTAGTGGGAGATTCTGACCAGTCGATATATCGTTGGAGAGGTGCGGATATTGGTAATATCTTAACTTTTGAAAAAGACTATCCTTCTGCTCGTACGGTTTTATTAGAGCAAAATTACCGATCTACAAAATCTATATTACAAGCTGCTAATCAAGTGATCTCTAATAACTCTGGCAGAAAGCCGAAAAACTTATGGACGGATAATATTGATGGGAAAAATCTAAACTATTATCAAGGCGGAACAGAACAAGAAGAGGCTCTCTTTGTTACAGATAAGATTCAGCAGTTAATAAGAGAGAATGAGTATAAACCAAGTGATGTTGCCATTTTATACCGAACAAATGCTCAATCACGTGCGATAGAGGATACTTTATTAAAATCAGGTATTAATTATCAAATGGTTGGAGGCATGAAGTTCTACGATCGTAAAGAGATTAAGGACATGATTGCTTATCTAAGATTAATTACAAATCCAGATGATGACATTAGTTTTGTACGTGTAGTGAATGAACCGAAACGTGGTGTTGGTAAGACGTCAGTTGAACGTTTACAAGCGTATGCTGGCGAGCATGATATTTCATTATATGAAGCGGTAAAAGAAGTTGATTTTACAGGAGTATCGAAAAAAGCAGCGAATGCGCTAGCGGGCTTTGAAAGTCTTATCCGTACTTTATCGCAACAACAAGAATTCTTAACGGCAACAGACATGGTAGAAGCTATATTGGAACGAACGGGCTATGAAGAAATGTTAAAGAATGAGCGCACTATCGAGGCACAAAGTCGCCTAGAAAACTTAGAAGAATTCATGACAGTTACAAAAGATTTCGAAAAAGCAAGCGAAGATAAAACACTAATCGCCTTCTTAACGGACCTTGCGTTAGTCGCGGATATTGATCGAGTGGACGAAGAAGATCCAGATCATAATGAAAAAATCACTTTAATGACATTACACGCCGCAAAAGGATTAGAATTTCCTGTTGTATTCTTAATTGGAATGGAAGAAAATGTCTTCCCGCATAGTCGATCTATTATGGATGAAGATGAAATGGAAGAGGAGAGAAGACTTGCTTATGTAGGGATTACCCGTGCAGAAAAAGAATTGTATGTAACCCATGCAAAAATGCGTACACTGTATGGTAGAACGAATATGAATCCAATAAGCAGATTTATTAACGAAATACCAAAAGAATTAATTGATGGTTTAGAAGAAATAAGTAAACCGATGTTTGGCGCAAAATCTCTCGAACGTTCCCCACAACGACCAGCTCCAAAGAAACGACGTGCTGAAAAAATGCAATCTTCTACAGGTGCTGAAAGTAAGGAATGGGCTGTTGGTGAAAAAGCAAACCATAAAAAGTGGGGCATAGGAACGGTTGTGAAAGTACAAGGCGAAGGAGAAAAAATGGAATTAGATATCGCTTTTCCTGCACCTATAGGTATTAAACGGTTATTAGCTAAATTTGCACCAATTACGAAGGAAGAATAGGGGCAACGAAAATGAATAAAGAACAAGTAAGTAAGAAGATAGAATCCTTAATTGAATTGTTAAATCAATATGGATATGAATATTATGTGTTGGATAATCCTACAGTTCCTGATGCGGAATACGATCAGAAATTAAGGGAGTTGCAACAATTGGAGCAGGACTTTCCAGACTTAGTAATGGAAAATTCACCTACCCAGCGTGTAGGTGGAGCTCCGTTAGCATCATTTCAAAAAGTAACCCATAATGTTCCTATGCTAAGTCTTGGAAATGCATTTAATGAACAAGATTTACGTGATTTCGCAAGACGTGCTAGTAACGGAACAGATCAACCAATCAGCTTTGTATGCGAGCTTAAAATCGATGGTCTTGCTATTTCTCTTACATATGAAAATGGTAAGTTTGTCCGAGGAGCTACTCGTGGAGATGGAACAATTGGAGAAGATATTACCTCTAATTTAAAAACAATCCGCAGTATCCCTTTATCGATAAAAGAACAAGGAACATTAGAAGTCCGCGGAGAAGCATATATGCCACATAAGTCATTTCTTGCATTAAATGAACTACGTGAGAAAAATGAAGAGGAACCTTTTGCGAATCCGAGAAATGCTGCTGCTGGATCATTGCGTCAACTCGATCCAAAGATTGCGGCAAAGCGGAATTTAGATATTTTTCTATACGGTGTAGGAGAATGGGAAAATAGCGACCTTACATCGCATAGTGAGCATTTAACTCGTTTAAAAGAATTAGGATTTAAGACAAACAAGGAATGGAAAAAATGTAATACGATAGATGAGGTTATTGAATACGTAAACTATTGGACAGAACATCGAAATGACCTGTCCTATGAAATTGATGGAATAGTAATCAAAGTAGATAGTCTCGACCAGCAGGAAGAATTAGGATTTACAGCGAAAAGCCCCCGTTGGGCAATTGCTTATAAATTTCCTGCAGAAGAAGCGATGACGACCCTAAGAGATATTGAATTGAGTATTGGAAGAACGGGTGTTGTAACACCAACAGCAATATTGGATCCAGTGCGAGTAGCAGGTACGACAGTTCAGCGTGCTTCTCTACATAATGAAGATTTAATTCGCGAACAAGATATCCGTATTGGTGATAAAGTAGTGATAAAAAAAGCAGGAGATATTATTCCAAAAGTAGTCCGTTCTGTAGTCGAACAACGAAACGGGGATGAACAAGAATTCCATATGCCGGATGAGTGTCCTGCATGTGGCAATGAACTTGTCAGATTGGAAGAAGAAGTCGCTCTTCGGTGTATCAATCCGAATTGCCCTGCTCAATTAATGGAGGGATTAATCCATTTCGTTTCTCGTAATGCTATGAATATTGATGGGCTTGGCGAAAAAGTAATTATTCAGTTGTTCCAAGAGAATCTTGTTCAAACTATGGCTGATCTTTATCGACTGGATAAGGAAGAACTCTTACAATTAGAAAGAATGGGAGAAAAATCAGTTACAAATCTTTTAGAAGCAATTGAGAAATCGAAAGAAAATTCATTGGAACGTCTTTTATTCGGATTAGGAATTCGATTTATAGGTTCAAAAGCAGCGAAAACACTGGCGATGGAGTTTGAGACAATGGAAAATCTTCAAAAAGCAACCTATGAAGATGTGTTAGCGATAGATGAGATTGGAGATAAGATGGCTGATTCCATTGTACAATATTTTGCTGAAGAAAAAGTTACAGAACTCTTAAGCAACTTACGGGAGCTAGGAGTTCAAATGGAATATAAAGGTCCGCGTAAATCGGAACAGGCAACAGATAGTGTATTGTCAGGAAAAACAGTGGTACTTACAGGCAAGATGGAGAAGTTTTCTAGAAAAGAGGCAAAAGAAATAATTGAATCATTGGGTGGCACTGTAACAGGAAGTGTCAGCAAGAAAACGGATATTGTTATTGCTGGTGAGGATGCTGGTTCAAAATTGGATAAAGCAGAGAAATTAGGAATTGACGTGTGGAGTGAACAACAGCTAGAAGATGTTGTTGGGAAGTAAGGAGGGAGCAGCTTGAAAAAAGTCAGCTTGTTAATGTTAGTGCTACTTCTTTTGTTAAGTGGATGTCTTCAAAATCAAAATAGTGAAGAAGAAGTAGTGCAAGATGATGCGGAACAAGAGACATCAATTGTACCTAGTTATCAATTATCTGGTGAAAACTATCGTATGATTTTACCATACAAGACGAGTGCAGCTAGGGGAGCGATTGTGAATCAGATGGCGAATCGTGTCGATATCGACGAAATGGAAGAAGGGCTAAGAAGATTGTCAAAGGATGTATACGATCCAGAGGAATTATACTTCCAAGAAGGACAATACTTTGATACAGATCGTGTATATACGTGGATTGATGATTTGAATCCTGAAGTGGAAGAAGGGTCTGAAGTTCAAGAGTATAAAGATAATCCTCGTTACCTCACGCATGTACTAGAGCAAAACTTTATGCGACATACGGATGACCAAAGTGTTGAGCTTGAAGGTATTTCTCTAGGTATTGCAATGAAGTCAGTATATAGTTTCCAGACGCAAACAGGTGGGACTACTTATTATCAGGATATACCAAAAGAAGAAATGTTAAGTGTAGCGAATGATGTTGCGCAAAATATTGTAAAAGACATAAGAGAGAATGATGAAAATTTACGTGATGTACCAATAATGATTGCAATATATAGAGAAGAAGAAAAAGCATCTCCTGTTCCAGGTAATTTTGTAGCAAGAACAAATGTCCCAGGTGGAAGCAGTACGATTGACGATTGGGAAGAAGTTAAAGAAGAGAATATACTATTTCCATCGGATGAGGGATCAGAAAAATATTTTGAGGATCAAGAACTTGTAACAAACTTTGGTAATGAAGTAAGAGAATTCTTTCCAAATTATGTAGGATTGGTAGGAGAAGGGTTCTATATTGATGAAGAGCTGCAAAAGCTACAAATTGAAATACCTATCGAGTTTAATGGTAAAGGTGAGGTGATTGGCTTCACTCAATATGCTTATGGACTTGTACAGGAGATCTTCCCTAATTATTATGATATTGAAATAAATGTCGTTTCTAGTCAAAAAACAGAGAGTATCATTTATCGAAATGCTGGAGAAGATCAGGTTAACGTCCATATATATGATTAGGTACGTTGATTCAAGTTTCATTCAAAATAACTATAAAATAAACAAATATTGGTAAAAATGAAAATTTACTGTTTCTAGTTACTTCTACTTAAAGAAACAGTAAATTTTCTTTGTTTAGGAAAACAGGAAAACTTTTTATATATTAAACAAGTGTATCACTCTATGATTTTCCCAATATGAAAATATAGGAAACATGTTATAATTAATTTAACGAAAAAGAATCAAGAATTAATTGATAGGGTGGGTACAATGATTGAGATTGGATCCTTTATAAAATTACAACGAAATAAACAAGAAATGACGCTAGGTGAGTTGTCAGACGGGATTGTTTCAGTATCTTATCTATCAAAAATTGAGAATCAAAAGACTCAAGCGAGCCCGGAAATCATTCAAATGCTCTGTAATCGACTAGGAATAGAGGTCGATAATAGTCAAGAAGATCTAATTAAGCAACGTTGTGAAGAATGGTATGGAATGTTGTTTGATAGTCACGATAAAGACGATATTGTCGAACATTATCATGAAATTCAGGAGCTAATGGATAAAAATTTGTCGGAAAGTTTAATGATGTTTGAAATCCATAAAATTCGATATTATTTAGTCTTAGGAGAGAGAGAAATTGCTCTACAAAAAATTAATGAGTTGGGAGAAATTTCTAATTCATTTGATAATGCACAGTTGTATTATTTATTTAAATTTAAGGGCAATTATTATTCGATTTCTGGAGATTTAACTCAAGCAATGCATATGTATAAAAATGCAGAAGATAAACTACAGAATGTTAGATTAGAAGAAAAAGAAATCGCAGACTTGAAGTATGTAATATCAATAACTCATAGTAAACTTATTAATACTTTAGAGTGTATTGAATACGCTAATCAAGCTTTAGATATTTTTATGAAAGATTATAATTTTACACGATGTGCTCAATGTCATAACCTTTTGGGTATCTCGTATAGAAGGATAAAATTATATGATAAGTCAATTAAGAATTTTAATCTTGCTCTACATTTAGGAAAGCTAGAAAAAAATGAACAATTAATACAGTTAACAAATCAAAATTTAGGTTATCTGTATTCATCTAAAGGTGATTCACTAAGTGCGATTAAAAGTTACCAGGAAATAATAAATGATAAAAATTTATATATTGGAGAAAAAATAGAAACCTTAGCATCGTTAATTAGAGAATATTTTAATATTGAAGCTTTTGAAGAAGCACAAGAAAGCATAAATTATGGTTTAGAATTAATTTCAGAGTTAACAGTTCAAGAACCTTACTTAATTTTTATATATATCATTAATACGTACAACTACCTTTTAACCGAGCAATATGATAAGTTTGAAAACTTAGTTGTTAAGGAATTTATTCCTTTTCTAAAAAAAATTAACGATTATGCCAGTTTAATTATTTATGCTGAATTGATTGCTATTCATTATGAAAAGCAATATAAATATAAAGATGCAACAAAATATTACAAAGAGGCTAACTTTGCCTATGAGCAAATTTCTAATATATAAAATTCCTAAGGAGGGAAAGTTTAATGAAGAAATTAGTTGTAGGTGCACTAACTGGATTATTCATACTATCTGGATTTAGTTTGGTTGGTGATTCCAATATAGCTATGGATAAACATCCGGGAGTACTAGATTCTGAAATTGAAGTAGCTATGGATAAGCATCCGGGAGTACTAGATTCTGAAATTGAAGTAGCCATGGATAAGCATCCAGGGGTATTAAGTTCTAAGGGAATTGAAGTAGCTATGGATAAGCATCCAGGAGTATTAAGTTTTAAAGGAACTGAAGTAGCCATGGATAAGCATCCAGGGGTACTAAGTTCTAAAGGAATTGAAGTAGCCATGGATAAGCATCCAGGGGTACTAAGTTCTAAAGGAATTGAAGTAGCCATGGATAAGCATCCAGGGGTACTAAGTTCTAAAGGAATTGAAGTAGCCATGGATAAGCATCCGGGGGTACTAAGTTCTAAAGGAATTGAAGTAGCCATGGATAAGCATCCGGGGGTACTAGATTCTGAAATCGAAGTAGCTATGGATAAGCATCCTGGTGTCCTATCCATCAACACTACTTCACAAGCTTAATTTTGAATTATTAACACATGTTTTTTTACCCTATACAAATGACAGATTTCCTGAGACGGTGTGGAAACCAGTTTCAGGTATTTTTTTGTCCATTTTTAGAAATAATGTATGCCACTATGTATTTCAATTATATTATTATGGCTAACTAGAAGATTTGCCTTCAATAAGCTATCTTTGCTATTATCAATAGTGTTATAATAGGGGAATGAAAAAAATGTAGATACATGTTAGAAAACATATAGGAGGTACATACAATGGCAGAGATTTCAAAAGATCAAGTGAAGCATGTTGCTCACTTAGCTCGTCTAGAATTAGACGATGAAGCTGTTGAAAAGATGTCGGACGAGTTGAGTGCGATTATTGATTTTGCTGAACAATTAAATGAACTGGATACGGATTCTGTAGAACCTACTACACACGTACTTAATCTTAAGAATGTAATGCGAAAAGATGAACCGAAGAAATGGATAAGCCAGGAAGACGCATTGCGTAATGCTCCTGATCATAAAGATGGTCAAATTCGTGTTCCATCGATATTAGAATAGGGAGGAGAAAATCATTATGTCTTTATTTGATTACACTATAAAAGAATTAGAAGAAAAGCTACATAATAAAGAAATTACGGTTGAAGATCTAGTTAAAGAATCCTATCAACGTATTCATGAGGTAGATCAAGAGGTCCATGCTTTTCTTACGTTAGATGAAGAAAAAGCGTTAGAAAAAGCGAGAGAATTAGATCAACTTGAAGATAAAACAGGTATCTTATTTGGAATGCCTGGTGGTATTAAAGATAATATTGTAACAAAAGGACTTCGTACAACTTGTGCAAGTCAATTCTTAGATAATTTCAATGATCCATTATATGATGCGACTGTTGTTCAAAAGTTACAGAAAGAAAACATGGTTGCTGTTGGTAAGTTGAATATGGATGAATTTGCCATGGGCTCTTCCAATGAAAACTCTGGTTATGAACCAACTCGTAATCCTTGGAATACAGAACACGTACCAGGTGGATCTAGTGGTGGTTCTGCTGCCGCAGTAGCTGCAGGAGAGGTACTATTCACATTAGGCTCTGATACGGGTGGTTCAATTCGTCAACCAGCAGCATTCTGTGGAGTAGTCGGTATGAAACCAACGTACGGAAGAGTTTCACGTTTTGGATTGGTTGCTTTTGCATCTTCTCTTGATCAGATTGGACCAGTTACTCGTACAGTAGAAGATAATGCACGCGTACTTGAAGTTATTGCTGGGCATGACCAAATGGATACAACTAGTGCGAATGTAGAAGTTCCTTCCTATACAGAAGCGTTAAAACAAGATGTAAAAGGACTTAAAATCGCTGTACCAAAAGAATATCTTGCAGAAGGTGTATCGAAAGAAGTAAAAGACGCGATTTTAGAAGCATTAAAGGTATATGAATCCATGGGTGCTACATGGGAAGAAGTTTCCTTGCCGCATTCTAAATATGCACTAGCAACTTACTATTTACTTTCATCTTCAGAGGCGTCTGCTAACTTAGCTCGTTTTGATGGCGTACGTTACGGTGTGCGTTCAGAGAATGCAGATAACATGATTGATATGTTCAAAAAATCCCGTAGTGAAGGATTTGGAGAAGAAGTAAAGCGTCGTATTATGTTAGGAACCTTTGCGCTTAGCTCTGGTTACTATGATGCTTATTATAAAAAAGCACAAAAAGTACGTACATTAATAAAAAATGATTTTGATAAAATTTTAGAGGAATATGATGTTATCGTTGGGCCAACAACTCCAACTCCAGCATTTAAAGTCGGAGAAAAAACAAGTGATCCATTAACGATGTATGCGAACGACATTTTAACTATTCCAGTTAACTTAGCTGGTGTACCAGGAATTTCTATTCCATGTGGATTCTCTACAGAAGGTCTACCTATCGGGTTACAAATTATAGGTAACTATTTCGATGAAAGCACAGTATACCGTACAGCTTACGCATATGAACAAGCAACGGAACATCACAAGAAAAGACCTCAACTTGGAGGTGCAAAATAATGAATTTCGAAACAATAATAGGTCTAGAAGTACACGTAGAATTAAAAACAAACTCAAAGATTTTTAGCCCAAGTACAAATGAATTTGGCTCTGATCCGAATACCAATGTGAACCCGATTGACTTAGGCTATCCAGGTACATTACCTGTACTTAATGAAGAGGCGGTTAACTTTGCAATGAAGGCTGCAATGGCTCTAAATTGTGAAATCGCAACGGATACAAAATTTGACCGTAAAAACTATTTCTATCCGGATAATCCGAAAGCTTACCAAATCTCTCAATTCGATCAACCAATAGGCGAAAACGGATGGATTGAAATTGAAGTAAATGGTGAGAAGAAGAAAATTGGTATCACTCGTCTACATTTAGAAGAAGATGCTGGTAAATTAACACATGGTGAAGATGGATATTCTTATGTCGACTTTAACCGTCAAGGTACGCCGTTAATCGAGATTGTATCGGAACCAGATATGCGTTCTCCAGAAGAAGCATATGCATATTTAGAAAAACTAAAAAATATTATTCAATATACTGGAGTTTCTGATGTGAAGATGCAGGAAGGTTCTTTACGTTGTGATGCGAATATTTCCTTACGTCCAATTGGACAAGAAGAATTTGGTACAAAAGCGGAATTGAAAAACTTAAACTCCTTCTCTTATGTTCAAAAAGGATTAGAGTTTGAAGAAAAGCGTCAGGAAAAAGAATTGTTATCAGGTGGAGAGATTCTACAAGAAACTCGCCGTTATGATGAGAAGACAAAAGAAACCATTCTTATGCGTGTTAAAGAAGGTTCGGATGATTATCGTTATTTCCCAGAGCCAGATCTAGTTCCACTATATATTGATGAAGAATGGAAAGAGCGTGTAAGAAGCGAAATCCCTGAATTACCAGATGCACGTCTGGAACGTTATATCAATGAACTTGGACTTTCAGAGTATGATGCCAACGTGTTAACAGCTTCTAAGCAAATGTCTGATTTCTTTGAAGAAGCAACAGCAGAAGGTGCTGATATGAAGCAAGTCTCAAATTGGTTAATGGGTGAAGTTTCTGCATATATGAATAAGCATTATAAAGAGTTGGACGAACTGGCAATTACACCAGAAGCACTTGCGAAAATGATTAATCTAATTGAAGATGGAACCATTTCTTCTAAAATAGCTAAAAAAGTATTTGCAGAGCTAGTGGAAAATGGTGGCGATCCTCAGAAAATTGTAGAAGAAAAAGGGCTCGTACAAATTTCTGATCCAGCACAATTAAAACAGATTGTGAATGAAGTACTAGATCAAAATGAACAGTCTATTATTGACTTTAAGAATGGAAAGAACAAAGCAAAAGGCTTCTTAGTTGGACAAATTATGAAAGCAACAAAAGGACAAGCAAATCCACCATTAGTAAATAAAATTCTTGCAGAAGAACTTAATAATCGCTAATACTCTAAGAGAGGCTGTCATTATAAATTAATGGCAGCCTACAAAATTATCAAATATCCTTTTCAAACTATAAAAAAAGGACTATGATATTGGATAGGCATGATTATTATGGTCGATATTAAGAAACCTAGGAGATACTTCTTCAATAAGTAAAACACCCAAGGGTTCTCCGATAATATGATAAAGTTTCTATCTGTTGAACGTATGGGGAGGAAATAACATGAAAAAGGCCCGAATCATCTATAATCCAACTTCGGGACGCGAAGCAATAAAAAGAGCTTTACCGAATATACTTGAAAAATTAGAAGTTGCTGGTTTTGAGACATCCACACATGCCACAACATGTGAAGGAGATGCTACGGAAGCTGCAAAAATAGCTGTCGAACGTAGATATGATTTAGTTATCGCGGCCGGGGGAGACGGAACGATTAATGAAGTAATAAACGGACTAGCAGAACAAGAACACCGTCCGCAATTAGGAATAATCCCAGCTGGTACTACGAATGACTTTGCACGAGCTCTACATATTCCTCGTGATATTGACAAAGCAGTAGATGTCATTATTGAAGGAAATAGGATGAAGCTTGACATTGGTAGAGTCAATGATGACCATTATTTTATCAATATTGCTGGTGGAGGAAAATTAACGGAATTAACCTACGAAGTTCCAAGCAAATTAAAAACACTCCTTGGTCAGCTAGCTTACTATATAAAAGGTATTGAGATGCTCCCATTCTTGAAAGCAACAAGAGTGAAGATTGAATATGATGATCAGGTCCTAGAAGATGATATTATGCTGTTTCTTATTTCCAATACAAACTCTGTAGGAGGATTTGAGAAGCTTGCTCCAGATGCAAAATTAAATGATGGATACTTCGATCTTCTCATACTAAAGAAAACAAATCTTGCAGAATTTATTCAAATCGCTACTTTAGCTTTACGTGGAGATCATTTTAAAAGTAAAAACATTATCTATACACAAGCAAAGCACATAAAAGTATCGAATGAAGAAAAAATGCAATTAAATATTGATGGAGAGTATGGCGGGTTACTCCCGGGAGAATTTTTAAATCTACGGCAGCATATCGAATTTTATGTTCCTAAGGAATTTATAAAAGCACAGGAAGACTTGGATTAAAAGTCTTCCTTTTGTATGTTTAGAAGGATAAGAAAGATGGGATTCTATTCTTGAGACGGCGCTTATGGTAGAATAATTATTTAAGACGAATATCGTAATAAAAAGGAAGAGTGTTATGGCAAAAACAAAGCCTCCAGTAAATAAAAATGAAATATATACACTAACCTTCGAGGATCTAACACATGAAGGGAACGGTGTTGCTAAGATAGAAGGATACCCATTGTTTGTACCAGAAGTTTTACCTGATGAACAAGCAAAGGTAAAAGTGGTAAAGGTCAACAAGAACTTTGGATTTGGAAAATTACTTGAACTAACGAAAACAAGTTCCCATCGTGTAGAACCTACATGCCATGTACATTGCGGTGGATGCCAATTACAACATATGAGTTATGATTTACAGCTTCAAATGAAGCAAGGTCAGGTGCATAATGTGATGAAGAAAGTAGCTCACCTGGATCAAGTACCAGTACATCCGATATTAGGGATGGAAGAGCCATCGCACTACCGTAATAAAGTACAAATTCCTGTAGGGGAGAAGAATGGAGAAGTCATTGTGGGCTTTTATCAAAAACGAAGCCATCGAATTCTTCAAAATCAAGATACCTGTCATATCCAAGATGAAGCAATCAATGAGGTATTACCTTTCACTCGACAACTGATGAATAAATATGGCATCCAAGCTTATGATGAAAAATCTCACCGAGGTCAACTCCGCCATATTATGGTTCGTGTCGGTCACTATACGAAAGATATTATGATCGTATTTGTGACGAAAACGTCCAAGTTCCCGGAAAAGGATCGAATTATTAAGGAATTAACAGAACAGTTCCCTCAAGTGAAATCCATTGTTCAAAATGTGAATGATCAACGAACGAATGTGGTACTTGGTAAAAAGACAAAGGTTCTTTGGGGAGAGAATTATATATATGATAAAATTGGGGATCTTACATTTGCGATTTCCCCTAAATCGTTTTTCCAAGTAAATCCTGTTCAAACAAAGGTCTTGTATGATAAAGCATTAGAATATGCCAATATTGATAAGGACGATGTAGTAATTGACGCTTATTGCGGTATCGGTAGCATTTCCTTATTCTTAGCTCAAAAAGCAAAGAAAGTATATGGCATTGAAGTCGTTCCAGAAGCTATAGAAGATGCGAAAATGAATGCAGAGATAAATGGGATGAACAACGTGGAATTTTCTGTTGGACAAGCAGAAAAAGTGATGCCGAAGTGGAAAGAACAAGGATTAGATCCGGATGTCATTGTAGTCGATCCGCCTCGAAAAGGATGCGATGTTGATTTCTTAGAAGCAATGATAGCAATGAAACCTAAACGTATTGTCTATGTTTCTTGTAACCCTTCCACATTAGCTCGCGATCTGCGTATATTAGAAGATGGTGGTTTTGAAACAAAACAAGTACAACCTGTTGATATGTTTCCGAGCACCAATCATGTTGAATGTGTAGCGGAATTAACTCTGAAATTGTCTAACTAAAATAAACTCTTGCTAAATCGACCCTGATTCCGTAAAAATAAACATTTGCGAAATCGGGGTTTTTTAATAATAACCAGGTGTTTCATTAAATAAAAAACTGTCCAATTTAGTGTAGCTTATTCAATAACAACATTGCCTACATATTGAGCTTTTCCAGCTGAATTGACAAATTCAACTTCTAAAACATAATTTCCTGTTTTTTTAGGAAAGAGCAACTCTCTTGATTCATCCAATTCAAGCTCGATTCGTTCGTTGTCATTTAATAACGAAACTGTTATCTTTGAATCAGTCCAAATATCACCACCCCCACCATTCTCTTCGTTCTCTATTAAATCCAAAAATACCTTTTTACCTGAAGAAATATTTGTTTCATTTAATGATGATGCAAATTGTTCAATATCCTCTATTGTTTTTTGTGAGCCTATATAATCTGTATTCCAACTGATATTTGCCTCAGTCAGTCCAACAATTTTATTATCAATATATAATAAAGCAATTGGAACATCGCCATCATATTCTTCACCAATTCTATCTTCATATTGGCCGGTATTATCATAAGAATAAATTATTTTAGACAGAAATGGTACGACTACACCCAAGAGAAACAAAGCAATGACGAAGTAAAAGATGGTTCCAACTGTTAGCACAATCCATTTTCTTTTCTTGTAGGATTGGTACCAGTAATTCCACCCCCAGATTAGCAGCATTACAATAATATAGCCAAATATGAGACCATAGGGTTTTGGGCCTGGGCTGATATTTACCACCAAGAAAAATGCGATAAAACCGATAAATCCGAGCAAGATCCAATTGACAGTATGCACGACAATTCCATAAATAGTATCATTGTTTTTCATTAAATCTTCACCCCAATCACTTTTAGTTCATCATTTCAATTTATTAATAAATTGAGTGAGACTCTCCTAACGAGAGATGGTTTCTTCGTTAACACCCCGGTGTGTTACTCAATAAAATTTCAGTATCTTCAATAATTATTATTAATAATAATCCAATAAAATTACTTATATGTTATCCAAAACAACTTGCTTTGTAAAAAAAGAATGAATGTATAATTATTCGGGTACATATATGGATAGGCTTTTAAGATATTAATTGTCCCAATTAACATAAAGTCAATGAAAATTGGAGGATATTTATGGATGATAATGGTAACAAAGAATCTACAAACCAAACAAAAGAAACGAAAGAAATCCCAGAAAGGCAATTTTTATTTCCAGTCCAGGTAATGCAGTCCTTTAGTAATAAAGGAAAAGAACATCTTGATACAAATACTCCCTCACAGTTAGTGCTTGCATTAAAAGCAGGTTCATTTATGACCTTTGGCGCTGTCTTTTCTGTATTGTTAGCTATTGGTGTGGATGCAAAAGGACTAACATATATTTTACAGGGAATTGGCTTTACTGCAGGTTATCTAATGGTATTTATGTCACAATCCGTATTGTTTACGGAAGTTAATGTTCTTTTGCCAACATATTATTTACAAAAGTCTTACTGGATAAAGCATAAGTTTATCAAATTCTGGGCGGTCGCATATATTGGCAATCTTATAGGTGCGTTATTTGTGGCGTTATTAATTATTATCTCAAACTCTTTAACACCTGAATTCTCAAAAGAGCTTGAAACACTAATCTCACATAAAATGAAATTTGCCGATTATGGATGGGCAGGCTGGTTCCAAGTACTGCTGTCAGGAATTTTAGCCAATTGGCTTATCGGTATGGCTACATTTCTAACAACATCTGCTAGGGACGTAGTAGGTAAGATATTAGGAACAGCTCTTCCAGTTATTTTGTTTGTGGCAGGTAATTTTCAACATAGTGCAGCAAATATGGGATATTTCAGTTTAGGGATTTTAACATCTGATAACTATGCGTGGTATGAATATATATTGTTAAATTTAATCCCAGCTAGTATCGGAAATATTATTGGTGGAGCTATATTCATCTCCTTGTTGTTCTTATATGCTTTTCGGAAAGAGATGCGAAGCTAAACAAATTTATGGATCTCTCTAACCTGAAAAAGTGTGACGTTTATTGTCTCTCTTTTTTAGGCCTTTTACCTAAAATGTACAACTAAATAAATTATTACTAGTAAAAACACAATTGTAACACCACCCTGATTCCGTATAAACATTTGCGAAATCAGGGTTTTATCGATAAAATACCAGTGCTTAACTGAAGGATAAATATTCGAAATTCTTTTGTTCGAAAATACCTAAAAATCCCGCTAGATAGTATCATCCTGACTAATAAACACTTTTATAAAGGATTATCCATAATATTGTTTTTTCTTTCTTGTAGATCTTAAAGCATGTTCTCTATTATTCTATCAGCATAAATAATTGCAACAAGAATTTTACGTACTGCTTCCATTTTAAGTCAATAAAACTATGCGGAAACGATTCAATATAAATTACATGTTGTTATATAGTCACTTACTATATTGTATTGTATGATGGATAAGGATTCGATTAATTTAAATGCCGTAAACAAAACTTCCATTTATGAATTTGCAAAGTGTGAGGTGTATGTATGAAATATAAGAATTTTTTAATATTTATTATCATGACTATTATACTATTAGTAGGTTGTAATGTGGACCCTGATTTTGATGATGAAACCACATCAAAGCTGAAAAATGTTACTGAGAGTTATATTGAAAACAACTTTGAAGCAGTTGAATCTATTGAATTGGATGAACCTTATATAAGTCCAATGGGTGGAACAAAAATTGATGGAACTGTAAACGGTCAAGGAGGATTCTCTATTTCATTAAATGATGACCTTACCGTGGCCGCCATCAGTACAAAAGAAGGTTTCCCAGATACAAAAGAAAAATGTAAAGACCAAATTTGTGATTATTAACTCGAAGGGAATTACTGGTTCGTTTATGGTCTTACTTCTATTGTCCTAAGTTTTTAGTAGGTTGCTTTGGTTATGGAAAGGAAATTACCAAAATTATGAGAGAAACAAAATCGAGATGGGATATCTTATATAATATGGTTCCCTTAAGTTAAAACAGATTTATATTTTTAATCTGTTTTAACTTAAGGGAATTTTTATGTCCATACATAGTCTCTCTACTATTCTAGAACAAATCTATATGAGGATCGTCACTCACCAAAAGTTTGTCGAATTTTCAATAAAAATGTAGAATATATGTTGATTCTAAATAGGGAGAGGTATAGAATAACATTAATTATCAAAATAACTAGATAAATTACGGTTTTCTATTTATTGAGATAAAGTTTATAGCGAAAGGGATGTAATGATGGACAACCTTGTAAAACAACTAAGTGAATTAAACGGTCCTTGTGGCTACGAACAAAATGTTGCTTATTTTATTCGTGATTATGTAGAGGATAAAGTGGACAGTGTTCAAGTTGATGCCATGGGAAATGTGATTGCAAGAAAAAAGGGCGGAAAACCGGGGCCTGTAACACTTATAACAGCTCATATGGATGAGGTCGGTTTTATTATAAAGAAAATTGAGAATAATGGGTTATTACGTTTTGAAAAATTGGGTGGACATGACGATCGCATTTTGCTGGCACAGTCAGTAAAAGTACTAGGTTCGAAGCAAGAGCTTGATGGAGTAATTGGAACAATGTCTGCACATTTTGTGAAATTTGACGATCCTAAAAAAGTACGCCAACATGCTAATTTATACATAGATATTGGGGCAACATCGAAACAGACTGCTCTTGAAATGGGAGTAGAAGTTGGAACACCTGTTACATGGGCGACTAAGAGCAGGATTATTGGTCCTGAAGATAAGCAATTGATTGTTGGAAAAGCACTTGATGATCGGGCAGGATGTGCTGTACTTTTATCTGTATTAAATGAGATTGACAAACAAGAATTTGCTGGAGAAATTGTTTTCCTTTTCACTGTTCAAGAGGAAGTTGGATTACGTGGTGCACAAACGGCAATTAATGGTTTGGAAGACGTAGACGTAGCTATCGCAATTGATACGACTGCTGTAAGTGATACTCCTGAAGAAACCATGGATCAAAGTCTTTTCCTTGGTGAGGGAACTGGAATAAAGGTGTTGGATTTTAGCTTGATTGTACAAAAGAGCATATTAGAAGAATTGAAAAAAATCGCAGTCCAAGAAGAAATTATTCATCAGTTGGAAGTCTTTCCTGGAATTGGAACAGATGGAGGAGCAGTAGCTGTAGCAAATAAAGGCATACCAACAGGGGTGCTATCGATTCCTTCCCGTTACGCACATTCTCCTGTTGAAGCAATCAGCCTATCCGATTTAATTGCAACAAAAGAACTAGTGAAAGCATTTATATTTAACTTAAATGAAGATACAAAATTTACATTTTAATACATAAATGGGGGAAATCAGCATGAAATCGCGTAAAGTTTTAGTCGGTTTTATCATAACACTTGTGTTTAGTTTATTGCTTGCTGCATGTGCCAGTGAGCCAGAAGAAAATAGTGATAGTAACTCAGAAAAAAGTACGAGTCAGGGTGGGGACTTAGTAATTGCTAGTCAAGCAGATGCGGTATCATTAGATCCTCATGCAACAAACGATACACCTTCTGCAAATGTTCGCATTAATATATTTGATAATTTGGTTACACAAAATGAAGATATGGAGCTTCAGCCTTCTCTAGCAGAAAGTTGGGAGCAAGTAAATGATACAACATGGGAATTTAAGTTGCGAGAAGACGTCACTTTTCATGACGGATCTGTCTTCAATTCAAATGTAGTGAAAGCAAATATAGAACGTATACTAGATCCTGACATAGGGTCACCAGTAGCATTTATGTACGATATGATAACAGAGGTACAAGTGGTTGATGATTATACGGTACGCTTTATCACTGAATATCCTTTTGCTCCGTTGCCAGCTCATTTAGCACATCCGGGTGGACAGATGGTGTCGCAAGAATTAATTGAAGAGGATTATGCAGCAATGGAGAATGGGGAAGAACCAAGCAGTGTAATTAATTCAAACCCAGTGGGTACTGGTCCTTTTACATTTGAGAATTGGCAAACTGGTGAATCCGTGAAGCTAATGAAAAATGAGGATTACTGGGATAAACCAGCAATGCTTAATTCTGTTACCTTTAAAGTAGTTTCAGAGGATTTAACTCGAATCTCTGAATTATCTACGGGTGATTCTCATATTATTACTCCTTTAAGCCCATCTGATGTTGCAGAAGTTGAAAATACAGATGGAATGAATGTGCAACGCCAGGAAAGTTCTTCTTTAGCTTATATAGGTTTCAATATGGAAAAGGAACCATTTGATGATGTGCGTGTACGACAAGCAATTTCGATGGCTATCAACAAAGAAGAAATCATTAACGGAATTTATGAAGGTGCTGGCATTCCAGCCAAGGGCCCACTAGCTCCTGGGATTTTTGGATATGATGAGCAATTAAATGGTTTGGAATACAATGTTGAAGAGGCAAAATCTTTATTAGAAGAAGCGGGTTATCCCGATGGATTCTCTGCGACGATCTGGACGAATGATGATCGTCAACGGATTGATACAGCAACAAATGTTCAAGCTCAACTTGCGGAAATCGGAATCGACTTAGAGGTAGAAACGGTTGAATGGGGGGCTATGCTGGATCAAACTGCTAAGGGCGAACATGAGATGATGGTATTTGGTTGGACGACTGTTACCGGCGATGCAGATAATGGCATGTATCCACTATTCCATTCTGAAAATGTTGGATCACCAGGAAATCGCACATTTACAGTAGATAAAGAATTGGATTCTTACTTGGAAGAAGCACGTCAAACAGCTGACCCTGAAAAGCGTCTAGATTTATATAGTAAGGCACAGGAAAAGCTAGTTGAGCTTTCTCCATTTGTGTACTTACTTCATCAAGAATATTTACTTGGAGTTCGTGATGAGGTGAAGGGCCTTACCCAGTTGCCAACGCAGTTATTGCAATTAAAGAATGTTTCTTTAGAAGATTAAATAATATAAAGTCTGATGTCCACTGGTTGGATATTGGGCTTTTTTAAATGGGTTAGTATTAAGCAACTTATTTTAATAACAGAACAATATATTGTTGTAAATCACATTGTACGGTTTCCTTTTTGAAAATGAAAACGCTTAACTATTTCCTCCTTGCACCGGAAATAGGTTAGGTTTAGTTAAAAAATCGTATCAAATAAAATAAAAGTATAAAAGAAAAAGTTTTTAGTGAAGCGTGTAAGCTGGTGGTAATAACTAGCCGCTCGCATATTTCAAACGATTAGGCATCTAAGAATGAACCCATAAGAAAAAAATCCAAGCTATCTGGCTAGCGTTAAGTAATTGAAGGGTAAGAAAAAACATGAAGACTAGCAGAAAGGAGTTGTTTGTCTGAGGTAAGTTATTTTTTAAAATATCTGTATTTTTTGGATATTTTTATAGAATTATAGGATACCAAGTAAATACATGAATTGCTACAATCTTTGTAAGCGCTTAATAAACGAGGGGGAATATGATGAAAACGATTAAGCTTTTACTATTGGGTGTAGCAGTTATTTTTATTTTAGCAGCTTGTGGGGACAATGAAGAGGCACAATCCGAGGATGGGGTGATTGAACTAACATTATGGAATGATTGGACAGAGGATCGACCCGAAAATACTGTGTACAAAGATATAATAGAAAAATTTAACGAACAGAATGAAGAAATTCAAATTGTTAATGAAAGTATTCCACATGATGATTATGAGATCAAGCTGCGGACACAGGCAGCTGGTAATCAGTTGCCAGATATGATGCGTGTCTGGCCTGGGACTCGTGTTCAGCCATTAGTTCAAGGTAATGCACTTCTTCCTTTAAATCCGATAATTGATCATTGGGAAGGGATGATTCCGGAAGAGATTCTACAGGATTATGCAGTAGATGGAAATTATTATGCTATTCCATCTAATATTAGCGAAACAAGCTTGGTTTTTTATAATAAAGAAATTGTGAGCGAAGCTGGGTATGATGAATTTCCAACAACTTATGAAGGGTTTAAAAGTTTAATAGAGGAATTAAAATCAAATGATGTTACACCAATTTCTCTTGGCAATAAGGCAATTTGGCCATTGCAATCTGTATATATTTCAGGAATTGCTGATCGTTACACAGGAAGTGATTTCCTGGGAAATGTTCTAAACGGTGAAGGTACGTTTGAAGATGAACAGTTCATTAATGCTTTATCTGTCATTGATGAATTGACCAAATTAGAAGCGTTTAATGAAGATATGAATACAGTAGATGAGGCTCAATCTAGAAACGAATTTATTAAAGGATCTACTGCAATGCATTTTGCGGGTTCCTGGGCAATCGGACCAATAATGGACAGTGTAGAGGATGTGGAAAATATCGGGGTTGCTGCGTTTCCGTCTTTTGAAGGTGGAGAGGGAGATCCATCTAAAATATCTGGAGTTGCTGGTGGTGGAATTGCGGTTAATAGTAATTTAAGTGAAGCGGAGCAAGAAGCTGCATTTGAGTTTCTTAAATTTTACTATAGTGAAGAACTATTCCAGCAGCTTGTTCAAGCAAATATAATTGTACCCGCTGATGTGGAAATGGATGATAGTATTCCACAAGTATTTAAGGATGCGAACAGCATGGCCCAAAATGGGTTATCACCAGTTTATGATGCGACATTAACTCCGGAATTAACGGACATTATTAATAATGGTCTTCAATCAATTACACTTGGTGATAAAACACCAGAAGAGCTTGCTGCTGAAATGCAGGCGGAATGGGATAAATCTAATGAGTAAACAATTAGTTCACAGGTTGCCGGCATTTCTGGCAGCCTGTGAAAATTGGGGTGATAGAAGATGCAGCTGACGCGTAAAAGCAAAGCAGCGATTATCATTGGGTTACTACCAGCTTTTCTGATTTATGCTGTTTTTGCTATTTATCCAATCCTTCAATCATTTTATTACTCATTAATGGAATGGGATGGATTTACCGATATGACCTTTATTGGTCTTGATAACTTTAGAAATTTATTTGAAGATCCGTTGTTCTGGAATTCCGTCAAAAATAATCTTTATGTTGTTATTGCTTCTGTATTAGGTCAGGTACCAATAGCGCTATTCTTCGCACTCTTACTGAACCGTAAGATTAAAGGAGTAAAGTTTTTCAGAACAGTCGGTTTTCTCCCTGTAGTCTTATCAACGGTGGTAATCTCCTTAACATGGAGTCTTATTTATAATTCTCAGAATGGTATGTTAAATGAATTTTTGCGTAATATTGGTCTAGGATTCATGGCACAAAATTGGCTTGGTGATACGAAATGGGTCATGATTGCCGTTTTAGTTACTGTGGTTTGGCAATTTGTTGGGTTGTACTTCATTATTTTTCTAGCGGCGTTGCAAAACGTGCCGACAGAAGTACTGGAAGCAGCAAAAATGGATGGCGCTTCAGAATGGATGACGACATTTAAAATTACGATACCGATGATTTGGGATTCGATTATCGTGGCAGTTATCCTTTGTATTTCTGGAAGCTTGAAGACATTTGATCTGATTTATGTAATGACGAATGGGGGTCCAGCCCATTCTTCAGATGTGATGGCACTCTATATGTTTCATGAGACATTTAATAACTTGCAATATGGGTACGGTAGTGCAGTTTCTGTATTTATTTTCTTCTTTAGTCTCATTTTAATTTTTATAGTTACGAAATTACTCGGGAAGAAAATGATATGAGGAGGGATGTATATGGAGTCCATTGTTACTACAAAAAATAACCGACGTACCAATGGAAAGTTGAAAAAACGACTATCAAGAATCATCATCTATACCTTGCTGGGCCTATTCGCAATTGTAAATGTCTACCCAATTATATGGATGGCAATCAACTCTTTTAAGTCTGAGCAGGAATTTACGGTGAATCAGTTCGGTTTTCCAAATGAATTTATATTGGAAAATTATGCAAATGCATGGGAAATAGCTAATCTTGGTGTATTGTTCAAAAATAGTATATTCGTCTGTGTCACAGCTACACTTGTCACCGTAATTATCGGTGCATTGGCATCGTATTTCCTAGCTAGATTCAAGTTTAGATTTAATAAGATAATGTATACATTTTTTATATTTGGTTTATTAATTCCGATTCACGCTACGCTCGTTCCGATGTTTATTCTGATGAAAAACCTCGGATTGCTTAATACTGAAATTACATTATTATTCCCGTATGTGGCTTTCCATCTGCCAATTACAATATTTATTTTAACAAGTTTTATGAAAGCTTTTCCAAAGGATATTGAGGAATCGGCAATTATGGATGGGGCTGGGATATTTCGAATCTTTTGGTCGATTATCCTTCCTATGTCAAGACCAGCAATAGCTACGGTTGTTATTCTTAATTTCATCTATAACTGGAATGAGTTTTCTTTTGCATTAGTACTAATTAATGATCCAGCGTTGCAAACATTGCCACTTGGATTAGCTAATTTTGCTGGTCAGTTTACAACCAACTATGGGGCACAGATGGCAGGATTAACGATGTCACTAGTTCCGATTGTCATCTTCTATTTATTCTTGGAGAAAGAGATTGTGAATGGAATGACTTCTGGAGCCGTAAAGGGTTAATGAGGAATTAACTGTTAAAGGACTAGATTGGATGAAAAAGTGGGGATTAAAAAGAAAGTTCATTACATTTTTTCTTGCATTAATGATACCGATATTGTTTGTTAGTTTATTAATTTATTATCAAACAAATGTAGCGTTGAAAAATCAAGCAATTGAGGAAGCAACCGAAAGATTAAGCAGAAATGAACAAAATTTATTGACCGTATTTTCAACAGTAGAAGCGATGTCCTCGTATATGATTTACGATCGTAATTTCCGGAAAATTTTTATCTCCCAAAAAGATGAAATGTATCAACCTGATTACCAAGAGGCGATGGAAGTTATTAAGGGCTATTTTACATTTCAACTTATATCTAATCCATATATTAATTCTATTTTATTAGAGGGAAGAGATGGGCATTTGGTGAAGCATGGAGAACCAGTTACTGGGAATGAGCAAGAATTGGATAAAGTCGCCAAGGAAGCGAAAGGGAGTCCAGTATGGAGTAATCCTTATCAAGTTAAAAGTGATTGGAATGAAGATAAATATGTAATCAGCTTAACTAGAATAATTAATGATATGAATAATATCAGTGAACAAATTGGGATCGTGCGTATCCGGCTTGATCAAGCGGAATTATATAACCAAATAGAGGTACGGTCTCAACAGAGTGACTATTTTATTGTCTCTGATAAAGGAGAGGTCATCTTACATCCGGATGTAGATCTGGTTGGCAAGCAATTTCCAGACTCCGGCTTAATTAAATGGATTGTGGATGGAGTGGAGAAATCATATAGCTATCAGGACGGAGAAAGCCACTTAGTAGTTGTAAAAAATCAGCTTACGAATACCAATTGGTTTTCTGTTACTGCTATCGATGAAGATAAGCTAGCTGAGGATTTAACAGAAGTGCGGGCATTGATCGGGTTTCTAATTGGCATTCTTTTTCTTGCAGGCTTGCTTTTCTTTACCTTCTTTTATCATTCTAATATTAAACGGATACTAGAATTGACTAAACAGACAAAGCAAGTGGAAACTGGGAACTTAACTGCAAGTGTCCATGTAGACTCCAATGATGAGATTGGGAAACTAGGTTACCGTTTTAATAAAATGGTTAAAACTATTCAAAAACATATTGATACAGAATATCGATTAAAAATAAAGCAGAAAGAGTCGGAACTTAAAGTCTTACAGAATCAAATAAATCCACATTTTCTGTATAACACACTGGATATGATCCGTTGGAATGCAAGACTGGAAAACGCACCAGAAACTAGTCAATTGATAGAACGGCTTTCTAAAATATTTCGCATGAATCTAAATAATGGAAAATCCTTGGTAAAGTTCGAGGAAGAAGTGGAATATAGTCAGGCTTATCTGGAATTGCAGAAGAAGCGATTAGGTGAAAAACTTGATTATCAACTTGTGATGGAGGAGCAACTTAAAGGCTATTATGTTATGAAACAAATGATTCAACCTTTAATCGAGAATAGTATTCAACATGGTTTTAAGAACCTTCCGAGACAGGGGATAATTCGCATTCATTGTTATCGTGATGAAAATCAAGCAGTAATTGATGTTATCGATAATGGTTGGGGATTTAATGAACACAAGAAGAACGGTGAGCTACGTGCTGGATATGCGTTGAAAAATTTGAACGATCGGATTTCTATTGTTTTTGGAAAACTTTATGGACTAACTATTTTGGATTCAGATGAAGGTGCATTTCTTCGCATGATCTTACCACTATTAAATGAGGATAAATCAAAAGAATTAGGTGATTAGATGTCGTCTTACAGAATATTGATTGTCGATGATGAACCGATAATTCGATTAGGTCTTCAACAAACTATACCTTGGGAGAAATATCAGATAGAAAAGGTCGAGATAGCTTGTGATGGATTGGATGCCATTCGAAAAATAGACGGGTTGGGCGGTATTGACCTTGTGTTATCTGATGTCCGTATGCCGAACATGGATGGATTACAATTAGCATCTTATTTACACAAAAACCATCCACAAACAAAAACGATGTTAATTAGTGGATATGATGAGTTCGCATACGCAAAAAAAGCAATTCAGTCAGGTGTAAAGGATTATTTATTAAAACCGGTGGATATAAATGAATTGGAATCCAAAGTGAATAGCCTTGTAAAAGAACTTGAAGCAGAACAACATGTGAAAAACAAAACTAGACAAAAGGAAATAAGGAATATTATTTTTCAACAGATTTATCATTTCCCAGAGGAAACGATAAGTGTTAATAGATATCCAGATATAAAGATTTATCCATTTATCAGTACGCTAAAATATGGTAAAAAAATTAATCAACTATCTGAACAAGGTCTAACATTCTTTAATCAACAATGGAAGGACACGATAAATCAGGCGACGGAAATGCTTGGATTTGACGCTGAATCGATTTTTGTTCATCGCAATCAATTGCTTACCTGTTTGATACAGCCAATAGATTCTCAAATTAATCCAATTGAGGTAGCTGAATTAATCACTCATAAACATTCTTTTTCTTTTATATGGAGTGATTCAGTTATTAATGTGACGGATTTAAAAGCCAAATATAATCAACTAAAGACTATCCACAACTATTTACCCTTAATTAGAGAACATGATGTTATTTTTTCCAATTATCAAATGGACCGTTCTGATATGCAAGCTTACCCTTACGAAATAGAGAGGGAATTGATAGAAACGTTATTCCGTAGAAAACCATTACAACATAATCAAGTAGAAAAATGGATAACTACTTTATTTGACTATTTTCGAAGACATTCATTTCTACTTCAAGAAGTACAAGACGTGTGCAACCATATGTTAAAGGTGATTATGAAGGAATATGAAGCACTACTTGGTGAAATATCAGTAAAGTTAGATTGTCATTTCTTAAATGATGTGGATCTATTCCTTTATAATTCTTATTCATCAATACAGTATTTATTTGAGCAGGATTTGGAGCTAATTATGAAAAAGCTGGCTCATCATAAGCTGGAAAAAGCGGATTGGCTAATAAAACAGGCGGAGAGATACATCAATGAATATTTTCGCACAACAATAAAAGTTCAAGAAGTTGCGGATGTCATAAATGTATCATCCAATTATTTCAGTACTCTTTTTAAACAGAAAACAGGAGAAAATTTTAATGAATATGTCAATAAATTAAGAGTAGAAGAAGCTAAATCATTGCTTATAAATACCCCTTTCAAAGTAAGTGAAATCTCAATACAAGTAGGCTTTCAAGAATATAAATATTTTGTCAGTGTGTTCAAGAAGTTTTCTGGATTGACTCCAACGAATTACCGAAAATTAACTGCAATTGAATAGAAGCTATAAAGGAGGAAGTTTGAATGGAAAATGTAACAATAAAGGTGCCGAATAATTTTATGTTAGGGGCAGCTGTTTCAGCGTGGCAGACCGAGGGATGGATTGGAAAAAGGGACTCTCAGGACTCCTATTTGGACATCTGGTATAAAAACAATAAACATGTTTGGCATAATGGTTACGGTCCTGCGGGAGCAACAAATTTCTATCAGCGTTATGAGGAAGACATAGATTATATGAAAGAAATAGGATTAACTCATTTTCGAACATCGATTAACTGGTCACGTTTTTTAATAGATTATGAGAATGCTATTGTTGATGAGGAATATGCAGCTTATGTGGATGATGTTATTGAGAAATTAATACAAAACGGTGTAGAGCCAATGATCTGTCTGGAGCATTATGAGGTTCCGGCTGTTTTATTTGAAAAATATGGAGGCTGGGAATCAAAGCATGTAGTGGAATTATTTGTTCAATATGCTAATAAAGTTTTTGAGAGGTATGGAGACAAGGTAAAGCATTGGTTTACCTTTAATGAACCAATCGTAGTACAGACTCGCGTATATTTAGATGCTATTCGCTGGCCGTTTGAACAAAGCACAAAAAAATGGATGCAGTGGAACTACAACAAAGTGTTGGCGACAGCCAAGGTAGTAAATTTATTCAAAGACTTGCAACTTAAAGATAAAAATGGAGCAAAAATTGGCGTTATCTTAAATCCAGAAGTCACCTATGCACGTTCTACTGCTACACATGATCAACAAGCGGCAAAGATGTATGATTTGTTTTTTAATCGTATATTTCTGGATCCCTCGATTAAAGGAGAATACCCGAAAGAATTATTTGATGTAATGAAGAAACATGGGATTACATTTGATTTTACGGAAGAAGAGTTAAATTTGATTAAGGATAATACGGTAGATTATGTCGGTTTAAATCTATATTTTCCACACCGAGTTAAAGCACGTACAGCTGGGTGGAATGAACAAACCCCATTTCATCCTGCGTATTATTATGAGATATTTGAACTCCCAGGTAAGAAAATGAATCCCTACCGTGGATGGGAAATATATCCACAAATTATGTATGATATGGGAATTCGAATGAAAGAGGAATATGACAATATTGAATGGTTCATTGCGGAAAACGGGATGGGAGTAGAAAACGAGAAGAGATTTAAGGATGCGTCGAATATGATTCAGGATGATTATCGAATTGAATTTATTCGTGAGCATTTAAAATGGCTATTAAAGGCAGTAGAAGAAGGTGTTAATTGTAAAGGGTATATGCTTTGGGCTTTTACCGATAATGTATCACCTATGAATGCTTTTAAAAATAGATATGGATTAGTAGAAATTGATTTGGAGGATAATCGTAATCGTCATCTGAAAAAATCTGCTTACTGGTATAAACAGCTAATAGAATCAAGAAAATTTGAAGCGGAAAATGATGAGAATTACAAATAGAAAATAATTTTCTAGCCAGAGATTTATGGATAAATCGTTAAGGGGTGGATAGATGGACAGGTATTTAGCATTCGATATTGGTGGAACTTTTTTGAAATATGGTGTGGTATATGAAGATATGACTTTATTTGAAACTAATAAATTGAAGACACCAAACTCATTGGAAGGGTTATTACGTGCTATGAAAGAAATCTCAGTTTTGTATAAGGGAGTGAACGGAGTAGCAGTGAGTTGTCCAGGGGCAGTATCGGGTGAAGGAATCATAAAAGGTTCGAGTGCACTGCATTATTTACATGGACCAAATGTAAAGCGTTTAATAGAAGATCGGCTAAATGTACCTATTTTTATGGAGAATGATGCACATTGTGCAGGATATGCAGAATTTTGGAAAGGGGCTGCAAAAGGCAGGAAAGACGTACTTGTTATGGTGCTTGGAACGGGCATTGGTGGTGCTGTATTTAAAAATGCTGAGTTGCATAAGGGAGCAAATCTGCACGGTGGAGAGTTTGGCTATATGCTTTTGAACTCTGAGGTTCAAGATAGTAATGATGTTTGGAGCAGAGTAGCTTCAACAAAGGCATTAGTAAGAGTGGTCGCGGAACGGAAAAATATTGATGTAGACTCTCTTACCGGTGAACAGATTTTTACCATGGCCGAGGCTGGAGATGAGGTTTGTTTGCAAGCATTAGATAGATTCTATCATCTATTAGCAGTAGGTATTTATAATCTCCAATATATTTATGATCCCGAAGTAATCTTACTTGGTGGAGGTATTAGCGCTAGAGAAGATTTAATTAAAAAAATTGATGAAAAGCTGGACGGAATATTGGCAGTAGTAGATTTAGCGAAAGTCAAACCCAACATAGAAGCTTGCAAATTCAAACAAAATGCTAATTTATTTGGAGCTGTATATGGGTGGTTGAAAGAATTTGATTGTTCAAAGGTAGCTCCTATCTAATAGAGATCGCTGTGGGTAGATTTTAATAGAGTAAAGAAATTACAGTAGGAATGGTAGATGGCTTGGATGGAGAAATACTGGGTTAATACAATCGATCGTGAGTCTAAAGGCTTTACTTTAGTGGTTGATTATAATCGTAACCTGGGACAAGGTAGCTTAATGAGCTTTAAAAGATAAAAGTATTAAATAAATGAATAATAAAAGGAGTTTAAAATGGAAAATAGCAAATTTATGCAGCTTATGGAACGTTTTTTTTTACCAATTGCAGATAAGCTTAATAATAATCGTTATTTAAGTGCTTTGCGTGACGGATTTATGGTAGCATTGCCTATCATTATCTTTGGATCAATATTTGTCGTTATTGCTAATATCCCATTTTTAGACCAATTACTAAGTGAAGATGCGTACAATGCGTATAAAGATGCGCTCGGACCAGCTTCAGCTGCAACGCTATCGATTATGGGAATGTTTGTCATTGTTGGGATTGCCTATAAACTGACTGCCTATTATGAGGGGGACGCTATATATGGAGGAGTTACTGCATTAGCATCCTTCCTCATTTTGACACCTCAAGTGTTAGAAGATGTTACAGGTGTAATCCCGACATCTAGTTTAGGAGCAGAAGGGCTTTTTCTCGGCATCTTAACGGCATTTATTTCAACAGAGATTTTTCGTTTCTTTGTACAGAAAAATTGGATGATTAAAATGCCACCTGGTGTTCCAGAGGCAGTATCAAGGTCCTTTAGTTCCTTAATTCCAATTTCCTTTACACTAACTATATTTTTGTTAATTCGTATTCTTTTTAGTATCACACCTTTTGAAACAATACAAAACTTTATTTATTCTGTTATTCAAGAACCAATAACTGCATTGGGAAGTGGATTGCCTGCAGCGATTATTGCAGTCCTTTTAATCCAGGTTTTTTGGTTCTTTGGTTTACATGGTCAGATCATCGTAAATTCTATAATGGATCCAATTTGGATGACACTGTCTTTAGAAAATTATGAAGCATATCAAGCGGGAGAAGAAAGACTGCATATCGTAAACAACCAATTTATCGATACCTTTATTGTTGGAATGGGTGGATCAGGAATGACGATGGCAGTTATCCTTGGTCTATTTATAGTGGCTAAAAGTAGGCAATTGAAACAACTCAGTAAAATTGGTGGTCCACCTTCAGTATTTAATGTAAATGAACCGATCATTTTCGGGTTACCCATCATTCTTAATCCGCTAGTTTTAATACCTTGGTTATTAGCACCAGTTGTTATTACAATTGTTACTTATTTTTCTATGGCAATAGGCCTTGTTCCCTGTTTCTACTGGAGTACATGTACCATGGACGACTCCAATCTTCATCGGTGGAATGCTGACAACAAATTCGATTGCTGGTGGAATTATGCAGTTAGTTAACCTAGTAATTGTCACGCTCATTTGGATCCCATTTTTAAAATTATTAGATAAACGGTATTTTAGTGAGGAATTAGTAGGTGCGGGTAAGGAAGTGGCAGCGGGTAAAGATAAGTAATGTATTATTTAATGATACCAAAGGGAAAAAATGTAAATTGTTTAATAAAAGAAAAAGCTCTGCGACGTTGCAGCAGGGCTTTTTAGGTTAATAGCTGATGACACAAGAGTGGTAAGATTCTTGTTATAAGGAATATCTTTTTACCAGTCTTTTCGTTTACACAAAGAAGTGATATGTGCAAGATGGTGCTTACCATGCCAAGCATAAATTCCTATGTTTTTACCTATAGAAATACTACCTGATTCGGGATGCTTGAATGTTCTTTCCATGTCAGTAGGACTTAAATCACGTAATAAACTACACCATCTTTTATGCAATGCTTCAATTAGTGATAAGGAAATCTCAATTGGTAAGTTATAATCATATAATTCTGCCCACTCTTTTTCGTCATACGGCTTTATCACAGGATTTTCCTCCGTAATAGCTAATTTCAAGCGTATGTAGGCATTCATATGACTATCGGCAAGGTGATGGATTACTTGTCGAACAGTCCATCCTCCTGAACGATAAGATGTATCAAGTTGTTCATTATTTAAGTCTATTACAGTATTTTTTAATAGTCTTGGTAAATCTTCAATTTCATTAATCCATTCATTTATAATAATGTTTGTAATTTCTCCATCAAATTGAAATTCTCCAATTGGATATTTTTCATTCATTTACTAATCCCCTTTGTATTATTGTAATTTTTATTTCTAGATGTGTATTTCGACATCTTTTTCTTAAACCCTTTTAAATTATCTGTAAAGGAAATTATGAAGGTAGGTTTCGCATTTATCCAATGTCCTTTATAATATAATAGTGCTCTATCCAAAGCCCACCTAGTGGCGATTATTGGAAGGGTTTATTTTAGGCAATCCGTTTGTTTAACTTACGGAAAAATGATATAAGTGTAAAAGAAGAAAAGATATATTGGGATAAGGGTTATTTATTACCCACAATGAGAGGATTGAAATGTAACAATGATAGATAATTTTTGGCGTGATTTACCACGTCCGTTTTTTGTACTTGCACCAATGGAAGATGTGACGGATGTTGTTTTCCGTCATGTTGTGACAGAAGCAGCTAGGCCGGATGTGTTTTTTACGGAGTTTACAAATTCAGAGAGCTATTGTCATCCAGATGGTCGCCAAAGTGTACGCGGACGTCTGACATTTACGGAAGATGAGCAACCGATTGTCGCTCATATTTGGGGAGATAAACCAGAATACTTCCGACAAATGAGTATTGGTATGGCTGAAATGGGTTTTAAAGGTCTAGATATTAATATGGGATGCCCTGTAGCAAATGTAGCAGGAAATGGAAAAGGTTCTGGTCTGATTAATCGTCCAGAGATTGCTGCAGAATTAATACAGGCAGCAAAAGCTGGAGGTTTGCCTGTAAGTGTGAAGACAAGGCTTGGTTACACGTATATTGATGAATGGAAAGAATGGCTGAAGCATGTGTTGGAACAAGATATTGTCAATTTATCGATTCATCTTCGTACAAGAAAAGAAATGAGCAAAGTAGACGCTCATTGGGAACTTATTCCGGAGATTAAAAAACTTCGTGATGAAATTGCACCAGATACTCTATTAACGATCAATGGGGATATTCCTGATCGTCAAACGGGTTTGAAACTCGTGGAGGAGTACGGCGTTGATGGAGTAATGATTGGACGAGGTGTGTTTAAGAATCCTTTTGCTTTTGAAAAGGAGCAGAAAGAGCATAGCAGTCAAGAAATGCTTGATCTTTTACGTTTACATTTGGACCTTCATGATAAATATGACGAGTTAGAATCTCGTTCATTTAAACCACTTCATCGTTTCTTCAAGATTTATGTTAAAGGATTTAGGGGTGCAAGTGAATTAAGAAATCAAATGATGAATACAAAATCCACTGCGGAAGTGCGCGCATTACTAGATAACTTTGAGATAGAAAATACGATTGAAGTTGATCAGTAGAAGTAATCTACTGATCACAAAAAAGGCTGAAAACATTATTCCAGCCTTTTTTGCTATATACAACGCTTGTAGAGTGAAACTGTTAATAGCAGTTTGAATTTAAGAGGAGGGTGCATAGTGGTAAAAGTCTATGGAAAGGTTGTCGATCATCAATCTCGGTGTGAACACTATCATTCTAAGAAAGATATTATCAGTATTAAATTTAAATGTTGCAACGCATACTATCCTTGTTACAAGTGTCACCAAGAGTGTGAAGACCATGAAATAGAAAGATGGCCAAGAGAAGAATTTGATGAAAAAGCTATCTTGTGTGGTGCGTGTCAGACCGAATTAACAATAAATGAATACTTGAAAATGAATTCTTGTAAAAATTGTAATGCCTCATTCAACGAAAACTGTCAATACCATTATCATCTTTATTTTAATTATAAATAATAAGAGAAACCCGCCGATTAAGTTAGGCGGGTTTCAATTAGTTAGCAGAGTAAATATCTAACTTTTTGTTTTTATGAATATCTTCTGTTCCTGCATTTAAAGCAGTCTTATAATAATCGCATTTATGATCGATAATTGCCATTGTTTTAGTTAATTCTTCTAATTGTGCTTCTACATTTGCTTTTCTTTCTACAAATAAATCATACCTTTGTTGCAACGTAGCATCGCCTTCTCCACACCAATCTATAAAATTTTTAATTTCTTTAATTGGCATTCCAGTGGATTTAAGACACTCGATAATGTGTAAAGCTTCAATATCGGCGTCTTTAAATAAGCGTGTTCCATTGTCTTTTCTCTCCACAAAAGGCAATAAGCCTTCCTTGTCGTAATAACGTAGGGTATATACAGTGAGATTCAGTTTATTGGCAACTTCACTAATAGAATATGTTTTCATCTTTAGTTTCTCCTTTATAAATGAGTATAGACTTAGAGCTAACTCTAGGATTTTAGAGTAGTTTATCATACTAATATGAAGTAGTCAAAATTAGTATGATGTGTGGAAGTTTAAAAAATAAAGGATAAACCTCTTGACTTAGAGTTAACTATAACGTTTACCATTAATTTGTAAGTAAACATAAATTTCTAGGAGGTTCTTTATATGTATACTGCTAAAGCAAGGGCTGTCGATGGGCCACATCAACCATTTCACGCAACGGAAATTAAACGGCGTAATCTTGATTCACATGATGTTTTAATCGAGATTAAGTATTCAGGTATATGCCATTCTGACATTCATACTGCTCATGGTGAGTGGGGAGAAGTAAATTATCCCCTAGTACCAGGACATGAAATTGCTGGGGTAGTATCAGATGTTGGACCTGAAGTTACCAAATATAAGGTTGGTGACCGAGTAGGAGTAGGATGTATGGTTGACTCTTGTGGCGAATGTGAAAATTGCCGCAGAGGAGAAGAACAATACTGTCATCAAGGAAATGTCCAAACTTATGGCGGTGTTGATAAATATGGTGAACCAACTCAAGGCGGATACTCTACTCATATTGTCGTAACAGAAGATTTTGTACTCAGAATTCCTGATAATATCGAATTGGATGTTGCAGCACCGTTACTCTGTGCTGGTATTACAACGTATTCTCCATTAAATCATTGGAATGCTGGTCCAGGAAAGAAAGTAGCTGTTGTTGGTATGGGCGGCCTCGGTCATATGGCTGTTAAGATTGCACATGCTATGGGAGCAGAGGTTACGGTTTTATCCAGAACATTAAATAAAAAAGAAGATGGACTGGAATTCGGAGCAGAAAATTATTATGCTACTAGTGAGAAAGAAACTTTCGAGACACTTGCGGGATCATTTGATTTAATTATTAATACAGTAAGTGCCAAGCTTGATATGGATGCTTACTTTAGTCTTCTAAATCTTGATGGTTCCTTGGTAAATGTCGGAGCACCGGCAGAACCATTGTCCGTTAATGTATTCTCTCTGATTGGACATCGCCGTTCATTTGCTGGTTCTTTAATCGGAGGAATTCGCGAAACTCAGGAAATGCTAGATTTCTGTGCAGAGCATAATATTGTTCCAAAAATTGAAGTGATTTCTGCAGATCAAATTGATGAAGCATATACACGAGTATTAGATTCAGATGTGAAATATCGCTTTGTTATTGATGTCAGCACAATTTAACTTTAATAGTTTAAATATAAGGTGTTCTATAAGCTATGCTTATGGAACATCTTTTTTTTAAGCAAATGTTTCCGGTGGATAAGGCTTCAGTCTTTACAAATAACATCATACTAATTATAGTTATTAAAGAGTAATTATATCTGTAATTAGTATGAAGTATAAAGGAGATAGAAACATAATGGAATTTTGGGAAGCGAGTTTTTTAGATAAACAAGCGATGTGGGGATATGAACCAACTGATGCTGCTATTAAAGCAAAGGACGTCTTTATTGATAAAAATGTAAAGAGTATTTTATTGCCAGGAATCGGCTATGGGCGAAATGCGAAAGTATTCCTAGAAAAAGGAATAGATGTTACAGGTATAGAAATATCAAAAACAGCAATTAATCTCGCTAGAAAAAGTGGAATAGATATTCCTATTTTTCATGGTCCTGTGAGTGAAATGCCATTTGATGACAAGCAATATGATGGGATATTTTCTCATGCACTTATTCACTTATTGAATAACGAAGAACGAGACAAGTTCATCCAAGATTGTTATGACCAATTAATACCAAATGGATATATGATTTTTACTACAGTTTCAAAAGAAGCTCTGATGTATGGTAAAGGCAAGCAATTAGGTGAGGATTACTATGAAACAAAAGACGGTGTAAAATTGTATTTTTACGATGCTGAATCCATCGACCAGGATTTTAAAGACTATGGGTTAGTAGATTTTCGCCAAGTGGAGGAGCCAAATAAAGATAATAATCATAAACCTTCAATGAAATTTACGATGATTATTTGTAAGAAAGATGCAAAGTGAGAATAGAAGTTTGGAGAAAAGCTGCTTGAATGCGTTTACTACACAATCAATTTTAGTTATAGTTAGATTATCATTAAAAGTTTAAATTTTAAAAAAATAAAGAGGTGAATAATTGAATAAAGTAAATGGCTATTAATTATTGTTACTCTTTATTTGTTTGTGATTACTTTTTTTATTTCGAAATCTATTTATCTGTTTTTTGCTGTTCATATAGATAAATGGAATAGTGCGATAGATATTATTGCGATAGTCATTTTTGTAAGTATTATCCTACCGTTTTCCATATTTATATCTGAGAAACTAACCACTTTTATTTTAAAGACAAGGTTAGTAGAGAAAAAAGTATATTCTGCGCTGTTTACATTACTAATTTTAATACCGATTATCGTGTTTTCCATTAGCTTGATGAATAATTATAAAACAAAAAGTCTAGAAGAAATACTTGAATACGATCGATCCAGTTTTGAAGCAATATTTATTAACCATCAAAATATGTCAGAAGATTATTCTGTAGCTAAGGAGTTGTTGGATTTCCTTAGTCAATACCAAGTGAAGAAGATGAGTGATCGACATTGGAACCCCGATGTCAGTAAAGAGGCAGGTTTTATGATTGAGATTAGAAGTGAAAATGAGGTTGTCATAGCTAGTATTTATGAAAATAGATTACTATTGATGAATAAAAATGGTGATTATTATAGAGTAGTGAATGGTCCAATTGAAATACAATGGGTATATGATTTTATAGCAGGTTTTGATGATTTTTAGAGGTCTTTGAAAAACATTTAAAGGATGATATAGATGAATGAACAATCGGTTAAAGATATTTGGAATGCATTTACAAAAATACAAAGAAATGCTCCGAATTTTGATGAAGTAGATGTATGGGCTTTTGGAGATGCACCGGATCATGCTGACGGTTTGGCGAAATTGGTACTGGAAGGAAAGAAGACAGCTACCTCATCGAGCTATCGGAATTATCTGGCGGATGGGGATTCCTTACCTGAACGAGGCCTGCATAATATTATTCTTAATAGCTATGGAGAGGCCGTTGCAATCATTGTTACGACGGATGTAGAAATAGTACCTTATCATGAAGTAACGGAAGAACATGCTTATTTAGAAGGAGAAGGAGATCTATCTTTGCACTATTGGCAAGAAGTTCATGAAGCTTTTTTTTCGAGGGAGCTGAAAAGAATTGGAGAAGAATTTAGCGGTGAAATACCAGTTGTTTGTGAGAGATTTGAATTGGTATATAAATCAAAAAGTAATTGATTTATAAGGAAGGATAAAAAGAAAAGTAGTAGATCAATGTTCAATAGGATTCGCTATGTATTAAGAGTAGTAGATATAAGTTAATATTTATCCGGTTATATTACAGATTTGGGTGAACATGTTCTTCATTATTTTAATTTTTAATGGAAGGAAGAAGTACATTGGAAAAATGGAAGACTTTACAATCTGAATATATACATCAAAGTGATTTTGGTAACATTAGACTAGATAAATGTGAATTACCAAACGGCACAGTAATCGAAGCTTATCATGTAAATGAACATCCTGATTGGGTTAATGCTGTAGTGATAACGAAGGAGAAGGAGATTGTAATTGTTGAACAATTTCGCTATGCAGGTAATGATATTTTTTTTGAGATACCTGCTGGGAATCTTGAACAATATGAAACCCATGAGGAAGGTATCGTAAGAGAGGTGTTGGAAGAGACGGGATATATATCGGTTCATCAACCAATTCTACTAGGTGATTGTAAGGTTAATCCTGCAACGCAAACGAATAATATGAAAACATTTTTAATCCTAGATGCTGTAAAAGAGAAGGAACAAAACTTAGATAAGATCGAGGATATAAAAGTTCATCTATTTGATTTTGATACATTCGGTCGTATGCTCTGGAGAAATTCGGTTAATACTCAATTATTTACTGCGTATGCTTACTATATGGCAAAAGATTATTTAACCTATAGAAATAAAAATGATGAATCTGAAAATAACGAGGTTCAAAGTTACAGAGGTTAATACCTATATCTGTATATTGGAATGAATAGATTATTACTATAAAAGTAGAATTATATCTGAAAATGGGCTAGGAGAACCTAGAATGCAAATAAATATACATAAAAATCATGATTATAATAATCCGCAGTTAATGCCTTTTATACTGAAAAATAATGAAGAAGAATTATTACTATATCTATTAAACAATAATAAAGTAGATTTTATTTATACTGCTTTAATTGAAAATAATATAGTTGGAGTACTTTTAGCATGGAAAAATAGTATGCATCCATATTGTTTATATTTTCGCATTATTACCGATGACTTGATTTACACCGTGGATATTGAGAAAGGGTTATTAGATAAGCTTAGTAAATCAACAAATCAACTACCTTTACAAACATCTATTGCGGATATTTATACTGACTCCAAAAAGGTTTATGAAGATATAGGATTTAAACTAATTCGAAAAACGTATATGCCTAAGTTAGATTTAATGAATGTGAAAATTGATTGGTCTAAGAGTGAAGGTTACGAATTATTTTCATTAGAAAAATGGCTGAATAATGATAAAAAATTATTGGAACTAGCATCGCTTGTAAAAGAAAACTATGAAGAAACTCATTTAGATAATCCGGTAGTAGAATTATCTTCTGAAGAGTGGAAACGTATGATTTTTACAAATGACCTTATTATTGAAGGTAGTTTTGTGAGTTATGACTCTGTAAAACAGGCCATAATTGCTTACTCATTTTTGCATGAAGGAGAAAGTAGTAGGGAATATGAACTTGGATTGTGTGGCTCATCAAGTGGATATTGCCTTGAAAGTATAGTGCCTCTAGTTAACAGGCAAATAAATTACTGTATAGAACAAAGAATTGAGATGTTAAAGGGAGAATTCGATACGACAAGTAAATATGCAATGAAAGTAATATCTAGCTTTCCATTTTCTCCATGCTCAGTATGGCTAACGTATCAGTTGCGAAACTAATTTAGATTCGTCAATATATTACAAAATATAATAAATAATCAAAATAAATTGACAATTAATGAATAAAATCATATATTGTTGTATAGACATCTATATATCCTCGTGTATTGTAATAATTTATCATCATAAAAAGACTAGATGTCAAAAAATATTAGAGGGGAATGAAGTGTTGTTGAAAAAGAGAAAGTCTATTGTTTTGGTATCTAGTTTTTTGATGTTGTTTTGTTTAGTATTCATGAGTTTCTTTGCAGTAAACTCGAAAGTTGTACAAGCCGAGCAAGGTGGCAATATTGTTTTAGGATATTATTCATCATGGAATCCTCCACAAAATTTAGATGCGAATAAGTTGACGCATATTAACTATGCCTTTGCCGATGTGTGCTGGGAAGGGATGCATGGGAACCCGGATAACGAAGAAATACCTGAAGGAGAAGTAAAAACCTGGCCATGTCGTGATCTACAAGGAAATGAAGCAGATATAGAAAATGGCTCAATCGTTCTATATGACTATGAAACTGATTTAGTAGAATTACCAAAATTAAAAGCATTAAAAAAGCAGAATGAAAACTTAAAAACATTGATCTCAATTGGAGGTTGGACGCTCTCGAATAATCTATCTCTTGTAGCAAGTACAGAAGAAACCAGAGAAAATTTCGCAGAATCTGCAGTTGAATTTGTTAGGGAATTTAAATTAGATGGATTGGATTTAGATTGGGAATATCCAGTTGCTGGAGGAATGCCAAACAATGAGCGGGATCCAAGCGATAAAGAAAATCATACCTTATTGTTACAGGAAGTACGTGATGCTTTTGATGAAGCGGAACAAGAAGATAATAAAGAGTATTTAGTAACCATTGCAGGATCTGCAACATGGGCATATGCCGATAATAACGAGTTGGGCGCAATTAGTGAAATTGTTGATTATATGGCTATTATGGCATATGACATTAATGGTACATGGAGTGAAATCACAGGCCATAATGCACCGCTCTATTATAGTCAATTAGAGGCTGATGTACGAGGGTGGAGTTTTGGTGTAGATTCAACTCCTAATGTGTACAGTGCTGTGCCAAAGGACAAGCTTTTATTAGGACTCCCGTTTTACGGGCATTCATGGGCTGGTTGCAATGCAGATAATGATGGGAAAATGGTTGTTGAGAATGGTGCTTATCAAACATGTGCTCCCGGGTGGCAGCAACCTGGAGTTGAAGGTGGGACAGTAAATTACAATGTCGTCAAATCTTTGATCAATCAGGATGGCTATAATTACTTTTTTGATAATGAGGCAAAAGTTCCTTATTTGTATAATGAGCAAAAAGGAGAATTTATTTCTTATGACAATGTAGAATCCCTCGGTTATAAAGTTAATTTTATAGAAGAACAAGGTCTTGGGGGCGCTATGATTTGGGACTTAGCTGGAGATGATCAAGAGTATAATTTGTTAAAAACTGTTTCTCATGGGTTAGGAGTATCTAGTGAAGCACCAGAGCCAGACCCGATACCAGAATTGGAGGTAGAAATTACAGATGCCATTCCTGTTCTACCTGGTGGTATTATCCATGTATTAGAAGATGGAAAGAAGACAGGGGTGCAGGTTCAACTTCCAACGGATTTACCTGAAGGAACTAAACTTAGTATAAAACATGCGGAGAATTTAGATAAACTTTCCGGTCTAAAACAAACTGGTCCTGCTTATACATTCGCTATTGAATATCCAGAAGGAAATTTTATAAGTGAGGAAGGATTTCAGTTAACTTTTCCATTCAATGATGAACAAGAAAATCAGTCTATATATTCCTTTAATTCAGTTGAAGATGAATGGGAGAAGAACAATAGTAAAATAGAAAATAACCAGATAAGAACAACAGTAGATTCGCTAGCAACTCATGGTTTATTTGCTATGGAAGATGAAGAAGATCCAAAAGATGATAATAATGACGAAGACAATAATAAAGAAGATGATGGAAATGGAAAAGATAAAGATGATGGAGATGTTGGTGGAGCCGGAAATCCCGCTGATAAAGATAAGCAAGGAGACGATGGGGGAGGCGGCAGTAATGGGGGAACAGTAAAAGGTTCAGACGACAATAAAACTCCCCAACCAAATACGAACAACAAGATTAAAGGTACAACACTTCCAGATACTGCAACCAATCTGTATAACTATTTAACTATAGGAATCTCCATTATATTAATAGGATCAGGAATTTTATTCTTTCTACGGAAAAGAAAGTTAGCTATGAATTTATCCAAAAAAGGTAACTCATAAGGGTGAGGTTGATGAGTGCCGAAAAATCTTGAGAATCAGAAAAAAAGTAACTCATTAAGCCAATGAGTGCCCAAAAATCTTGAGAATCAGAAAAAAAGTAACTCATCGAGCCAATGAGTGCCCAAAAATCTTGAGAATCAGAAAAAAGGTAACTCATTGACTCCATGAGTTACCAAAATTATTAGATCCACAAAAAAAGGTAACTCATTTAAACAATTTCTTAGTCTACGGAATAATCATATTTATACATAATATGTCCATTGACTATTCCCCTTGACTTCATAGTTTTCACTTAGAATTTTACGTATCCGTTTTTTTGAAGAAATAATGGCGCACCAGTCTTGGACTCTGTTTGTAGTTATTTTTAGGCCAGGGAAGAGAACTTTTATTTCTTCCACACATCTACTAACAGCAGCATTTACATCTTCCTCCTCCCCGCAATAATTACACACAAGATATTTGTATTTACCACAAGCATGATTAAAATAGTGGCTACAATGACGGCAGTAGATTCCTTTTTGAAGTTCATCGTATTGGTAGTCTGGGACGTTACTAAAGTGAGATTGCGCAGATGATGATGTAAGAGCTCCTCTGCTATTATATGGTGTCGTTCTGTAATATTTTTGGTGGAATTACGCTTGAGTTTTTGTACAAATGATTGGACTTGAGTTGGTAAGACAAAGGGGGTTTTTACAGGAGCTTGATATAGCGTGAAGTGCGGGTGTATAAAGATAACCAAGGTCTTAATAGGAAGAGTATATTTAAATCCGGTCATCATATTACGAAATAATGCTTCACTTCGATGCAGTTGATGAAGTGGTTGTATAATTTCAGTATTCGGCATTTTAATTAATTTGTCATTTTCATAAATATATTCTCCTTTATAATTTTTTATTTCTATTAAATAAATAGTATCTGCAGTAATAATCACCGAATCGATTTGGTAAGTTGTATTATTATGTGTAAATAGTAAATCTTGTAGTATTAAGCTATAACCATTCATCTCACCGTTTAATTGGTCGAATCTTTTTTCACCTTCATATCCTTGTTTTATCATTTCATAGATTTGCCGATCTTTAATAGAGAAATCCATTCTGTGAACCAAGAAATCATACAACATTAAATCCCTCGTTTTTTCTCTGTGCTTTATAATCATAAATCACTTCCTATCCTTATTTTCTCTATTATATATGAATATTTCGATAAGTGTATCAACGAATAGAAAAAGAATGATATAATTTGTAATAAATGGTTTAAAAGGGTGGTCTAATGAATTATATATTTTTCACACTTTATGCTATATTACTAGCAGTACTAGCATTTTTCACTGGAGAGATTGTTACTTTTATTATGTTGGGGGTTATATTGGTAGCGTTGCAGAATATTCATGGCACTTTAAAAAATATTCTTAAAGTCTTAAAGGAAAATAAATTAAAGTCGTAAAGTGTGATCATATTGGTGTCCTTACATACGATTACTCAACCGTTTAATAACCTCTCCATCAAAAAATGATCAAGATCATAAAAATTCGGGAATAATAATAGAAGACGTTTGATAAGGAGAGAGGATTAATGAAGACAGTAGCAGTCATAGTAAATCCGAACGCTGGAAATCAACAATTAAAAAATGAAATAGATACGATTGAAGCGAGATTAAAAGATGTTTTTGAAGAAGTAACCATATATAAAACAGAAAAAGAAGGCGACGGTAAAAAAATTATTGAAAAAATCTATAGTAAAGTGGATTTAATTATTGGTGGAGGTGGAGATGGGACAATATTTGAGCTTGTAAATGCGCTAGCTCCACTAGATCATCGACCAGCTTTTGCGGTGTTGCCAGGCGGTACATGTAATGATTTTTCTAGAACAATAGGTATGAATCAAAATCCGCTAGTTGCACTGGAACAAATCTTACAAAAACAAATAAAAACGGTTGATGTAGGAAAATACAATGAAAATTATTTCCTTAACTTTTGGGGGATTGGAATTATCTCTAAAGTAGCTAAAGAAATGGAAGGCGACAATAAAAAATTACTTGGAAAAATGTCCTATTACATTAATACCTCCAAAGTTGTTTTTCAGAATGAAACATTTCAATTAAAAGTAACTAGTGAGGAAATGAATTATGATGAGGAAGCGGTAATGATGGTCGTTGGAAATGGAGCTTTTCTAGGAGGAATGAAATCATTTTTCCCTCATGCTGATATTCAAGATGGAAAATTTGATGTGCTTATTATTAAGTTAGCAAAGTTACAACACTTTTGGACATGGTTAGAAACGCAAATGCAAAATGATTATCCAGATAATAGAAATGATGAAGTTATGTATTTTCGAACAAGTAAACTTCAAGTGGAGAGTTCTCCAGAGCAAAACATTGATAGTGATGGAGAGATATTGACGCAAACGCCTGCTGAAATTACGGTACTTCCCAAACATCTAAAAGTAGTTATAGGTGATGAAGCATTTGGCACAGTATAGATTATTAATTAGGGGGATTGTATGAAAAAAGCAACAATATTTATAAGTAGCATGATTATAGTGTATTTTATATTACAGTTAGGTACGGGGATGATTTTAACGACATTATATGTACCTAATGTATCGCAGGCGTGGCAAAATATTGAAGGATTATTACCTGAAATTGCTTTCGGACCGAGCTCCATTGCTTTAGCTCCTGTTTTAATATTTGGGATTCTATCAGTAGTAATTGCCTACGGAATAACATCAGTGTTCAGCAAAAAATTAAACATAAATTAATCAAAAGGAAGTCTGAGCTATCATTAGCTTGGAACTTCCTTTTTATAATTAAGGCTCTATAATATTTGTTGGGGTAAAAGAAAAATAAAAAACACGCAATCTCCTATTTTTGTTATCATTGTTTAAACCACTAAACCAAACAAAAAGGAGATGCGTGCAATTGAATTCTAACATAACATTACCTGGGTTGGAAGAAGGAAATATATTAGATACAGAAGTACGAGAAGGTATTTATTACATTAGGTGGGAGTTGGAGAGAGCCTCTCATCGTTGTCCACAGTGTGGAGAGTGGACAAACAAGGTACATGATTATCGTACGCAGAAAGTCCGTCATCCTAGCATATTCGGAAGGCAAACGATTATTTTTTACCGAAAGAGAAGATATAAATGCGTTTTCTGCGGAAAGCGATTCTTTGAAAGAAACCCTTTAGTCAAACGTTATAAAAGACAATCCATTGAGTTTAATCAAGTATTGTCATTAGAGCTTGTTCATGGAAAAAGCTTTCGAGACTTGGCGACACGTTTTCATACATCGCCAACTACCATTATGCGTCGATTTGATGAGATTACTGCATCGAAGATGAAGGAAACACAAGCATTGCCTAAAAAGTGATAGCGATTGATGAGTATAAAGGGGATGCAGGGAACGAGAAGTATCAAACGGTTATAGCTGATCCGATTAATAGAAAACCTTTAGAGATTTTAAAAGATCGTAAAAAAGATACATTAGTGGATTATCTAAGAATGCATGGTGAGAAGGTAGAATTTGTAGTCATGGACATGAGTCCATCCTTTAAAGCAGCTGTTGATAAGGCATTAGGGCACCCCATTGTTATCGCCGATCGTTTTCATTTTACACGATATATATATTGGGCTTTAGAAAGAGTGAGAATTCGTGTACAGAGAGAGTTTCATGATTATGATCGGAAGAAGTGTAAACGTATGCGACATGTGTTTTATAAAAAGCAATCGAAGTTAACGAAAAAGCAACAATGGTATTTAGATCGCTATTTACACATGTCACCAGATTTAAAACGCGCCCATGAGTTAAAAGAAGCGTATAATGTCTGGTTTCAACTAGCCAAGGCCAACGGCCCTAATGCTTTAAAAAATACTAAAAAGTATCTCTATCAGTTTTATGAACTTGTGCAAAATGCAGGGCTGCCGGAATTCCTAAAAGCAAAAGAAACCTTTCACAATTGGCAAAAAGAAATTATGAATAGTTTTGCTTTTGATTTACATAATGGTTATATCGAAGGAATCAACAATCAAACAAAGGTTATAAAACGAAATGCATTTGGATTTAAGCGATTCGATCGCTTTCGAGCAAGAATACTATTACATCATCAATATAAAAAGAAAGTGGTTTAATATAAATAGGAGTGAGCTAATTGCTCACCCCAACATTTGACTTAGAACCATAATTAAAAGGGAACGATAATATGAAAAAGAATAACTGAAATAGTCTTACAACATGCTACCATCAATTGAACAATTATAGAATCCAAAATGTGCCCATAACTAGTAGGGTGCATTTTTTTTGTTCTTTCATAATTCAAGTTCCTCATTCGCCAACTAATTATAATTTGAACATTTTCACCCAAGTGAATTCCTTTTATCAATCCTTTATACCTATTTAATTAATATAGTAATGAATAAACAATACTTTAAGACTGATACTTTATAATTATGAAAAATATTTATTTTCTTAATTTACAAAATATTAATGTTAACTCCATAATCTATTAACAGTACTCTACTATACTTCAAATGTAGAGAAAGTAAATCTATTAGAAAATAATAGAATTAAGTAGGATTTTTGCTAAATAAATGTAAAACCGGAAGAAGCCAGGCACATCTATAAATTCCCGGGAGTGATTGAATGAAAAGAAACCCGATTAGAAAAATTAAGTTCCATCTTCTTATTCAATTAATCGCTATATTATTTTTGTCGATCTATATTTCTACGATGATAACATCACCAACAACCGCTGTATTTCAAACTGAAACGGAGTTGTTGAAAGGAGGCATATTGGCTTCCGATACATATGCTGGATATGATGATCCTAATAAAGTAGATGAAGCAATTGAGGATGGGTTGGAAAATGAACCGACAAATAATTTGAACAAGCAATCAATTGATGATTCAACGAATGGATCAACCAATGGTACGAGCACTAAACCAATGGAGGAATCAAATGATTCTAACAAACCGGTGGCAGAAGAAGAGCTTGAGCAAAGAGAAAAAGATGAAAATGAATCACAAGAGAAAGATGCAGATGAAGAGGTTGATGATACAACTGGCGATGAATAACAGCTCTCAAAGTTTATATAAACATGATTAAAAAAATGAAACATTCAAGGAAAAAACAATGTGAGGTGAGATTAGATGATGTGGCGAAGCATGAAAAAGCTTACAAGCGGACTGATAACAACCGTACTATCTATGTTACTGATTGTTACTGTGTTCACAGTCATTTTACAACAAGCAACCGATGGAACACCAAATGTATTCGGATATCAATTAAAAACAGTTTTATCCGGATCTATGGAGCCAGAATTTCAAACAGGATCTATCATATCAATCCATCCACAAGAAGATACTACACAATTTCAAAAAGGAGATATCATCACTTTCCAAAATTCAGATGGGATGGTAATTACCCACAGAGTTGAAGAAGTAAAGAATAACGGAGAGCAATATGTGACTAAAGGGGATAACAATAATAGAGCAGATTCTGAATTGGTGGTCGCTGACAGTATCCTTGGGCAATATACCGGGTTCACCATTCCATATGTAGGATATGCGACTCAATTTGCTAATTCTGAAGAGGGTGCACTTTTCTTATTGATCATACCTGGTGTAATGCTAGTTGGCTATTCGATTATTAATATTGGACGAGCGTTAAGGCAAGTAGAAACCTCAAGTAAAGAAAAAACAGAAGTAAGTAATCATCAGTGACTTCGTCTTATCAGGCTTACCACCTGATGATGCGTTCACAATAAAATTAAATCTTTTTAAGGAGGAATCATGATGGGAATCAAAAAGCAATTAGGTATGGGTGTAGCTACAGCAGTATTGGGATTATCATTGATAGGAGGTGGCACGTTTGCATACTTTAGTGACAGCACAGAAACAAGCAACACATTCGCTGCGGGCACACTGGATCTAACAGCAGAGCCTACGGAGATTATTAATGTGGAAAATATGGCACCTGGAGATTCGATGGTTCGTGACTTTGAGCTTCAAAATAGTGGTACGCTCGATATTAATACAGTGTATTTAGAAACGAATTATACTGTTGAGGATGCACAAGGTGATAATTCCGAGGATTTTGGAGAACACATAGAAGTAGAATTTCTTTATAACGTAAATAACTTGGATGAAGTGATTTATCAAACAACATTAGCTGAGCTGCAAGACATGACACCTGAAGCGATTAATGAACATATTTTTTATCCAGCTATTGGCAATGAAGGTCTTGCGGCAGGAGACTCACATGATCTTGTCGTTCAATTCAACTTCAAAGATAGCGGAGAAGACCAAAATCAGTTCCAGGGTGATGCTTTAAACCTTGAGTGGACATTTATTGCAACACAAGGTGAAGGAGAAGATATCTAGGTAAATACAGTGATGATCGAACAAACTTGAACGAACTTGTAGTGCAATTTTTAATATTACTCTAATAAACTAAGAATCTTAATTTTTCAGGGAGGGAAGTTATTTATGAAGAATGTATTAAGAGATTTGAAAAGTGAAAAAGATTTCAAATTTAAAAAGCGCTCTATAGCTGCGTTGCTTACAGTTGGAATTATTTTACCAAGTGCAGTTGCTGTGGCAGATCAGCAAGAGCATCCTGATGCAGAAACGTATAAACCTAGCCCAGTTCCGGATCGAGTTTTACTAGGATGGGAAGGGGATACAGCTACAACTCAATCTGTTTCATGGAGAACAGATGAAAGTGTTACGTCTCCTGTGGCAGAAATTGCAGTAGCCGAAGAAGGGCCTAATTTTACTAGTAATACATCAACGATTGAGGCAGAAACAAGTGAAGAAATTGAGGCTAACCTTGGCTATACGAGCCAATACCATACAGTGAACTTTGAAGGTCTTGAACCAGATACACAATACTTGTATCGCGTGGGCGATGGTGCAAATTGGAGTGAGTGGTATGAGTTCACTACGGCATCAGAAGAAGACGAGCCTTTTTCATTTATTTACATGGGTGATGCTCAAAACGATATCAAAGAGCACTGGTCAAGGGTGATGCGCAGTGCGTATTCAGACTTATCTGAAGCAAGCTTTATTGTTCATGCTGGAGATATGATAAATCATGGTGATGCAGATGAGCAATGGGGTGAGTGGTATGAAAGCGCTGGATGGATTAATGGCATGATACCAAGCATTGCAACAGCAGGAAACCATGAATATTATAGAATTACAAATGGACCTAATACACTCTCTGAATATTTTGGACCTCAATTTGCCTATCCTGGTAACGGTCCTGAGGGACTAGAAGAGCAAGTAGGCTACTGGGATTACCAGGATATGCGAATTATCTCTTTAGATTCCAATACAGGACATGTAGATATTGATCAGCAAGCCGAATGGTTGGATGAGGTCCTGGAGAACAATCCGAATAAATGGACAGTTATTACGTTCCATCATCCAATTTTCTCTTCCGGAGAAGGACGTGATAACGTAGCGCTACGTGAAGCGGTATTGCCTGTGATTGAAAAGCATAATGTAGACTTAATCTTTCAAGGACATGACCACACATATGCTCGAGGACATTTGAGTAATGAAGAAGATGGAGAAAAAGAATACAGCACTGGTACGATGTTTGTTAACTCCGTCTCTGGTCCAAAGATGTATAATAGATCTGAAGTAGTTTGGGAGGAAAATAACGCTTATGTGAGAAGTGGTGCAGAAGATACTCAGATGTATCAACACATTTATGTTGATGGAGATGAATTGAAATATGAATCATATAACGCTTTAGGTGAAATATATGATGAGTTTACAATGACAAAGCAGTCAGATGGTCAGAAGATTATTACTGAAACAGAGGGGTCTGAAGAACCAGTTGAATCTACTATCGAAGAAGTGAAAACACAGGTTGATGAGTTATTGGCTGCAGGAGATATATCAAGTGAAGAAACAGCTAGGCATTTAAAGACTCACTTGAATTCAGTCGCGCATTATCAAGAAAATCAATCCGTGGATAAGGCAATAAATCATATGAATAGTTTTATAGAGTTATTGCAAGTTATAAAAGAAGAACAATTAATTACTGAGAATGCTTTCAATGTACTAAAAGCTAGTGCTGAAGAATTAATTGAACAGTGGAGATAAAGGAAGAGGCCTAATTAGAACATCTCTTGTAGTGAAAAAATCTACTGCAAGGGATGTTCTATTTTTATTGTTACTACCTTAGGGTTTATTCAATTTCTATTAAGTAGGAATGATTTTTCTTATCCATTAAACGGAAAATGTTGAATACCATAGACAAATAAAAAGGAACTAAGCATGAGAATAATTGCTATAATTAGTAAAATATAAACGACTCTCTTGCTCATATATCATCACCTCTTTTTTAATAAGGGATTTAGCACATAATCAAAATTTTACAAGTGACAATCGAATACGAAGAAATATGTAGATTGTTTTGGGAGAAGGGGAAGGTGATACCGCTGATGTATAAGTATCAGCGGTATCACCTATTCGCTGGATAAGCAAGTACATTTCGTTATGGATTCAGCAAAAGTGTTTATTCGGATGAGCCTTTTTGTTAAAACACCTATTTCCCAATCTCATTTCCAAATATATTCAAATAACCTAGTTGATACGACGTGTAATAAGCAATGATTAATGCAAAAATCATTCCAAAAAGGAATATCCAATCTTTTCTATTAACCTTCATTCGATGATAGTACGTACGCTCGCGTTCTCCAGTAAAGCCTTTGGATTCCATTGCTATTGCAACTCGTTCGGCTTTTCTTATCGAATTTGCTAGCAAAGGAATAGCATATTGTTTCATATTTTGTAGCCGGTTCTGCCACCCTTCTGCTCTGCTGATTCCTCGGATACGATGCGCTTGTTTCAGTAATTCAAATTCATGTTGTAACATTGGCAAAAAGCGATAACCAGCTAAAATACCATAGGTTAATTTTGGAGATAACTTACATTGTTGCATTAAACTTAACATAAATTTTGTTGGATTTGTCGTGAATACAAATAATAAGGATAATGCTATAAAACATAAGGAACGTAAAGCAAGGCTTATTCCGACTTCAGCACTACCTGTCGTCACTTCAAACCAAAGAAATGTAAAAATAACGTCTCCAGTTGCGTAGGATTCATCGGTGTAAAGCATTGTCATCCAAGCGAGTGATGTAGCAAACAACGAAAGTGGCATGAAAATCAGGAACCATTTCTTCAATGGGACGCTTGCTAGGATAAATGTTATTGCTAAGATATACAATAAATAGATGAAGGGTGTAATCATATCGAAAGAAAAACTAAGAAATATTCCAGGAATTAAAACTGCCAGAGCTTTCATGCTAGGATTTCTATTCTCAATCATTGCATATGCACCACTTCTCGTTTAACAGATTCTCGAACACGATAAGGTTCTCTTAATCTAGTATCTTGTAATAACTCTTTCTGATTCCAAAGCGATTGTGGATTCCCATCAAAACGTACGCTTCCTTTATCTATCACTAATGCCCGTTCACAATATGTATCTACTAAATCCATATCATGTGTTACAAAAATAATAGCTGTTCCTTGAGCTTGCAGTTCCAATATCATGTTCATCAATTCTTTTGTAGTATGAGCATCCTGTCCAAATGTAGGTTCATCAAATAAAAGTAAATCTGGTGTTTCATCTAACATTGTAGCTACACTTAAACGACGTTTTTGACCTCCGCTTAGTGTAAAAGGATTCTTCCATTGATGATCCAATAGTCGAAATGCCTGCAGTAAAGAAATCGTACGATGATTAATTTCACTAGTAGTATAATTGTTTAAGCGCATACCAAAAGCGACCTCATCAAATACCGTATCACAAATAAATTGATGCTCGGGTTGTTGAAAAACAAACCCAGTATGTTTCGATAATATTTTCCGATCCCATGCTTGTAAATCTTTTCCTTGAAATAAGATATTACCATTGTGATACTTTTTTAATCCGATTAAGCATTGTAGTAGGGTAGATTTTCCAGCACCATTTTCTCCTAATATCGTAATAAATTCACCTTGCTTAACTGAAAAAGAAATATCCTTTAATATAGCAGACTTCTTCTGGTAATAGTGAAGATGATGAACTTCTAAACACACAGGCATAGATTTTTCGTGCGATACTTTCTTAATAGTTTCTTGGTTATCCAGATACTTCATTGGAATTGCAATTTGTTGGTTTCGCAGCATATTTTGATGTAATTGGAAAGCTGTTTCGGGCTTTTCATCTATTAGAATGTGATTATCTTTACTTAATACGACTAGCCGATCTGCATACATTTCCCAATCATCGACTTGATGTTCAATAATTAGTACGCCGGTATTTGTTTTCTTTTGTATTGCAATTATAAGCTCAATAAATTCTAATCTGGACATAGGGTCGAGATTCGCTGTTGGTTCATCTAAAATGATATACTTTGGCTCCATTAGTAAGACAGAAGCTAAAGCTATTTTTTGTTTCTGGCCTCCGGATAAACGGTGAATGTCGGCATCTATGTACTCGAGCATTCCTATTTGTTGTAATACCTTCTTTATCTTTTTTTTCATTTCAGAACGTGGAATAGCTAGGTTTTCTAGTACAAAAGCTAATTCATCTTCCACTCGAACCATACAAAATTGACTTTCCGGGTCTTGAAATACGATGCCAACCTCTTGGTTAATTATACCTCTTGGGTACTCGGCAATATTCTTACCCTTATATAAAATATTTCCTTTTGTGGTTCCTTCTACAGCTTCTGGATAAAGTCCATTTAAACAAAGTGCCAAAGTACTTTTCCCAGAACCACTTGCCCCCATTAGAATGGTAATGTCATTTTCATAGATCGATAAAGATAACTGATGAATACTAGCAGTTTCGCTTGTATTGTACATAAATGAAAAATTATCAAGTTTAAATAGGGGTTGATCAAGATGCGCTTTGTTCACGTTGTTTCTGACGCTCCCTTCCTAGTGGATAACCACTAAGCACTCCAGTTTTAGCTAGTTGGTCAGCTGTTAATTTTCCAAGAAGACCAGATAAAATTGCGCCGCTTATAATTCGAGTGACAAACATTAATCCTACTAACCACGAGGCATAAGCATCGTATCCAGACATGAAGTAATGGTAAGGAAAACTAATCACTGCGGCTCCAATTCCAGAAAAAATGAGTATTCTCAGGCGGTAATCTTTCCAACCAGTAGCTGCGAAAGCGAGTTCCGCACCGAGACCTTGTACCATACCGGATAATATTAATGTTGGTCCTGAGGTAGAGCCAATTAGAACTTCAGTTAGAGCAGCAATTGTTTCGGAAGTGAAAGCGACGCCTGGTTTTCTAATAATGTAGGCAGCAACAATAGATACAATAAACCATATCCCGAATATAAATTCATAACCTAATGGACCTAATCCTAATGGAGTGAGTGCTCCAAATAATATATTTCCCACTCCAAAGAAAGCAAGATAAATTAACCCGAAAACTACTCCAAGCATTGACATTAAAACAACATCTTTTAATTTCCAGTTTTTCGTCATAGATATCCACCTTTTAACCTTTATTTGACGGACTATTTGCAGATATAGTAAATGTCATCGTCACATGTGATACAACTTCTCGTACATTGTCAAAGGATTGTTGTAGTGCAGAGAAAATATCATTTACATCTCCGTCTAGCCGTGTTGCATAATGAGAATGACTAACCTGTACACCTGTATTTTTAGATAAATCAATTTGTTCATAGATTTTATCCATATAATCTTCACGGCCAAGCGGGTATAGAGAAAATTTACATCCTGCTTGCTGCTTTAAACTATTTGAATTAGATTCGTTCATTAATTTATCAGACTCCTCCATGTAAACATCACCAGAAGAATCACCTGGGCATCCAATGGAAAAAGTTCCACTCATGGCTACATGTTCTCCAGTTTTTGCTGCATGTAAGAAAATAGCTTTTGTCACATCAAAGATATGAATCGATTTTCCGCGAATACATGTAGTAACATCATCTGTTTCTTTCCATACTTTTGACGTATCCACTTCCTCAAGGGTAGATAAAATAATATCGACAAAATCACTACTCATCGGAAATAAAGTAAATTGGCATCCTGTAATTCTGCTTGTACTGCAAATGTTTGTCATCGTGTATTCCTCCTTATTTTTGGGCAATAAAAAAACTGCACTCCTAAGGGAATGCAGTTTGTATATATGAATGAAAAAAAGTAAATATATATTCATACAACGAACTACACTTCCCCACGCTAGTATTATCTAGTTCGGGTTATAAGGGTCAGGCATTGCCTTCTCAGCCATAGTTATAGCTCCCCTAGTGCGTACGATAGAATATGCAGTTTTATTTATTATAGTTTCATCATAAGCAATATTCATTCAAATGTAAACCATTCAGTTATTTTTATATTTTTAATTGTTTTAAATACTTGTCTGCTTCTTTTGCGCTCTTAGTATAGCTATTGTTTTTCCAATGATTCCAAATCTCCGATAGTGCTAATGCCAGTACTGATAATCCCGTGGCAATTTCTTCATTCGTAAAAGGAATGAGTTGATGGCCAAATAGCATAGATACTGTATTAGCAAATACTACGAGAAGTATAAACAGGCGGACCCATTTATTATTGATACTTTCTAAAGCTGCTCTCATGGACAATCCCTCCTTATTTAATAAATATGGAGAGCACCTATCCGTTATGATTAAGTTCTGAATATTTTGTTATAATTAAAGTAGTTTGTTTGACATCGTGATATGAAAAAGAACAGGAGGGTCAATACTGAGAGGGGAAATTGTAATTTTAAATGGTGTACCACGATCCGGAAAATCAAGTGTTATTAAAGAACTTCAATCACTATCAAAGGAAATATGGGTTAATTTAGGAGTAGATCAAACAGCAGCTATGATCGATGAAAAATTTTCACCTGGAATGGGATTGAGACCTGGTGAAGAGTTTCCAGAACTAGAGGAGAAAGTGAAAAAACTTTACATTGCTTTGTTTCATTCCATTACTTGTTATAGTAACCAAGGGCTTCACGTTATTGTCGATGTAGGTTTTCATACAGATTATTTTATGGAATTTAATCCATATGAAGAAATGAAAAAAATCCTCAAAGAAGAAAATGTGCATTTTTTTACCATATATTGTCCACCTGAAGTTGTGATGGAAAGAAGAAATCGCACATGGGGACAAGAATGGGACGGTAAACAAGTGCCAGAATATGTATATCGCTGGCATCATGCAGTTTATAAGAGCAATTCATCAACACATCAATTTGATACTATGTGTATGTCTAGTAAACAAATAGCTAAAGAGATTCTTCAAATAATCAATTAGGGGGATTTATGTGAAGAAAATACTGTTTATTTTTCTTAGTGGATTGATATTACTTACGTTTCTTGGCGTGGTTACATTTGTTATGTTACCTAGTTCCAATCAATCGTCGTCAGGTACTTCTAATTTGAATGAAAAAGATAATCAAGATCATGAAATACCACTAAGTGAACAAGAGGGAACTCTGCAAGGTTATTATTTCAATGGTTATATCGATATGCGTGATTCGTTTGAAAGTTTTGAGGAAGAATCAGAGTACATTTACTATATGAGTCAGCATTTTGACTATTATCGCAACCAAGCTTTCGACCATGATACAGATGAATCCAAAGAAGACCACGCAAAGTATTTTAGCCAATTAGATCCTCTAAATGCGCTTGTCTCTTTTAGAAACAAGACGAAAGTTGACTTACAAAATGGTGATTATATAAAAGTGACCTTCAAAGGTGGAATTATGGAATCTTATCCAGCACAAATTGGTGAGGTTGTTGAAGTAGAAGTAATTGGCCGGAAGAAGGAATAAAGGAGTTTATGAAATGAAACGCTATGTCATTATCACGGTAGGCAAGACACATAGTGTGTTTTATTGTTCATAAACAAATTAAATATTTAATTATTATATCATTATAATGTTTAGTGACATATTATTTTGAATTTAATGTCATTTAGAATAACTTATTAGCGCAAAGTTTATAAAGTAAAATCCTTTAAAATTTCAATATTGTTAAAAATTTACAATACTGTAAAACATTATAATCTTTGTTGACGCTGCCAAAATGACCCTGTAAGATATAAAAATATAGGCGGTTGGAAAATAAAACCAATAAATAAAGTATTTTCCAAGTTTAATTCCGCTACTATTTAAAGGAGGAGTAACATGAAAGCAGTGTTTAGAACAAAGTCAATGAAATTATTCGGAACATCCATTGCTGCACTCGCCTTTTTTACGTTTGCTGCTTGGCAAACAGTTTCTGCACATGGTTACATCGAAGAACCTCAATCAAGGAATCTATTATGTCACGAACAAGTGAATACTGATTGTGGAGCGATTCAATGGGAGCCGCAAAGTCTAGAAGCACCAAAAGGTTTTCCAGGTCCAAGTATTCCTGATGGACAGATTGCATCTGCTGGAGGAGCTTTCCCAGAATTAGATGAGCAATCTGCAAACCGTTGGGAAAAGGTCGATATGGACTGGGGAACGAATACATTTACATGGCATCTAACTGCGATGCATGCAACTACGAAATGGCATTATTACATTACAAAACCAGATTGGAATCCTAATGAACCGCTTACAAGAGATCAATTTGAATTAGTACCATTCTATGAAATTTATGATGGAGGAGCCCGTCCAGGACAAAAAGTTACACATCAAGTAACTATACCTGAAAGATCAGGGTATCATATTATCTTAGGGGTTTGGGACGTAAATGACACGGCAAATGCTTTCTATAATGTTATTGATGCTAATTTTGGTGGAGAGTCTACAGGTCCAGATCCTGAACCAGGTGATCCAGAAGAACCTGAATTACCAGATGTACCGGAATGGAATGCAAGTACAGTGTACCTTGGTGGTGACCAAGTAATTTATAATGGCAAATTATATCAGGCGAAATGGTGGACGAGAGGAGATATTCCTGGCAGCTCCCAAGAATGGGAAGAAGTAGTTACAGGGACAACTACATCCCAAGACGCTTTTGAATCTATTACTGCTTGGAATACGCTTGCGTATTAATAGATTTCTATAATAAGAGAAAGTTCCGATCACTAGATTCAAATGATCGGAACTTTTCGTTGTTATTGGACTTTTTCAAAAAAGTTGGGCAGATAATCTTTATGTGCTTCTAACATTTCATTGAGAATTTTCTTAGCGATCGTATCTGATGGAACAAGGGGATTAATCGTCATTGCTAAAAGTGCTTTATTATAATCACCAGAAACAGCGGAATCTGCCGCTATCCTTTCGAAAGACTTGATCTGACTGACCAACCCTTGAACTGCTACAGGAAGCTCATCCATGATAATTGGTTTTGGACCTTCTTTTGTAATCACACAGCTTATTTCTACCGCAGACTCATAAGGGATACTTTGAATTGCACCACGATTTATTGTATTTACTGGCTGAATATCTCTCCGATCATTATAAATAGAATCTATTAAACTACATGCAGCCTCACTATAGTATGCTCCACCTCGCTTCTCTAATTGAGGTGGTTTAATTGATAGAGTCGGGTCTTTATACAGCTCAAATAACTCATCTTCTAATTTTTTTACTACCTCTGCACGAGTACCGCTTGATACGGCATTTTCTTTTTCATTGTCAAGCATCTCATCTGTTTTAAAATAATAACGATGGTATGGACATGGAAGGACTCCTAGGGCTTCAATAAAGGAGGGTTCCCATCCCAGGTCAACAATATTTTCCATAGTACCAGTGGAATTAGTCTCTGTCATTCGTTTTAATACATCAGAAGTAGTTTCTTTTCCGTCTACATAAATATGTAAACCGAAGACCATATGGTTGAGTCCAGCAAAGTCTATTTCTACTCGATGTGGCTCCACTTCTAAAAAGTTTGCAACCATCATCTTCATCCCTATAGGAACATTGCACAGACCAATAACTTTTTTCCAATTGCTATGTCTTAGCACAGCTTCAGTGACCATTCCGGCAGGATTTGTGAAGTTAATTAACCAAGCATTTGGACATTGTTCTTCCATATCTTTGACGATATCTAGAATGACAGGAATCGTTCGAAGTCCTTTAAATAACCCACCTGGTCCATTTGTTTCTTGACCAATTACTCCATATTCTAAAGGTATTCTCTCATCTTTTGCCCTTGCTTCCAGTTGGCCAACCCGAAATTGTGTGGTTACAAAATCTGCGTTCTTAAGTGCTTCTTTTCGGTCAAGTGTCAGATGAATATTGATAGGGACATTTGCTTCTTTTACCATTCTTTTTGCTAGATCACCTACAATTTCTAACTTTTCTTTTCCTGCTTCAATATCTACAAGCCAGATTTCATTGACGGGTAATTCATCATAACGCTTAATAAATCCTTCTATAAGTTCAGGGGTGTAGCTTGACCCTCCACCTATAGTGACAATTTTTATTCCGTTCATAAAATGAAAACATCCCTTCTAATAATTTAAAATTATCAAAATATGATTTATAATAAACTTACATACTAAAGAGAAATGGCGAGTGAATGAATGATGTTTTCCAATAAAAAAATTAGTGAGTTTTCCGATTTAGAGTTCGCTTTATATAATTTTATTGTCACACATCCAGAAAAGGTGATTTATATGCGTATTCGGGATTTGGCAAATGAAACGCATGTTTCACCAACTAGTATTTTAAGGTTTTGTAGAAAACTAGGATTCGATGGATTTACTGAATTTAAAGTTCAATTAAAAATCTATATAAATCAAACGGAAAAATTAAGTTTTATTCATTCAACTACCACATTAACCGAATACTTAGAACGTACAATGCAACATGACTATGATCAGCGAATTCGCATGATTTCTCAATCTATTGCTGCTGCAGAAACAATTATTTTCATTGGAATAGGAACATCGGGTATTTTAGCGGAATATGGTTCTAGGTATTTTTCAGCCTTAAAAAAGTTTTCACTGTATATAAAAGACCCCTTTTTTCCCATGTACACTTCTCCACTGAAAAATAGCATTGCTATAGTATTATCAGTATCTGGGGAAACGGAAACCATCATCAATCTTACTAATCGAGCAAAGGAAGAGGGAACAAAAGTAATTAGTATAACGAATTATCCCGACTGTACGTTGGCAAAACTATCTGATTACAATCTTTCTTATTTTGTTTCCACAGAGTATAGAGAATCATTTAATTTGACTACGCAAATACCTGTCATTCATTTATTAGAAAGCCTAGCTAAAGAAACGTATAAATATATTCATACGTAAATCTACAAATAGTTAAGCGCTTATATTTAACTTATATGAGATAACCAACTGTTGTAAATGTATATACGATGTTTTGTTTTTTGTTCCATCAAGTTGGGAGCTGTTTCAAAGTAGGAACAGGGTGTACCTTATAAGCTTATTAGATTTATACGTTCACATAAGTAGTAGTACTACACTTAAATAACAGAATTTTTATAAATTAATTTTGGAATGGGGGATACATATGACTGACAAAATCATTGATTGGATGTATCCGAATCCACTTTATTTACATCCAGAAGAACCTTTAAAACGTGCGCTTCACATTTTATTGGAAAATAATCTGACAGAAATAGCAGTAGTAGAAAATCAGAAATGGAAAGGGATAATTAAATTACAGGATGTGGTCCAAAAAGATAATGATGAAAAAGTTAGCTCATTTATAAGGAGTTGTGATCGAGTGGCTTCTGCTGACTTACTAATAGATAAGCTTCAAGATATCCCTACATATATTGTTAATGATGAAGGAGAATTAATAGGAGAAATTACAGGTAAGGAATGGCTTCATTATCATACAACGATAACGAAAGAATTAAAGCAAAAAGAAGAAATGTTACATTTATACGAAATGGTATTTGATACTGCATACGAAGGGTTGACTGTGGTAGATGATAAAGGGATTATTCGCTTATTTAATGAAGCATATAGTAGATATGTAAAAGTACCTACAGAAGAAGCAATTGGAAAAGATGCTGCATTAATTATTGAAAATACTCGATTACCTGTGGTGCTAAAAACAGGTGTACCAGAACGCAGTCAAGCTCATCGATTACAAGGTCAGAATCTTGTCGTACATCGAATTCCTATATGGAAAGACAATAAAGTGGTTGCTGCAGCAGGCATCTTGGTTTATGAAGGGGTATCTGAAATATATCAAGTTATCGATCAGATGGAAGAATTAGATAAGACAAAGCATAGTAAGTTTACTAAAGATCCCAATAAAAAAAATTCACTGACTCGATTTGAAGATTTACTAGGTGATAGCCCGTGTTTTACGAAAACTAAGAAAATAGCTAGAAAAGCTTCGCAATCAAAAGCACCGGTCTTAATAACAGGGGAGAGCGGAGTTGGGAAAGATATTGTTGCCCAAGCGATTCATAATGAGAGTCCGATAACTAGAGGAAGATTTATAAGCGTAAATTGTGCCGCTATTCCAGAAGCACTATTAGAATCTGAATTGTTCGGTTACAGTTCGGGAGCATTTACTGGCGCAGAAAAAGGAGGAAAACCTGGAAAGATAGAATTAGCTCATAAGGGGACGCTTTTTCTAGATGAAATAGGTGATATGCCATTAACCATGCAAGCTAAAATTTTACGTGTTATTCAAGAAAAAAGTGTGGAAAGAGTAGGAAGTAATCATCAATCAAATATCGATTTCAGGTTGATAACCGCTACAAATAAAGACATCAAGCAAATGGTTCATGAAGGTACGTTTCGAGAAGATTTATATTATCGTTTGTATGTAATACCTATTCATATTCCTTCTTTACGCGAGAGGGCGGAGGATATCCCAATCATTGTTTCCCATAAAATAGCCGAATTAAATAATGAATATGGTGATAGAAAAACGATTGATCAATTAGTAGTCCAATGGATGTATACTCAACCATGGAAAGGAAACATTAGGGAGCTTATCAATTTTTTAGAACGATTATATGTGTTGTCGGAATCCCAACATATGACATTAGATAATTTACCTGATGATATTGATGACAAACAACGCTTATCATCGTATAACTTTTTAGCGAATAAAAAAGTAGCGGAATCATTATCGGAAGAAGAAGAGAGAGATCGTATAAAAGAAACATTAGAACATGTAAAAGGCAATAAAACAAAGGCTGCAAAATTATTAGGAATATCGCGTGCTACACTCTATAATAAACTATCTCGTTATACACTTGAATAAACATGTCAAATTAGGCAGTTTTGACATTGAGTGTCTATACAATTTGACAATATAATACCTTGAATGTAGGGGAAGTGACTTCAATTTGAGTTGGCATGCTTTTTGCATGTATATAATTGGAAGGAGGTTTTAAGAATGAAACTTACTGATAAGAGATCTTTGTTCCCTGATGAAAGGGGATTAGAAGTAGACAGCTATTCAATCAATTTAAATGAAGACGAACAACTAATTTCTAAAACGATACATCAATTAGTGGAAGAGAAAATTTTGCCTAATATGGACCAATTAGAAGATCATGACTATACGTTACAGAAAAAGAGAATGAAAGAAGTTGGACAATTAGGGTTAATGGGTGCAGAAGTCCCGGAAGAATATGGTGGACTTGAAGCTGGAAAACGAATGTCTGGCATTATTGCAGAAAAAATGGGATATGCTGCTTCCTTCAGTGTAGCATTTAATATTCACTCTGGTGTTGGTACGTTACCGTATGTTTATTTCGGCAATGAGGCTCAAAAAAATCAATATTTACCAAAACTTGCTTCAGGTGAATGGGTTGGAGCATATGCATTAACAGAACCAAATGCCGGATCAGATGCATTGGCTTCCAAAACGACAGCAAAATGGAATGACGAGAACCAGACATGGACTATCAATGGAGAGAAGCAATGGATTACAAATGCACATATTGCAAATGTATATGTGGTATTTGCGAATACAGAACAAGGTATTACGGCCTTTATTGTTGAAAGAACATTTAAAGGGGTATCTATAGGGCCTGAAGAGAAGAAATTAGGTATCAAAGGTTCATCCACAGCGACATTAATTTTAGAGGATGTAGAATTAGATTCTGCACAAGTTCTAGGTGAAGTTGGAAAAGGTCATCGTATCGCATTAAATATACTAAATCTAGCAAGATTGAAAATTGCTTTCTCCAACATAGGCATGTCGAAACAAGCACTAGAATTTGCTATTAAATATGGTAAAGACCGTCAACAGTTTGGCAAAAATATTGTTGAGTTTGGATTAATCCAAGAAAAAATAGCAAATATGGCTACAGCTATCTATAAGTCAGAGTGTACGGCATACTACACTGCTAGTTTGCTTGATCGACAATTGATAGATAATGGTAAAGAAAATTTTATTTCATCGCTTGCTCGTTTTTCTATGGATTGTTCCATCAACAAAGTGCTCGCATCTGAATCGCTTGATATGATAGTAGATGAGGCATTACAAATCCATGGTGGATATGGTTATATGCAAGAATATGAGGTAGAAAGATTATATCGCGATTCGAGGATCAATCGATTGTTTGAAGGAACATCTGAAATCAATCGTTTAACAATTGCGAAATCATTTTTAAAACAGTACGATGAAGAGAAACTAAATGAAGAGATAAGATTAGAGCAAAGTGTATACATTCGACAAGGGATAATATTATTAAACAAAATGTTGAAAGCGGTTACTTCAAGTGATAGGGAAACAAAACAAATGTATCAAGGGGTAATTGCGGATACAGTGATGGATGTATATGCAATGAAAACAGCTGAGATGAATAGTGATCACTCCGAAGTAACGAAGCATATGACTCAAATTATATTAGAAGAGAATTTACAACGAATTCTTGAAAGAACCAAACGTATCATTGTAGCTCTAGAGGGTGATGATTTAGAAAAAAGCCGTTATTTAGATGAAATTAAGGATTTATTAATTCCTGATTTTATTAATATCTACGAAGCAAAGGAGAATATTGCTAAATCACTAATAAGAAAAGGGGGATATTATGTCTAAGATCGGATTTATTGGATTAGGAAACATGGGGTTACCGATGTCTATTGGTTTAATGAACAGTGGATATGAGGTCATAGGCTTTGATGTTAACGAGGAAAGATCGCTGCTTTTTAAAAAGTCTGGAGGAAATATTGCTCTTTCGAGTGCTGACTTAGTTGCAGAAAGTGATGTAATTCTTACTAGTTTGCCATCGAATAAAGCAGTGGAAGCTGTATATCTGAATAAAGGTGGATTGCTTGATCATTGTAATTCTTCACAAGTAGTGATTGATACAAGCACGGTCGCTCCTGAGTTAAATCAGCAATTGGAGGCTTCCTTGTCAGAAAGATCAATCCCATTTTTAGCAGCTCCGGTTAGTGGTGGAGTGGTTGGTGCAGAAAACCAAACTTTAACGGTGATGGTTGGAGGAAAAGAAGAAACTTTTCAAAAAGTGAAAGATATTCTGAACGTTATTGGAGGAAATGTCTTTCATGTTGGAGAACAAATAGATAAAGGAACTACAGTAAAGCTTATCAATAATCTATTGATTGGGTTTTATACTGCAGGAGTAAGTGAAGCACTTCAAATTGCTAATCAAAAAGATATCGATTTAAACGATTTATTTTCGATGATGAATGTTAGCTATGGACAAAGTCGAATATATGAAAGAAACTATAAAACGTTTATAGAACCAAATGATTTTAATCCAGGGTTTGCATTAAAGTTATTAAGAAAAGATTTAGAGTTTGCTATGGAAGTAGCGGACAATAATCAATTAGACTTGCCAATTAGTAAATCGTTACTAGATTTGTATAGGAATTTAGAACATCAAGGATATGGGGATCAAGATATGGCAGTACTTTATAAATATCTGAAAGATACTATTGATCAAAATAAGGAGGCGACGACATGATTAGTTCTGAAACAAAACACATGCAAAATTATATTAATGGGAAATGGGTAGATGCCAAAAGCGGGAAGCAAGAAGTGATTCCTAATCCCGCAACAGGAGAAACAATAGCTACGGTGACTATCTCTGATGTAGAAGATGTAGATATGGCTGTTGCCGCGGCAAAAGAAGTATTTCCAGAATGGTCAGACATTCCTGTACCAAATCGTACAAGGTATTTACTCGATTATTGGAAGTTACTACAAGATAATAAAGAAGAGTTAGCTAAGATCATTACGTTAGAAAATGGAAAATCACTGAGAGATGCACAAGGTGAGGTACAACGAGGAATTGAAGTGGTAGAATTAGCTACTTCTACTCCATCTATGATGATGGGCGATGCATTACCTAGTATTGCTAAAGGTATAGACGGTTCAATATGGCGTTATCCTTTAGGAGTTGTAGCAGGTATTACGCCTTTTAATTTTCCGATGATGGTTCCACTTTGGATGTTCCCTTTAGCTATTGCGTGTGGAAATACGTTTGTATTAAAGACTTCAGAAAGAACACCAATATTAGCAGAAAGACTCGTTGAATTATTCTATGAAGCTGGATTTCCAAAAGGAGTTTTAAATTTAGTCCATGGCGGAAAAGAAGTCGTTAATCGTTTCTTAACACATCCAGATATTGAAGCGGTTTCCTTTGTTGGTTCAGAGCCTGTGGCTAAACATGTTTATCAAACTGGAACTGCCCATGGGAAACGTGTTCAAGCTTTGGCTGGAGCAAAAAATCATGCAGTAGTAATGCCTGATTGCGACGTAGAAAAAACAATTCAGGGAGTTCTTGGAGCAGCGTTTGGAAGTAGTGGAGAAAGATGTATGGCTTGTTCCGTTGTTGCGGTAGTAGATGATATAGCTGATGAATTTTTAGAGAAGTTAGTAAAAGAAACAAAAAAACTTCGAGTTGGCGATGGAATGGATGACAGTAATTTTATCGGACCAGTTATTCGGGAATCCCATAAGGAGCGTGTACTCAGTTACATCGATTCTGGTGTAGATGAAGGAGCACATCTTTTAGTTGATGGAAGAAAAATTAAAGAAGAAACTCCAGATGGTTATTATGTGGGAGCAACGATTTTTGATCATGTAACCCAAGATATGAAAATTTGGCAAGATGAGATTTTTGCACCAGTTTTAAGTGTCGTACGTGTGTCAGATTTGGAGGAAGGTATTCGGGTGACGAATCAATCAAAATTTGCTAATGGAGCTGTAATTTATACGAATAGCGGCAAATCTGCTCAACAGTTTCGTAATAGAATAGATGCAGGCATGATCGGGGTAAATGTTAATGTTCCTGCTCCAATGGCTTTCTTCTCATTTGCAGGAAATAAAGCATCATTTTACGGTGATCTAGGAACAAATGGAAAAGATGGGGTACAATTCTATACGCGTAAAAAAGTAGTTACTGAAAGATGGTTTTAAATCTAGAGAATAACTAAAATTGATGGGAGAGGTCATTTCTGTATGACCTCTCCCACTATTATAGTACGTGTAGCCGGTTTATTTAATTAAAATAGGATTCTACTAAATCAGCTTTAACGTCATCTAATTTCTTATATTGATAGTTTGGTTTTTTATCTTTATCGATAACAATAGAACGAACTCCTTCATAAAAATCAGTTGATTTTAAGAAGTTCTTCGCAAGTATTAAATCCATATCAAAGCAAGCTTCTAATGATTTATCTTTTCCTCTTCGTAATTGCTCCAAGGTAACTTTCAAGGAGATAGGTGATTTCGATAATAATAGTTGTTTAGTTTTGTTGGCAAAATCACTATCCGTACTCTCTAAAGATGTAATAATCTCTTCTAAAGTAGAATGAGAAAAATATTCATCGATTTCAGAATGATGATTTTCTAAGCTACTTTGGCCTGGTGATGCAGTAAATTTCTGTACAATACTATCGATTGTTTGGTTGATATTTGTCTCGCTTGTCCAATCTTTTTCCGTAATTTCATGGATGAATGTATCTAAGGTATCGGTTTTGATATAGTGATCTGCAGCATTTGCATAAATCGCGTCAGACCCAGATATAACAGATGCTGATAAGGCAAGATAATAACCAATTTTTCCAGGAGCTTGATTAAAAAAGTAGGATGCTCCAACGTCTGGGAAAAAGCCAATATTCATCTCTGGCATCGCCCATTTTGTTCTTTCTGTTACAATACGATGACTAGCCCCATATGTGAGACCAACTCCTCCTCCCATCGTTACACCATCTAAAATGGCTAATATAGGTTTAGGATAATGATAAATAAGTGCATCTGTTTCGTATTCTAGTTGGAAAAACTGAATTGCTTGTTGGTATTTAGATTCATTCTCTTTTGCTTGATAAAGTGTTTTGATGTCTCCCCCAGCACAAAATCCTTTTGGTCCATTTCCTGAAAATAGGATAAATTTAATATTAGAGTCATTTTTCCATGCGGTTAACTGTTGATGAATTAATTCAATCATTCGTTGAGATAAGGAATTAATCGCTTTTGGTCGATTTAACTCTATGGTTCCAATACCATTTTTTTCACTAAACAATACAACATCTTGTTCCATTTCAATCTCTCCTTCATTCTTCGATTCTCAGATAACGCTTACATAATCAAAAATCTATCTTTATTTAATCATCTATTCTAAGTATTCTATCATTTATATTGTACCATTCATTATTATAAAGGGAAACTTGATAGGTAATTGCCGTTTGTTGAATTTTAGTTAAGACGGGTAGTGTATGCATGATTGTCATTTATTCTCCAATAAATTAATATCATTGTATGAGAATGATTAATTTATACTATAATGGGGAACAAAATACATAGAATGTAATAGAAAGAGGGATAAGATGAAAGCAATTGTTATTGAAAATTATGGACATGCAGATGAACTTCATGAACAAGATGTTCCTAAACCTACAATAAATGATAATCAGATTTTAATAGAACAATATGCAACGTCAATTAACCCAATTGATTGGAAATTGCGTGAAGGGTATTTGAAGGATGGATTTAATTTTGAATTTCCAATTATTCTAGGCTGGGACTCTGCAGGTGTTGTAGCTGAGGTTGGAAAAAATGTAAGTCAATTTAAGGTTGGGGACCGTGTATTTTCACGACCAGCGACTACTGCTCAAGGAACTTATGCAGAATTTGTAGCAGTTGAGGAATCAAGAGTGGCTAAAATTCCAGAAAATGTGTCGTTTGAAGAAGCAGCAAGTGTTCCACTCGCAGGTCTTACTGCTTGGCAATGTCTAGTAGATTTTTCAGCAATAAAAAAAGGTGACAAAGTTCTTATTCATGCTGGTTCCGGTGGTGTTGGTAGCTTTGCCATTCAATTCGCTAAGCATTTTGGTGCTTATGTAGCGACTACAGCAAGTGGTAAAAATGAGTCATTAGTAAAAGAATTAGGAGCCGATCGATTCATTAATTATAAAGAAGAGAATTTTAACGAAGTGCTAGAGGATTATGATATTGTTGTCGACACATTAGGTGGAGATATATTAGAGCAAAGTTTTGAAGTCTTAAAAGAAGGTGGAAAACTAGTATCTATTGCAGGAAATCCAGATGAAGAAAAAGCAAAAGAAAAAGGGATAAAAGCTGGGTTCCTTTGGTTAGAAGAAAATGGAAAGCAACTTAGTGAAGTAGCAGATCTCTTAGAAAACGGTAAAGTAAAATCAGTTATTGGTCACACCTTCCCATTAACAGAACAAGGATTACGAGAAGCACATCAATTAAGTGAAACACATCATGCTAGAGGGAAAATCGTAATAAAGATTAAATAAATTTGGGGAATAGTTGGTAAGGCCCCGTTTGCTGAAGCAATCTAGGGGTCTTACCGAGATCTCCTTCTAATCATTATCCCAATATCTTTTGAATGATTAAGGCTGCGAATGAGTTCGAAATACAATATATTGTAGGTCATCGTTAGTATACATTTCCACCTGGAAAGGAATGTGTTGTATAAAAATCAAATTAGAACTTCTTTCTACCTCTAAATTATGTACAGAAAGAACATCTAGGAGATTATTTAAAATTTCTAGTTTGGTATTATCACTAGCTGCAATCTCAAAAACATATCCATCTAATCCTTCTATTTGTACACATTTACAAAAATGAATAAAGGAAGGGATGCTTTTCTCAATATTGTTTACATAATTTTTATTAGATTCCCATTCAAAACTCCCCCATAGTTTCTGTTCTGTAATTTTACCAATCGATGAATTAATAAAATCTCTATATCTTTTTAACGACAATGTTGTTATTGGATCGTACATTAGGGAAAACCGATTTTTATCTCGTAGGGCCGATTTTTTTAACACGTTATCAATAGATTTGAATAAGTTAAACTGAAAGTGATTTGCAAGAAGAAAGAGATATTTATGTAAATAAGCAACTTCCCAACCTAAGTTTCGATCTTTTTCAGTAGGTTTTTTTATTTTGTCTCCATCATAATGATTAATGATTCGCGCAATTTTGCCTGCTTGAATTTGGAGTTGAAAAAATAAATTCGAAATAGAATGATCACTATTTAGTTTTTGTAATTCTAATGTATTTGTTGGGATAGAGATTTTCTTATATACATCTTGTAATTTTTCTAAATATTGGTTAGCTAGGCAGGTGGAAATAATATAGATATCTGCTATTTCTTCTTTCAGTTCATTTACATTAGGATTTTCTTCTATTATTATCTCTGCTAATTCCCCAATCTCTTCCTGAAGTCTGGCTAGAGCAGAGATGGATCGCCAGTACCCACCTAATTTTTGAATATGCTCGTCAATATTACTCTGATAAATATGGATGTCCTGCATATATAACCCTCCTTAGCGTAAGTATAACAAATTAAATTAGTTCTATTTTAAATTTTAATAAGGCTATATTCATACTAACTAAGAGGTTATAAAAAGGAAAAGAAAGTACAATTACGATCGTTTAAAATCATGTCGAATAAAGAAAATGATCATATATTTGAGTATAAACTTGATCGTCTTAAAGATTTTAGAGGAGGAATAGAATGGAATGGATAAGCGTAGCAAAAAAAGAGATCGTGATAAATACAAGTGCGGAAAAAGTTTGGGAAGCATTAACTATACCTTCACTACGAAATAAATGGGAAACAAAGCGGTGTGAAATTGATTTTCGAAAAGGAGGTAAGATATATTTAGAATATGGTCGGAACGTAACTTTTAAAGGAGTTATAATTGAAATTATAGAAAATGAAAAACTGGTGCTAAAAGATATAGAGGGTTATCTTACTACATGGACGATTCAATCACAGGATGAAGGAACGAAACTCTCCATTGAATACACGGGAAATTGGGTCGGTGATCACGATATTTCAGAAATGGAGAATATGCTATTTCGAACATTTCTGTTCATGCTAAATTTAAAAAACTTCATCGAGGACAATTATGATCAACGTGAGCAGTTCTGGAAAAGTTGGTTAGGGTTAAAAATGCGAACAGAAATAGATCGAGTTAAAGTTGTCCATGTCCATGAGAATACTCCCGCTTCAGGTAAAGTTCAGGCAGGAGACTATATTCAGGCAGTAAATGGAGAAGTCGTGAATCATTTTGATGGATGCGAAATTGCAATAACCCAGCAGCCTGTGGGATCAAAAATAAAGCTTGATATAATAAGAAATAATGAAAAAATTAAAGTTACAGCAAACACTATCCGATTTGGAACGTTGCTGAAATAATAGATTATTGCCTAATGTAAATGTAATAGTAATATTATGATCAATTCTCTAAACGAAAAGAACTTCGAAATACGATGAAAGTGTTGAATAGAGGGGGTCTCTAAACGAAAAAGCTTAAGAAATCTACAATAGTGGTAACTAGAATTGGTCTATTATTATTATGATTTTAGAGTTTAATGATCCATAAATATAAAGGAGTATATATATGAATAGTCTACAAAATTTAAAATGTGGTAATCGAGAGCAGAAAAAAGTGTATGAGGCAGTGCAGTCATTAGGAGTTATAGAAAATTTCAAGATATACCATCCTGTTATTTGTGGCACCTATCCAATCGATATTTATATTGATGAGTCCGATATTGACATCATTATGTTTGTCGAAGATTTTCAATTATTTTCGCATAAACTACAATCGCACTATAGCGACTTAAGAGAATTTAATATTAAAGAAAAAATCATTCGTAATAATCATATTGTTAAGGCACAATTTGATTTTAAAGGTTTCACGTTTGAATTATTTGGCCAAAATGTTCCTGTGGTTGAACAGTACGCGTATTTACATATGAAAATTGAAAATCATATATTGGACCTACATCCATCGATGAAAAATAATATTCGCTTATTAAAGGAAGCAGGAATCAAAACAGAACCTGCTTTTTGTAGGTTATTAGGTATTGCGGGAGATCCATACGAGGGATTAATTAATTATGGGAGGGCTAAAGGGATTATTTAATATTTCGACTAGACTCTTTCTTTTTTAGCCAATCCACATAACGTTTGCCCTCAAGTAAAGAAAATCCAAATGTTTCACGTGCTAATTTTACTGCTTTTATATCCTGTTGTTGATCAATTAGTAGTAATAATTGTTGATGTACAGGATGATCAGTATGTTGGAAGGTCTCCTTCTTATTCATAGTTTGCGTATTTGATTCTAGCACTTTCAATTTGCTTTGTGTTTTTATTAATTGAATCGTCAAATACATAATGATAAAAATAAGTAAAATAATAATTGCCAACTCCATATATACACCCCTTCACTTATATATTTTAAATATATTGTATCATCAAAAAGAATCATGTGCTTTCTGTAACTTGTTGTATAATTAGAGTTATAGCAACTAGGGAGAATATCAACGAACATTATATAAGTGCCCAAAAAGAAGTGTGTCGAATAAAAAATGTAACTCATGAGACCGATGAGTGCCCCAAAAGAAGTGTGTTGAGTAAAAAAGGTAACTCATCAGTAAATTGTCTGATAGAACCACCATCCAAATTAGGTTATAAGGGGTGTTGAGGATGGGGACGATTATAGCTTTTATTAGTATTATAGTAGTCGCTAGTATATTTCAAACTGGTACTGGATTTGGGTTTTCAATTATGGCTACTCCTTTTTTACTTTTATTATTTTTACCACAGGATGCTATTCAGATAAACATTATCCTTTCTTTAATTATATCGATGGCATTAATATGGAAAATTAGAGCGGATGTAGACATAATATTATTAAAGCGGATGATAATCGGAAGTATACTTGGGGTGCCAATTGGGATTATTATTTATATGACGGTGGATATTCTAATATTTAAATTAATGATTAGTATTATATTATTGTTATTAACACTTCTTCTTTTATGTCGTGTAAAAATGACTCCAACACCTAAAAGAGATTATTTCATTGGATGGACGTCCGGCATTTTAACTACAAGTATTGGCATGCCTGGACCGCCCCTATTGTTGTATTTTACAGGTGCAAAAATAACCAAAGAAAAGCTACGCGCAACTACACTGGCATTCTTTTTATTCATCTATAGTATAAGTTTGGTTACACAAATAACATTTAGCGGGACGACAACTACGGCTTGGCTCTCTAGTTTATATGCTTTACTGCTAGTGATTATTGGTTTAGGATTGGGGCAATACTTATTTAAAAAGATGAATCAACAAATATTTACAGTCATTACTTATGTTTTATTACTTATAACAGGTATCTACTTATTATTAGATAGTATGATTTCGATGATAACAACTTAGATATGGAGGAGACATGATGGATTGGTTTGAGCGATTAAATAATTATTTCCCAGAGGATGAAATGAAAGCAAAACAACAAATGGATTTACTACTTAACGAAAAAGGAAACCACTATCATAAAGATGAAAGTGATGTACATATTTTGATGTATGCTGAATTTGAGCATTTTGTATTTATCGACTTTTTATGGGTGTCAGAAAAAACAAGAGGACAAGGTATCGGAAAACAACTAATCCAAATGTTAAAGGATAAAGGTAAAACTATTTTGCTTGAAGTTGAACCTGTGGATGAAAATAATCAAGATACGGAGAAACGACTGCGATTCTATACAAGAGAAGGATTTAAACTCGCTCCAAACATAGGTTATGTTTTCCAGGCGTTTGTAGCGAATTCAGAAACACCACTTCGTATTATGTATTGGGATGATCATGAAAAGACAGATAAGGAAATATATCAACAAATGATAACAGTTTATCAAGAAATCCATACGTATAAAGCATTTCAAGTCTATGGATATAAGCCTAAACCAATATCAGATGTGGTTTGGATAAAAAATGAAGGAGGTCTTTCGTAATTAATATTAAAGGGCTGAATCATTTGCTGTTTTCTGTATCCAATTTGGAACAATCAATTGACTTTTACCAACAAGTTTTTGATGCAAAGCTATTAGTTAAAGGTAGGTCAACAGCATATTTTGATTTGAATGGTATATGGTTAGCGTTAAATGAAGAAAAACATATTCCGCGAAATGAAATTAATGAATCTTATACCCATACGGCATTCTCCATTGATGAATCAGAGCTTGAAAGTGCTATTCAACATCTAAAAGCGTTAAATGTAAACATTCTAGAGGGACGAGAACGAGCTGAACAAGATAAACAATCGATTTATTTTACAGATCCAGATGGGCATAAATTTGAATTCCATACGGGAACATTGCAGGAAAGGTTAAAATATTATCGGGATCAAAAAAAGCATATGACTTTTTATTAGATGTAAAAATGGCAGAGGAATATCTTTCTCCTGCCATTTTTCAATATTGTAGTTCTCTTTTTTGAAAGTAATCAATGATTAAGCTAAAAGTTAAAGATAACATAGTATAAATTAAGGTCCATATTAAGAAGCTCGAGTTATATACAAAAATAGTAAGCGACATAAAAACAATGAGCGTAATGGAAGGAAAGACAAACCATTTTCGAAATAAGAAATACCCAAAAACAGATGCTAGGATTACAAAAATCGGATAGACGATAAGAACCAATAGATACTCCAAAGCTATCAGCTCCTTGAACTTTTATTATATTATACATTAAATATGTAGGTCTAAATATTCCAATTTCATTTCAATTGGTAAGAAAAAATAAATAAGAGTGCAGGAATTAACAGAAAGGTGTAGAAGTACATAGTTAAAGTATAAAAACAGGAGAGATTTTATGGTTACACCTATATTAGAAGCTATTGGGATAGAATATCCCATTATTCAAGCACCCATGGCAGGAGGAATTACAACCCCAGAACTGGTAGCTAATGTCTCCAAAAATGGAGGATTAGGAATGATAGCAGCTGGTTATTTAAATCCGGATCAATTAAAAGTTGCTATTCATGAAGTGAAAAACAGAGTGGACCAACCTTTTGGCGTTAATTTATTTGTTCCCAATGATGTTACATATTCTTCTCAACATGTGGAAAACATGCAATTAATGATGAAGAACGTATATGATGAACTTCAAATAACTGATTATAATGTAGATGAATTTCCGAAATATAAAGATCAACAAGCGGTATTCGAGCAACATTTACAAGTGATTCTCGATGAAACAATAAAAGTGTGCTCATTTACTTTTGGATTACCAAATGAAGATCAAATAAAACAGCTGAAGCAAGCAGGTGTCTATACGATTGGAACAGCTACCACTGTAAAGGAAGCCCTTATCATACAAGATCTAGGAATGGATGCAGTCGTCATGCAAGGTAGTGAAGCTGGTGGACACCGTAGTAATTTCATAAGTTCATTTCATGAAGGTAATATCGGTTTAATGGCCCTTGTTCCTCAAGCAGTTCAAGAAATCAAAATTCCTATAATCGCTGCTGGTGGAATTATGAACGGGAGCGGGATACGTGCTTGTTTACAATTAGGGGCTCAAGCTGCCCAAATGGGTACGGCTTTCTTAACATTAAAAGAAAGTGGTGCACAGGACCTTCATAAAAACGCAATTCTATACGCAACAGAGGATGAATTGGTCTTGACAAAAGCTTTCTCTGGAAAATGGGCAAGGGGAATCCGAAATGAATTTACAGAAGAAATGAATGCAAATGAAGCGATGATTTTACCTTTTCCAATTCAAAATTCATTAACAAAACCAATTCGAAAAGAGGCAGCTAAGCAAAACCAGGCAGCATACATGTCTTTATGGTCTGGCCAAGCCCCACGTTTAGCAACAGATGATGATGTATCTACATTTATGAATCGCCTGATTAAAGAATTGAATGAAGGGGATTAATCAAACAAGTATTACATATCATGGATACGCAGAATTTTTCATTAGGCAGAATTTATAAGAGCTCAGTATGTACGAAGGAGTGATTAGGTGGATGTAATATTAATTTTTGTCATAGGTTTTGTGGTATTATTACTTGCCATTATCGCCATAATTAAATCAATTACTCATCGAATTAAACATTCGGGTAAAGAAGTACAAGATAAAATTGAACACTTAGAAAAAAGATTAGATGAGTTAGAAAATAATAAGAAATAGTCATGATACATCTTTCTGAATAGATGGAAATGTGCTGGGTAAACTATCGATGATATATCATCGAAAGGAGCTTGTTGGATGAACCAATTAACACAGACCGAATTAGAAAACTTGCGGAAGATGATTGGAGAGCATGGAATGATTGCCAATAAATTAGAATCTTATGCTCAAGAAGCAATGGATCAGGAATTAAAGTCAATATTGCAACGTGATGCGCAAGCAGCTCGACAAGCACAGCAACAGTTACTTCCATTTTTACAGTAAGGAGAGAGGTATATGTTACAGGATAAAGATATTGTAAATGATTATTTAAATGGGTTAAATGCAAGTATGAAAAGTTATGCTGGTTATATTACCGAGGCAAATAATCCAGAACTGCGTCAAAAATTAGTTAGTCTCCGTAATGGTGACGAGGCAAGACAGCTAAGCGTATATCAATATGCAATACAAAAAGGTCACTATAAACCTGCACAGCAAGCGACTCCGCAAGAAATACAGCAAGTACAAACGGAATTAAATCAAGGAAGTTAATCATAAGCTGGTGAATATCCAGCTTATTTTATTTATTCTTCAATTTAAAAGTTCCAGTTTACATGATTATTCTAACAGTTGCTAATGATTCTATTAACATTCTATAACATGAAAAATTAAACAAAATCTTCTTTTTTCCGATAGTGAAAGTAGATCACTTTGGAGGATAGAAAAATGTTTAATTTATGGAAAATCAGTTTTGTAATTGTAGCATTATTTTTTTTAGTAGCATGTAAACAAGAAGTAACAAAGGATACATTAGAAGTAGCGGCTAAAGAGGAAAAGGTAGAATCGGTAGAAGTGAATTTTGAAGAAAAGATGATAGATATGTACCTTCCAGAAGAAAATTCCGAACCAAGAGATTCATTAGTAACCCATGTAATGTTGCATTTTAGTAGTAATGTAATCGAGAAGCCAGAGGATCCCTTTCAAGTGGAAGATATTTATAAGGTATTCCATGATTATGGGGTATCGACACACTATGTAATTGATCGAACGGGTGAAATATATCGATTTGTGTCCGAAGATAGAAATGCTTACCATGCTGGTGAAGGAAAGATAGAAGGGGTTCCAAAGTATGAAAATAATATGAACCGTTATTCTATTGGAATTGAACTACTGGCAATTGGTACAAAAGAAGAAATGATGCCAATGATGAGTCCTGAACTTTATGATACAATAAGCTCTAAACATATAGGCTATACAGATAAACAGTATGACGCATTACAAGATCTATTAATTGATATTTCATCAAGACATCATAAATTAAAACTGAACCGTAACCATATCATTGGTCACCAGGAATATGCTCCAGAACGAAAGACAGATCCGGGCGCGCTCTTTGATTGGGAACGGTTAATGAGTGATTTCGAGAATTAGAGAATGGAGGTATAGTACAATTTGTTTCGAGTTCTTATAATTGAAGATGATCAAACATTGTTAAGTGAGTTAATCAGCCAGTTAAGTCAATGGGATTATGAAACCTATGGAATGGAAGATTTTAATTTAGTAATGGAGCGTTATAATGAAATTCAACCTGATTTGATTATTATAGATATTCAACTTCCAAAATATGATGGTTTCCATTGGTGTAGAACGATACGATCTCACTCTGATGTACCAATCATTTTTCTATCTAGTAGAGACCATCCCATGGATATGGTAATGGCGATGCAACTTGGTGCAGATGATTACGTTCAAAAACCATTTCATTTTGAAGTACTACTTGCTAAAATCCAAGCAATTCTTCGCAGAACTTATCGTTATAGTCAAACTACAAACGTTGATATAAAAATTTGGAATCAAGCTACCATTAACTTTAGTAAATGTGATATTCAATATAAGGGTGGTAGTGTTGAGTTAAGTAAAAATGAAAGTAGTATTCTTCGCATTTTAGTAGATCAAAAAAATCAGATTGTTTCTCGAGATGAACTAATTCGAGCATTGTGGGATGATGAGCGATTTATTAGTGATAATACACTTACTGTAAATGTAAATAGACTTCGTAAAAGCCTTGACGACATAGGACTTGGGAAATTTATTGAAACGAGGGTTGGCCAAGGTTACATAGCGATAGAGGAGTAAGACAAATGATTTTCAGTTATTTGAAAGAAAGAATTAGTTGGATTATATTGTTTATAGTACTACAAGTAATCACCTTAATCGTTGGATACATGGATATGACGATACCAATGAAGTCCATTTACTATATTGTGTTTATCCAATTTGTTATTGGTATTATTTTCTTATGTATACGTTATAGGAAAGAAACTAAGTTTTATAAAGAGTTAATGGAATGGAAGCCAGTGATAGATTTAATAGATATGCCTGAAGGAGACACAATATTTTCTAAAATTGTAACTAGAGCATTAGAGGATCAATCTCAGATTTACCGCAAAGAATATACGCAGCTTCAGTTAGATGTACAACGAGAAAAAGATGATCTCCTTGTGTGGATACATGAAGTAAAAACGCCATTAACTACGATGCAGTTAATGTTAGAACGGGTAGAGGGGAAAGAACTGCGTGCCCAATTGTCCTATGAATGGCTTCGTATTCATTTGTTATTAGATCAACAACTTCATCAACGAAGAATTCCTTTTATGAAAAATGACTTGTATATAGAAAATGTAGATTTGCAATCTATCATTAACGAAGAAATTAGAACATTACGTTCTTGGTGTATGCAGAAAGGGATAGGCTTTCAAATTGAACTAAATGTCACTCAGATTCTTTCGGATGCGAAGTGGCTGCATTTTATACTCCGTCAAATTATCACCAACGCTGTTAAGTATAGTGAAAACAATGACATAACGATTGAAAGTTTAGTCATTAACAATCAACATACACTTCAAATATCAGACAAGGGGCGGGGAATCTCTGCTAAAGATTTACCTCGTATTTTTGAGAAAGGTTTTACATCAACCAAGGAACATTTTGATCAAGGTTCCTCAGGCATGGGTTTATACTTGGCGGTACAAGCAGCCGATTCATTAGGCATTCGAATAGAAGTTACTTCAGAATGGAGTAGAGGGACTTGTTTTCAGTTGATTTTCCCAAAAAAGAATGAATTATTACATCTAACAAGCATGTGACAGCAATGTCACATGCTTTATTATATTGTTCGGAGAAACGAAGGAAATTCGTTATTATTATACGATAAAATAGGTTCATACTAGAGATTAGATATAAAAAGGAGTAATAAATGATGAGTATATTGCAAGCTCAGCAAATTTATAAGAGCTACGGAAATAAATTCAATCGTCAAGAGGTGTTAAAAGGAATTGACTTAACAGTAGATAAGAGAGAGTTTGTAGGAATCATGGGGGCATCAGGATCTGGAAAAACCACTTTACTTAACGTACTATCTTCTATCGATAAAGTGAGTCAAGGAAAAATTCAAATTGAAGGAAAAGAATTTACAAGTATGAAAGATAAGCAGATTGCTGAATTTAGAAAGCAACATCTAGGGTTTATTTTTCAAGAATATAATCTACTTGATACATTAACGGTTAAAGAAAATATCTTATTACCATTAACTGTACAAAAAATATCTAACAAGGATGCCCAAATAAGATTTCAACAGGTTGCACAGGAATTAGAAATTTTTGATATTCGGGATAAGTATCCGAATGAAATTTCTGGAGGACAAAAACAGCGTACCTCAGCTGCTCGAGCATTTATTCACAATCCTAGTATGATATTTGCTGACGAACCAACAGGAGCATTAGATTCGAAAGCAGCTTCAAATTTACTTAATCGACTAGTGGATTTAAATGAGAAAAGAGCATCTACGATTGTCATGGTGACACATGATCCACTAGCAGCTAGTTACTGTAGTAGGGTTATTTTTATAAAAGATGGAAGAATATACTCTCAATTAAATAAAGGTGATGAGACGCGTAAATCTTTTTTTGATGACATTATAAAAACTCAAGGCGTGTTAGGTGGCGTACATCATGACTATTAGAAGGCTTATTTTTACAAATTTAAAAAAGAGCGCCAAAAATTATTATTTATATTTATTTGCGCTGACATTTTGTATTGCATTATATTTTTCATTTGTTACATTGCAATATGACCCAGCGATGAATGAAGTAGAAGGTTCTATCAAAGGAGCTGCAGCAATACGGGCAGCATCAGTCATGTTAATTATTATTGTAGGTGTATTTTTAATCTACGCAAATAATCTATTTATTAAGCGTCGTAGTAAAGAAATTGGTCTACTTCAATTAGTAGGTTTTACAAAAGGAAAAATCTTTCAGGTTATTAGTATTGAAAATATAATTATGTATATCATAGCTTTGATCACAGGTATTTTCATAGGATTTATTTCTTCGAGGCTTATGATGATGATTCTAATTCGGTTAATGGGTTTAAATGAAGTGGCTGAATTAAATTATTCTAGTCAAGCAGTAATACAGACACTTCTGGTTTTCCTGGGTATTTATATTGTTATTATGATAGTAAGTGCTTTATTTATTCACAGACAACGGTTAATCAACTTATTCCAACTTCAATCTTCTTCTGAGTTGAAAAGTAAGAAGATATCAAAATGGCAATTATTCACTGGAATATTAGGTATTGTCGCTATCTTGTTTGGATATTATATGTCTTCTAAATTATTTGATGGAGATTTTGTGACTATAAATAGTTTGTTTGCTGTGATGCTCGTTATATTGGCCTCCGTCATTATTGGTACGTATTTATTTTACAAGGGATCAGTAAGTTTTATTTTCTATTTGGTAAGAAAGAAAAATAATGGATATCTAACTATTAATAAAGTACTTTCATTATCGTCTATTATGTTTCGAATGCGTTCAAACTCTCTCTTATTAACGGTAATAACAACAATATCAGCTTTAGCAATCGGATTTTTATCTTTAACATATATATCTTATTATTCTATAGAAAAACAAGCGGAGAATACAAATCCCGATCATTTTTCTATTCCAAGCTTTGAGGAGGCAGAGGAATTTTATATTGCACTAGAAGATAATGATATTGCCTATAAAACTACAGAAATGGAATTATATGAAGTTGGTGCAGATTTAAGTAACATAATAAATGGACCATCAGATAATAACGTTTTCAGACCGGATGATACGACAATGATTGTAATTAGTGATGATCATGTGACTGATGTTGATGTAAAACAAAAAGAATCTATATTTATAAATGTACAAGGTGTTTTGGAGGAATTCATGCAATTGGATGAAGAGGGAGAATTTACGCTCTTCACTGATACTCAAAATATTACATTAGACTATATAGGAGGAAAAGAAGAAAGTATTGTTCCATTTTCATATACCAATGGCGGGTTTCCGTTAGCTGTTGTAGATTCCTCTGTCTACGAACAATTAATAAAAGGCTTCGAACATGAGGGAACTTCAAATTATGAGGAGTATGCAGGAATTGATATTGAAAATCAAAGGGAACTAGAAGAAGCAAATGATCTTTATCATTCGATTTATAGTGAAGGTGATCCAGATTATGGTTCATACCTACAATCTATTCAATCTCGAAAATATACAATGGGAATGATTATGTTTATCGTAGGATTTTTAGGTTTAACCTTCCTTATTACTTCAGGATGTATTCTTTATATTAAACAGATGGATGAGTCGGAAGATGAAAAAAGAAACTATACCATTCTACGGAAAATAGGATTTACTCGTAATGACCTACAGGGAGGTATACGGATAAAACAATTATTTAATTTCGGCATACCTTTAGTTGTTGGTATTTGTCATAGTTATTTTGCTGTTAGATCTGGATGGTTCTTCTTTGGTACAGAACTTTGGACACCAATGATTGTTGTCATATTAATTTATACACTTCTATATTCCTTGTTTGGAATATTATCTATCTCTTATTATAAAAAAGTAATCAAAGCATCACTTTAAAAAAAGAAGGTTCAGAGCTGTTATGAGCTCTGAACCTTTTTAAAAAATTTATATCCATCCTTTGCGAAATGCTAACAGCATAGCATTCGTACGGTCGTTTACATCCAGTTTACGAAGAATCGTAGTAACGTGATTTTTAACTGTCTTATCTGATATTTCTAGATTTAAAGCGATCTGGTCGTTGTTATTACCTTTTGCAATTTCAATTAATATGTCCCATTCTCTGTCTGTGAGTAAGCCTTCTGGTCGTGCTTGTAGAGTATTGGCGATACGGACATATTCTTCATGGAGAAGTTTTGCAAGTTCAGGATATACGTAGGTATACCCGTTCTTAATAAATTCAATGCCAGATATGATATCCTTTTCCAACATGGAATGGTAAAAGTATCCGTCAAATTCCATTTCAAACAATCGTGTTACGTGAGCCATATCAATATCCGAAATGACAATAGCAACAGATGTAGGAAGTGGGTTATATTCTTTAATCAGTTGTTCACTATCTTTATGGTCTTTAATCAATACGATTAAAAAGTCGGTTTTTTTAAGCTCTTCTTCTGTCATATGAAATAATTCAACTGGGGTTTTAACATATATAGCTAAATTCGTTATTTGAGTTAATGTTGAAGAATTAAAATGGTAAGCTTGTCCATTTGTAGTAGGTGCCATACTCATTATGATCAGCTCCTATCTTTGATTTGAGTAATTGGTCTTTTCCATATGTCGTAAATATAAAAAAAGTTGTATAAAAATTCCATTGACTTGAATAATTTTATGTTGTTATAAGAATATTTTCAACCCTTTTAAAGTGAATTACTAGGAATTTATAAAGTTGTAATCATATTATAATATATCATAAAATTAAGACAATTTATATAAAATACAATAACTTGGAAAAAACGTGACAAACCACCCAGACCAATAAGTCTAGGTGGTTGAGAGGTTTTTAGAAAAACAGTGCTGTTATACTAACCTAAGAAATCCATTATCAAATGTAGCTTGCTGGCTGATGTTTTTCACTGGGAAAATGAAAGCCCATGGCATGCTTGTCTTAGGAGGAATAATTACTGTCTTTAGAGTAAAGAAATGGGTAGCAAGTATTTGACCTCTTTCGATATAATGAATTGACGTTTGATCAAATGTTAACTCTTTCTCGCTATAGTTATTAATAATTACGGTTACTAGCAATTCTCCTTTGTAATTTTTGGCTTGCCAAAGGGGTGTGAAAGTGATGGACGGTTCACTAGTATCATGATCTATTTGCGCGAAAGTTTGTTTTATCTTTAGTCGATCTTGTTCAGGTAGAGCTTTATCCCATGAGGGTTCAAATGTCAATGTTTGTGGCATATTTTCAACCTCCTATATTAACCATAATTATATAAAATCGAATGACTTACAAGTATTCCAATCATTTTCTTGAAAAATGATGAAAATCCCAGTAAACTTATGATACTATTGGAGGGGATTCAAGAAGTTATAAATAATCTCTATCGAATGAAAGGAATAATATTTCCTAATATGACATAAACGTTTGAAGGAGGCCCAAACATGGAACAAGAAAACACAGAACCAGTAAAACAAGAAGATATGGCAGAAGTTGGAGAAACAATTGATATCGTTCGAGGAGAACACAAAGGCAATAAAGCTAAGGTCTTGATTGTTAGAGAAAACTCTGTAATTGTTAATATCGGTAATCATCCTTCAACAGGAGAACCTATAAAGACAGTTGTAAATCACAAGAACTATAAAAGGAAAAAATAAGCAGCTCAGGGTAAGTATGATAAACCATACTTGCCTTTTTATTTTGAGATAAGTTATATCTCCGAGACTAAGTGATAGCAGTGAAAGTGGTAAGGTAAAAGAATTTGTGCCCAGAATGAAGAGGGTTGGGAAGAATGGTAAGACAATAATTGTCAAGAAACTAAAAAGGCACACACTAATGAGTGCATGCCTTTAGGAGATTCTTATTTTGTAACAGGTTTTCTCCAAAATCCTAAAATTAAAGCGGTAATGATTGTACCGATCAATAAGGATAGCAAGAAGAACAGAGGTCCTTCTGCTAATGGTATGACGAAAAGTCCTCCGTGTGGTGCTGGGATGGAACTATTCCATAACTGCGTAAGTCCACCAGCGATTGCGGCACCTATCACAGAGGAACCAATGACACGTAGTGGATCTGCAGCTGCAAATGGAATTGCACCTTCTGTAATGAAGGAAAGCCCCATTACATAGTTTGTAACACCCGATTTACGTTCTGCTTCATCAAATTTATTTTTGAACAACGTGGTAGCAACTGCGATCGCTAGTGGTGGTACCATACCACCAGCCATGACAGCGGCCATAAGACTACCATCACCAGTACTTGTAAATATACCAATAGAAAATGTGTATGCAGCTTTGTTAAATGGACCACCCATATCGATAGCCATCATTCCACCAAGTAATGCGCCTAGAATTACTGCATTTCCAGTCCCTAACCCTTGTAAGAATTCAACCATTATCCCATTTAAACCAGAGAAGATCGGTCCAATGATAAAGTACATAAGTAATCCTGTGAAGAATAGACCAAATACAGGATACAATAGAATTGGTTTTATTCCATCAAGAGACCGAGGAATGCCTTTGAATACATATTTCAGTCCAACGACAATATAACCTGCAAGGAAACCACCAACTAGTCCACCGATAAATCCAGCATCACTATTAAATGCTAATAGTCCAGCTACCATACCAGGCATTAGACCAGGCCGGTCAGCAATACTCATCGCAATATAACCTGCTAAAATCGGTATAAGAAGATTAAAAGCATTGCCTCCAAGATCATTCAGGAAACTAAATATTTCACTTTCTGAACCTAGAACACTTTCGAATAAGAAAGAGATGGCCATGATAATTCCGCCACCAATAACGAATGGTAGCATATGAGAAATACCGTTCATTAAATCTTTATAAATTTTTCCCCATAAAGAAGTAGATTGATTGTCTTCATGTTCACTATTATTGGATGAAGATGCGCCCTGATATATTGGTGCATCTTGATGAATTGCTTTGGTTAAAAGTTCTTCCGTTTTCTTTATACCGTCACTTACTGGGCGTTCAATGACATGCTTGCCATTAAATCGTTCCATTTCCACTTTTTTACTGGCAGCGATAATAACTGCATTTGCACGTTGAATATCATCCGAAGTCAATTGATTTTTGGCTCCGTCCGAACCGTTCGTCTCCACTTTAATATCAATATTCATTTCTTTTGCTTGTTTTTTTAATGCATCCTCTGCCATAAATGTATGAGCGATACCTGTTGGACAAGCAGTTACTGCTACAATAAATGGTCGTTCATTTGAACCGTTTTGAGAAGTGTCAGCTTGTAACTCCTCTTTGGGAGTATCTTCTACAGACTCACTCACAAATAGTTGCTGCACCTCTTCTGGAGTAGAAGTTGCATTTAATTTCTCGACAAATGTTGATTCCATTAAAAGTTTGGATAAAGAAGCAAGTGTCTGTAGATGTGTATCATTACTGTCATCAGGAACAGCAATCATAAAAAATAGGTGAGCTGGTTGTCCATCTAATGAGTCATATTCGATTCCTTGATTACTTTTAGCAAACAATACAGCAGGTTCGTTCACTGAACTTGTTTTGGCGTGTGGCATAGCAATCCCATCACCAAGTCCTGTTGAAGATTGAGCTTCACGGTTAAGAATTGCTTCTTTAAATGTATCCATATCATTAATAACTTTATATTTATGAAGATTATGGATCATCTCTTCGATAACAGATTGCTTATCCGTCGATTTCAAATCCATAATCATAATATCTTTGCGTAATAAATCAATTACGTCCATCTCTATCATCCTTTCTGTTTTATAATGTCGTTATTTCAATTTCTGAAAGTAAGTTATCAATTTTATTTCTGGTTGCTAGATCATGAGAAAAAGCAGTGGCACTTCCTGCAGCAATACTCATTTTGAATGCCTCAAGTACGTTCTGACTAGTTAAGTAAATGCTAAGAAAACCAGCAATCATAGAGTCTCCAGCTCCGACAGAATTACGTAATGTCCCACTTGGAGAAGTACCTTTATAAACTCCGTTATTCGTTATCAAAATAGCTCCATCAGCACCCATAGAAACAATGACATGCTGTGCTCCTTTTTTTAGAAGTTTCTTTCCGTATTTAATGACATCTTCATTAGTGGAAATAGTTACCCCAAATAAATCCTCTAGCTCATGTTGATTTGGTTTAATAACTAATGGCTGATAAGCAAGTGATTGCATTAATGCATCTCCAGTAGTATCTATGGCAAATCTGGCACCAGTTTCTGTTACTTTTTTGATAACCTTTTCATAGAAATCAGCTGGTAACGAAGGTGGTTTACTTCCAGACAAAACTACAAAATCATTTGCAGTTATTTTTTCTAATTGTGAAAGAAGTTTGGATGACTCATCACTAGAGATAGAGGGTCCTCGGCCATTAATTTCAGTCTCACTACTTGATTTCAATTTAATATTGATTCTTGTATCTTCGCTTATAGATATAAAATCCGTTTTAAGATTTCTTTTTTCTAGAAAATCAATAATAAAATTTCCAGTAAAACCACCAATGAATCCTAATGCGGTGGAGGAGGTTGTGAGTTCTTGTAAGATACGGGAAACGTTAATTCCCTTGCCACCAGGTACTTTATACTCATCGTTCATGTAGTTTAGCTTTCCAAGTTTCAGTTGATCGACAGGTACAATGAAGTCAATCGATGGATTAAGAGTTATTGTGTAAATCATTTATGTTGCCTCCAAGATGTTAGTATGAGGTTGAAAAGGTTCGTGTGTGGGTGTCAGTTTTTCTATAATAAAGTTAACTTCATTAATATCACAGATTTTTGCAAAGTTAACGTTGTTCCATTTACTTTCATCAGCAAGCATATATGTGGTTGCTGATTGTTGTAATGCTAAATTCTTCATGGCTGCTTCTTCTGGATCCGCCGTAGTACACCCATATCGCAAATCAATGCCATTAACGCCAAGAAATGTTTTAGTAAATTGATATTCCTTTAATTGGATTAGACTATTTGCTCCAACTATTGCGTTTGTAGAGTGCTTCAATTTTCCTCCAACTAAATAAGAAGGGATTTGTTTAGTTGCAAGCATCGATGCGTGAACAATTCCATTCGTAACAACTGTTAAAGGGATATCTGGCAAATAAGGAATTATTTCTAGTGTAGTTGTTCCTGCATCTAAATAAATAACATCATTTTCCTCTATTAACGATGCTGCAAATTTTCCAATAGAAGTTTTATGTTGAACGTTTTTGATTGTTTTTTCTTGGTAGGTTGGTTCTTTATCGAATGAATAGTGTTTTTTTGCTCCTCCGTGTATTCGAGTTAGCATTCCTTCTTCTTCCAATTGTGCTAAATCTCTTCTTATTGTAGATTCAGAACAATTAAGATCGTTTATAAGATCGAAGGACTTAACTACACCGCTTTCATTTAGTTTCTTCAAAATTAGTCTATGTCTCTCATCGGTTAACACATCATCACCTCAATCATCATAATAACATTGGCATATATATAAAACAATCATAAACAATCAAAAACATTCATTTTCATTTATATATGTAGAAGATTTTAATAAAACGCTTTCAATTAAACGACTCTTATCAGAAAAAAATAACTATTGACTCTAATTATAAATGGGTTTAATATAGTAACAATTTACAACATTGAAAGGGGCATAATTACGATGTGCAAAACAGCTGTAACTCAAATAGGAATTTTAATTATATGACTATAAGATAAGTTGCTACATATTGGAATTTCGATGACGATCTTATGGTCTTAAAACAAGCCTATTGAGAAGGGCTTTTTTTTCTTATTTGAAAACCACTCGCTGCGTTTCTAAACGGGCGCTTGCGCTTTTGTTCTATCATCAGGTTAAAAACATATTGAATTAGGAGGGTCTATGGATGAAGCAATCAACAAAGAAATATATTATCGATAGAATGTATAAAGGTTCACAAGGTTTAGCGAATGCGGTATTAGTAACATTAGGTATAGGCCTTCTAATTGAAACATTTGGTACATTTACTGGTTGGGAAGGATTTATTACGATCGGAAATGCCGCCCAGCTAATGTTATCACCGGCAATTGGTGCAGGAATAGCCTATCAGTTAGGTGGAAATACGCTAATAATCTTTAGTGCTATGGCTGCAAGTACAGTAGGCGCGAATGCACTGGCGATGACTCCTGATGGGGCTTGGGTATTAACCACTGGCCAACCGATTAGTGCTGTATTAGCTGCTGCTGTAGCTATCTGGGTAGGAAAAAAAGTTGCTGGAAAAACGAAACTGGATATGATGTCTATTCCTTTCTCGGCTATATTTGTAGGTGGAATTGCAGGAGTTGGTTTGGCTGCGGTAACGACACCTTTGTTAGAGGAAATTAGTCGTATTATTGCCAATTCAACCATAGGATCACCGCTTTTGACATCTGTAGTTATTGCACTTATATGGAGTATTTTCTTGATGTCACCTGCGTCTTCAGCAGCGTTAGCGATAGCTTTACAACTTGATCCCGTGTCTAGTGCAGCCGCATTAATTGGATGCACGGCTCAATTTGCCGGATTTACAGCAATGTCTATAAGACAAAATAATTTAGGTGCAAACATTGCCCAATCATTTCTAACACCGAAAGTTCAAGTTCCGAATATAGTTAAAAATCCACGCTTAGTTGCAGGGCCGTTTTTATCATCAATAATTTGTGCTCCGATTGCTATCTTAGTGTTTGATTTTCAAGTGCCGTATGAGCTAGCAGGTCTTGGTTTGAATTCGTTCATTGCTCCGTTAAATATACTAGCAAATCAAGGTCCAGGAGTGTTATTGATGTATATCGTTGTTGGGGTCGTTATTCCAGCAGTGATATCAGTTACTGTGTATCAATCATTAAAAGCAAGAGGTTGGGCAAAAACAGGGGACTTGCATATGGAAATTCAATAAATTAATTATAGAGAATGAAGAGAAATAGGAGGCTGAGATAACATATTGATGTTCCCAGCCTCCTATATTTAATCTCCATTATTGCTCCTCTCTTTACATTGCTTTTAGAAGCAATCGTTTGAGCAGAGGAGTAAAATGTTCTGGTAGTTCTTCAACATGGGGGATCATGATTCGTTCTTTTCCGTAAATGTTCTTCATCGTGGTGTCGTTTTTCTCCTGTATTTCTCCATTGGCCAGAAACATCCCAATTACATCGATATGATGTTTTCTTGCTTCAGTTACTGCTTGATGAGTATCAAGAATTCCATTCTGATCATACCCACTTGCAGCAGGTTCGCCATCTGAAAATACAAGTAAGAACTTATTTTTTTCATTACGTTTCATTAATTGTTTTGTAATGTAGCGAATACTAAAACCATCACGATTATCTTCTTGTGGTTCTAGTTGCATAATCTTTGCACCATTATTCTCATATAAAGAATCATTTAATTCATGGATATATTGTAAATAGTTAGGCTGATAATTTTCTTTTACTTCATTGGCGTCTTCCCAAAAACCAATGATTTCATGTGGGATGCGTAATTCTTTTAATACTTCATGGAAAAGAACAACGCCACGCTTCGTTTCTTCCATTTTATTTACCATTGAAGCTGAACAATCAATCAGTAAAGTGAAAACTGCATCAAATTCTTTTGATTCTTGTTCTTTCTTATAAAATACTCGAGGAGACTCATCTATGATAATAGGTAATAACTTCTTAGAGAGTCGGCCGAATAAAAGCTCAGTTCTTGGGAAATTACGTTTATGCTCTAATGTTAGTTGAATTGTTTTTGCTAGTTTTCGCTTATATGGGTCAACCTCAACCACATATTGATCATATTTTTCTTGGTCATCTAGAGAAGGATGCTCTGCTTTTTCGATTAGCATGACTGCATCTTCATTTTCTTTTCCATATTCAGAACCACTATTACCAGATTGTTGTTCTTCTTGTTTGGATAATGTTTCTTTATCTGAATAATCCTGTTGTTTACTTTGAACCGAGGAACCTTGAACAGCAGCCATGGCTTGATCAGCATCTTCTGTTTCACGAGCTCCTCCGCCCATCATATTGGTTTTTGTTCCTTGCTCAAGTTCAAATTGAAGGAAATTTTGCTTTCTATTCTCATTTTTGTTCTCACGATGCCATGTAGAAAAAGTCTCATCAAAATATTCATTCTCATTATCTTCGTCTAGCCATTGTTCATCATCATTTACTACATCATCTGTTCGTGTCAGCTCATCAAACAATGTGTTTTTTTCGTAAAATTCGATATGCCCAATAGGAAAGACAAAATACTCGTGAATGCTATCGTTATAGTCCGTTGCTTGAATTAGACGAACAATAGACAAGCATAATTGAGTATTATCTAATGTTGTCTTTGCTTCAAACACTTGATAGAGATATGGTTTTAATTTTTCCAGCATGTCTAGTTGCGCCTGAGGGACTCTTGGAAACGAGGGATCAGGTCCATCTGCGTATATAAGAAGATAAATCATACAAAAAAGTTCATCGGTAGCATAACTTCTCGTTATGTTCGATTGTAATTGAGTTTGAAAATAGCGTTGGAAGAATTGGTGACGCTTTTCAAACCACTGTTTTGTCCCTGGACGATTTTTTCGAATCATCTCTTCCAAACGTATATCTTCGAATAGCGTAATGAGTTGATTGGCAAATTTAGGTATCATTAACTCTGATACATCTTCTTTAAAGGTTTGCATAGTTGGAATATGAGTTTCCATCATCGTACCAAGTGTACGAAGAAGTACATCTGACTTCGTTCCCGCTGTTTTCGTTTCTATATCTAATTTATCCCAAAAACGACTAGCAGTAATTTTATTGTCTGTAATGTCGACAAATGAGCCATAGCTATTTTCGAATTGCAACTTAGCATTACCGGACAATACAGTGGTTAGATCTTGTAATTGCATAAATAAATGCGTATCTACTTTGGATTCATGAAATCGATACATTTCATATTCTCCTTAATCAAATAGTGTATCCGCAAGATTTTGTACAAACGCTTTTTCGCGATCTTCATCTAGTTTGTCTATTATTGAACGAAGTATCGCACGTTTAGGAGGAATGAAGGTAGTAAGATCACATGCATCTAACAGAGCTCTAATCGATGCGGCATCTTCTGATAGCTTACCTTGTTCCACAGCAGTTATTAAATCCTTTGATAAAGTAACATATAGATTAATCAAAGTTTCATCTTCTAATTTAGTACTATTAGTAATAAGTTTGTTTAGTTGATCTCCTTGAATATAAGGGACATCGATAACGATAAAACGGTTTTTTAATGCTTCATTTAAGGGAACAGTTCCAATATATCCTTCGTTAATTGCTGCAATTACACCAAACTGCTCCTCAGCGGTAATAATCTCATTAGTGAATGGATTAGTAATCGTACGACGATAATCTAGAACACCATTAATCAATGGTAGTGTTTCTGGTTTAGCCATATTTATTTCATCGATATATAAAAATGTACCATGTTTCATTGAATTGGTTACAGGACCAGGCACAAAATCAATTGTTTGTTTGTCATTTTCATAACTTAACGTTTTAAATCCCATCAAGCTCTCCGCATCTAAATCAACCGAACAATTAACACTAAACATCGGTTGTTGAAAAAGAGAAGATAGTGTTTCAGCAAACTTAGTTTTCCCAGCTCCAGTAGGACCTTTTAAAAGAATGTTTTTTCCCATACTTAGCGCAGTGACCGCATCAATAATTAGTTCTTCATTTGGAGGCATATAACCACCATCTCTAATCAAATCTTGATATTGGTCATGTTTGTATTGATTATTTTTAACTAGTTGTTGTATTCGTTGTGGTAAAAATTCGGCGTTCATGTCATTACTCCTTTCCATGATATTGTATTACTAGTCTGGTAAAAAAACAAAGAATGCGCAGTTCGTTGCGATTTAACTGGAAGGTTGATAAGATAATTAATAGTTAGATTTTTTGGAAAACCTATTTTTATAAAGGATGTCCTTCGTGTGGACTTCTAGACTGGAGGAACTATGACAAAGAAATCAATTGCAATTAATTTAGATTTAGATGAAAAAAACGTACAAGCAATTCAGGAAGTGGCTCCAGACTGGGAAATTTTTACTGGGAAAGACTTAGAAGAGGAGAAATTAAATCAAGCAGAGATACTGTTACATTGGCGTGAATCACAAGCAAAAAAATATAGGAAGAGTGACAATTTAAAGTGGGTTCAATCCTGGAGTGCTGGAGTAGATTATTTGGACCTGGATTATTTAAAAAAGAACGATATACATTTAACTAGTGCAAACGGAGTTCATGCATATCCGATCTCTGAAACGATATTTGCATATATGTTAGGTTTTACACGATTAATACATACATATATTAGACAACAACAAGAGAAAAAATGGCATCATGCAAATTTAAAAGCAGAAATTCATGAGAAAACAATTGGAATTATTGGAGTAGGAGAAATTGGCAAGGAAACGGCTAAAATCGCTCAAGCATTTGGCATGAAAGTACTAGGAGTACGTCATTCAGGAAGACCTCTTGAATATGTGGATGAAATGTATACACCAGCTGATTTATCACTTGTTTTAGAACAAAGTGATTTTGTAGTGGTCACGCTACCTTTAACAAAAGACACACATCATATGTTTGGTAAAGAACAATTTGCACAGATGAAAAATAGTGCATTCTTTATCAATATCGGAAGAGGGCCTATTGTTGATGAAAGTGCATTAATTTCTGCGTTGCAGCAAAAAGAAATAGCGGGAGCAGGACTTGATGTTTTTGAAACAGAACCACTTCAATCGGATAGCCCATTGTGGGAGATGGAAAACGTAATTATCACACCACATTCTGCAGGTGCCACAGAATATTACACAAATCGAGTCATACATGATATTTTTATTCCTAATTTAAAAAGCTATCTTGATAAAGGAGAACCTACTATTAATGTGTTTCAGCATAAACTAGGATACTAAATGATTATCAGTAGTTTCTACAGAACAAGCACGGATCTAAAATCCAAGGTAAAGTTAATTTTACTCGCCGGATTTTAGACCCGTGTTTTTTTGGTTAGTAGGAAATACACTTACTTATAAAGAAATTTCAAAAATGTGTTTTCATATGTATCTAATTAGATTATAATCTAATTAGATGAGGAGGTGTATTTATGCAATTAAATCGAATCGTTAATTTTCATAAGACAATGGGAGATAAAACTAGAATTCGTATTATTACCTTACTAAAGCAAGGACCACTTCACGGTCAAGCAATCGCAGGGAAATTAGGGTTAAAGCCTCCAACAATTTCTCATCACTTAACAAAATTAAAAGAAATCGATGTAGTTTATCAGCGACGTGATAAAAATACCATCTATTTCTATCTCAATGATGACAAACTTGAAAGAATGGCTTTAGCAATCACTCGAATAGGGGGAGACGATATGTTTGGGAAATTTGACATTACCGATCAAGAGAAAACAAATGTCATAAAAAACTTTGTGGATAGTAAAGGAAGAATTGAGACTCTACCAGCGCAAAGAAAGAAAAAATTAATCATTCTAGAGTACATGATAAGAGGGTTAAAGCATGGACAAACGTATAAGGAAACAGAGATGAATGAATATATCATGCAATATCACGAAGATTATGCAACAGTGCGGCGTGAACTCGTTATGACTCACTTTATGTTTAGGCAAAATGGTATTTATGAACTTAATCCAGTAGAAATGTGGCCTGTGTAATCAGGTCTTTTAAAAAAAGAACTAATTAGATAAGTGTCTAATTAGTTCTTTAATGAAATAAAAAAGGATTACTTGAAGAATCAATTTCATAATTAGGAGCCGAAGTACTCTTCCCAATCTTTGTTTGTGCCTCGCAAATATGAAATTGATTCTGATATTATTTAACTAGTGTGCAACTTTAAGTTTTATGATTATATTCCAATAAAGAATGCTTATTCAATTGATTCCAATTATCGATACTCATTCCATGTAATATCCATGGTGAATCGATACTGAATGGATGATTCGGTGGTAGATGATGTATATGATATTCTGGAATATCTAACCAAATATATACTTTCTGATCTGGGTGAATGGATTTAAGTTTATAGTAGTCATCATATACCGTTTCCCATAATCCTGACTGTGTAAAAACATCTGAAAATGGAAAAATAACATGTAACAATATATCCTTTTTCACATCTTTCTTCGTAACAAGAGGGTAATCATGTTGATGAGTTTCATACACGTTCCAATTATCGATGTTTGAATGAGTAAATAATGAATTAGTCGCCGGAAACGGATAGTAACATTCGAAAGGAAATACGCGCTTGTCATGGATATATGTATCCTTAAGTAAGTTTGCTTTATCATTGGATTTCTCGATGAGGTGCCATCTCTTATTTTCCTGAATAAACATATCAATTTCTTCTGTTATCGCAGGGTATAATTTCTCTTGCTCGATTAAACCAATATTTGTCAACACACGTCTAGCAGCAAGATTATTCTCTTGTGTATTTCCGCCAACCCAAGTTATATTTGGCAATTGAAAAGCAATATCTCTAATGTATTTCATTATTTTTGTAGCGTAGTTTTTTCCTCGGTATCTGCGGTCACTCCGAAGTCTTCCGAGCATCACATATTGATGTGCAAAGATTGAGTAACCAGCAATACTCACTAATTGTTCATCAACGAATAACCCGTATATACGATTTTGATCAGTGCTTAATCGTTCAAAAACTTGAATAACATAATCATCTATAATACCGGTATCCATGGATTTTAGTAATGGTAAATCAGTTGTTGTCAGTTCTCTTATATATTCTTTCATCATGGCACCTCCTCTATATAGGATAATTATAGCTTTTGGAAAACATATACGTCTATCAATTAAATTACATCCTTTTTCTACAAATGTATGCTTTAAATGACAAGCGAATTGGTAAGGCTAGAGAGAATCAATGATTTAATAACATGATAAATGAAAGAATATAGGAAAAAATATATGCTTGTTCCAATAAAATGATAGGAGTATAATGTAGTAGATGCTTAAATAATAGGAGGGGTAGTGTGGCTACTATTAGTAAGGGTGAAAATAAATTTTATGTAGGTGAAGATATTCGTAATCCTCAAGCTGAAATAACTTTTGTCGAATCTGGGGAGAATCGTTTAGTCATTGATCACACCTATGTAGCTACTGATCTTCGTGGCCAAGGTATTGCCCAACAATTACTAGACCATGTGGTGACTTACGCTAGAGAAAAGGGGAAAACAGTTGTACCTCTATGTCCATTTGCTAAAGGGCAGATTCAAAAACAAGCAAAGTATAATGATGTACTAAACGTACAACATATCTAATATAATGGAGAAAGGTGCTAGGACATGTACATTACTATTCCTGAAGCAGCTGAATACTTATCCATGAGCGAATCAACAGTATCTGCACTTGTCCTGCAAGGGAAAATTAATGCAATACATGACGGCAAGCAGTATTTAGTAAATAAGCAGCAGTTCACAACTCACTTTGAACAAGTGGAAAAATATAAAAAAATGATAGAAGAATATTTACAAGAGCCAATTCCTGAAGATCTAGATGTAAAAGATGAAGATTAGGCCAAGATGGAAGGAATAAGCTATTTTAGTTAGGGTGAGCCATCATCTTAACTTTTTTATATGAAGGAGTTATGATATATGAAGAAAAGAAAACCTCCCCGATCGAAGAAGGAACCTGCTTCCCTCACCTATGAGGTCGAAGAAACAGAACAGCTTTTACCATTTCTATTAAAGGTAATGGATAATCGAAGCAGGAATTCCGTAAAGTCGATTTTGACGAGAGGGCAAGTGTCTGTAGATGACCATATCGAGACGAAACATAATTTTATGTTGAACAAAGGTAGTACGGTGCGGATTTTGAAGAACAAAGCAGCTATCCAACAGGATGTATTTGTAGGAATGTCGATTATGTATGAGGATGACGATATTATTGTAATAGAGAAAGAGTCAGGATTACTCTCGATTGCAACAGAAAAAGAACGAAAACATACGGCGTTACATCAATTAATGCATTATGTGAAACAACAACATCCAGCTAATCGTGTATATGTTGTTCATCGACTTGATAAAGATACGTCTGGGGTAATGATGTTTGCAAAAAATGAACGGGTCAAACGCAAACTTCAAAATAATTGGAAAGATATTGTAAAAGAACGGACTTATGTAGCACTTGTAGAAGGGCAGGTAGCTAAGGAGAAGGGATATATCGTCTCTTGGCTCAAAGAAAGTGCAACTCGGAAAATGTATTCTTCACGAGTAAAGAATGATGGTCAACGAGCAGCGACACGCTATCGAGTGCTGCAAACAAATAATCGTTATTCACTTTTGGAGTTACAATTAGAAACAGGAAGAAAGAATCAAATTCGTGTACACATGGAAGAGCTTGGACATCCAGTAGTCGGTGATAAACGCTATGGATCGAAAGGCAGGAGTGTAATCGGTAGATTGGGTCTTCATGCGAAGATACTTTCGTTTTATCACCCTGTAACCAATAAATTAATGCTTTTCCGTTCTGATGTTCCTAATGCCTTCTTTCAAAAAACAAAATAGATAATAGCAAATCGAACTATAGCCAACGTAATTGGTAGTTAGCTATAGCTCGATTTTTTAATTACATCTTATATAAAGCGGATAATTCAGTCATGTCCGTCGCTATCTGCTTTGATTTTATAATGGAGCTTTCTCTACTTTATGTCCGGATCTTCCTAATGTAGTTTTGGCTTTTTGAAGAGAATGAATGACACAGGATTCAATTACTTCCACAACGGCTTGAAATAGTTGATTCATGACTGGGTGATCATCACGAAGATAAGCTGCAGACATCAGGTGATTTTTTGAATCATGGCTCACTTGGTTTGCTGTAGAAAAAGCAATTGCTATATCCCCGCTTCCATGATCGAGAGCACTTCCTGTTCGTCCAAGACCTGCAGCACATCGCTTAGCAATTCGATTTAATTGACGATCGGATAAGGGTGCATCTGTAGCCAATATCATCATAATAGATCCATCTGGTGTTTCCTGCCCTGTGTGTTCCCAATCAGCAAAGGTAGCTTGTTTGCGATTCCCATAATTGCTAACAACAAGTCCTCCTAAGGTATAGATAACATCCTCGACTTGAATAAGACGCGATGCGGTACCAATCCCTCCTTTATAGCCAAAGCATTGCATCCCTGTTCCTGCACCAACTGCACCTTCTTCGCTGGATTCATTACTTGCGGACTCGATTGCTTTAATAGCATGGGATGGTGTAATCGCTTGTAATCGAATAGAATTTAGATAGCTGTCATTACATTCTCCAACAATGAGATTAATCGTTCCTGTTGTATCTCCAATTTCTTCAGTGCGATTAAGCATGTATGTCAATGTTCCTTGCATTACCGGTGCTATGCTTAGTGTGTTGGTAAGCATAATAGGAGATTCGATGAGACCTAATTCATTTAATTGAACGAGTCCGGTTGTTTTTCCAAATCCATTAATTACGGAGCATCCTGCGATGACTTTTTGACGAAATAAATTACCTGGATGCGGTAATATTGCTGTCACTCCGGTACAAATAGTATCTTTTTCATTTATTTTTTCATAAAGTGTAGTATGTCCAACCTGTACACCATGGACATCAGTAATACAATCTTTCAAACCGCTTTTTAATGCCATTATGTTCAACTCCGTATCGAAGATATTACTATCTCATAGATATATTTTTCCTACATCACTTTACCTTAGGGATTATTCATCGTCGAACCGGTTAATTCCTCTTATTTTGCTAAAATCCTTATTGTTTTCTATAAAATTCTTTTCTTGATCTTCACTAAGTATGCCAGTTGCCATTCCTCTATCTTCATCTTCATGAGAATTTCTATATAAAGTATTGTGATCTGAATCCACTTGAGAAAAATCTCCATTACTCCAGCGATCTAATATATTTCTGATACTCGCACGTTCTTTAACTTCAAACGCATTAGAGTCTATAGTATTGAATGATTCTTGTAAAAATGCGATTCTGTCATCTGTAATTTCATAAAATCCCCATTTGCTTTGAGCTTCCACTTTTTGATGCGACATAAAGTGCATATACTTTATTAACCTTTCTCTATTCATCCCAGAAGCACTTACCATGTCACCAAAAGGATTGGCGTTTTCTTTTGTTTCTTCACTTATAAGTGGGTCTTTTTCTACTACTTCTTTCTCTTCGTTTTCATCAGAATTTTTGATGGTTGCATTTGTCTCAAATTTCTCCACTTGATCATAGAAAATTAAAAAACCAAATAATAAGATTAAAACAGTGCCAAGTATAATCGTAGGTTTTACCCATTTCTTTTTCACTAAATCCCCCCTAACAAAGAATTTTCCCACTTTTTGGTATATATTTCAAGTTACTTTTGTGCACAAAAGTCAGGTTCTTATTAAGACGAAATTTTCTTGTATGCAAATTTAAAGAACAGGAAAACTATGATTAAAGCTTGTGATGGAGGGGAATAAATGAAAATTTTAAAATATGTATTGATCATAAGTATAAGCATGTTTTTACCAATCATGACTGCTTATGCTGAAGGGACTGAAGTTGGGGAACGTGCACCCGATTTTGAATTGAAAACAATTGATGGTCAACAACTCCGACTTTCAGATTTTAAGGGAGAACGCGTGCTAATAAATTTTTGGACGACGTGGTGTCCCCCTTGTAGACAAGAAATGCCTGATATGCAAAGGTTTTATCAAGATTTGCAGCCTAATATCTTAGCTGTTAATCTAACCGATACGGAAATGAATAAGGAACAGGTAGTGCGTTTTTCGCAAGAATTGGAGTTGACATTTCCAATCTTATTAGATGAAAAAGGTGAAGTATCGAAAGCTTACCGTATTAGTCCAATTCCAACCACATATATGATTGATTCGGAAGGTATTATCAGGCATAAATCTTATGGTGCGCTAACTTACGAGCAGATGGTAGCAGAGTATAATAAAATGGAATAGCAGTGAAAAAAGGAAGAAAAATCAACGGAATAAAACATTTCGGTTGATTTTTCTTTTTTATATTATTTTTTGTTTTAGGGTGTGAAAATTGACGAATACATGCCTTTATATATAAAAGGAGGTGGGGACATGGACAAAGGAACGATTATTCGAACTATCGTACTTGTTCTAGCTTTAACGAATCAGTTTTTGATCACTGCTGGATACCATCCCATACCTGGAACACAAGAGCTCTGGGGAGAAATCCTTTCATCTATTTTTACTATTGTAGCTACCTTAACAGCTTGGTTCAAAAATAATTATGTGACATACAAAGGCAAAAAACAACATCAAGTACTTGTGGAACATCAATTAGCAAAATAATAAAATATGGACAAGGAGGATAAGTATGAAGCGAATTTTTATTGATCCTGGTCATGGAGGAAATGACCCTGGTGCAATGGGAAATGGATTACAGGAAAAAGATATCAACTTAGATATTGCGCTTCGTATGAAAGAATACTTGTTACAAACATTTGGTGGACATGAAGTACGATTGTCTCGTGAAACAGATAAAACGGTCTCTCTATCGCAAAGAACGACAATGGCAAATAATTGGCAAGCTGATTATTTAGTTTCTATTCATATTAATGCTGGTGGAGGCACTGGGTTTGAATCATATATTTTTAATGGCATATATTCTGGAAAGGCGGAAACTCATCGCTTGCGTCAACTAGTTCATCAATCGATTGTCAATGAGACAGGATATTATGATAGGGGCATGAAAGAAGCGAATTTTCACATGCTTCGTGAATCGCAAATGCCCGCGGTGCTAACGGAGAATGGATTTATTGATTATAGAGAAGACGCTAACAAACTTAAATCTTCTTCCTTTCTTCAATCGATAGCAAAGAGTCACGCAACTGGAGTTGCCGATGTACTTGAACTGCCAGACGGTGAGGGTGCATCTCAAGGGTATGTAGAAATTCTCGCAGATTCTTTATGGACATATAATAGTCCAGAATGGGAAGATAAGGCAGTTATTGTTCATAAAGGAGAAGTATTCACAGTAATAAAAGATAAGTTTCCTGTTGGTGATGGACATATGTATCAAATTAAAAGTGGTTTATATATTACAGCAAATAAAAATTATGTGCGTTATTATACTCGCTCAACTTCCAAAGTAAAATCCGTCTTAAGTTAAATATTTCATTTCATTACCATAGAAAAATACCTACGTATAAGATAAACTATACGTTAGGTATTTTTTTATTGAATGGGGAGAGTCAAAATGAAGCTATTAGTTGGACAGCTCGTAATTACCGCTTTAATTTGGATGGGTATGGCTAGCTTTTATGATCAAATGAATGAATTAAATACATGGATATTTTATCTTGTGACTTCTTGGATGTTACTATTATTAGTATTGGTAATAAAAGAATGGTTTCGATTAAAGAAAAGCACTAAAGAAGATAAGGATATTAACGAATAAAGAAGGTCTGTACAATGTTAATGATAGATAATTTAAGTAAAACATATGGAGATAAAACTTTATTTAACCAAATCACCGCAACCATTGGTGAGAAGGAACGAATTGGTCTTATAGGAGTAAATGGGACAGGAAAATCAAGTTTTCTTAAAGTAATTGCAGGAATGGATAGTCCGGATCAGGGAGATATCAAACATTCCAAAGATTATCATATAGAATATGTAACACAAGAAACGAATTTGCAAGAAGATTTGACGGTGTTGGATCAGATTTATTATGGTGACGCTTTAATCATGCGAGTGATGAGACAGTATGAGCAGGCATTGTTGGATTTAGAAAACAGCCCAGAGGATGCAGCTTTACAGCAGAAATTAATTCAAATGCAACAAAAGATGGATGAAGTAGAGGCTTGGGAAGCTAATACAACAGCGAAAACGATTTTAACTAAATTGGGTATCACTAATTTCACTACTACAGTTGAGAAACTATCAGGTGGCCAGAAAAAAAGAATAGCTATCGCAAAAGCTTTAATACAGCCGGCAGACTTGTTAATAATGGATGAACCTACGAACCATTTAGACCATGATACGGTTGAATGGTTAGAAAAATACATGCAATCCTATTCTGGATCTGTTTTACTTGTCACACATGATAGATATTTCTTAAATCGTGTAACAAATCGAATTTTTGAATTAGACAAAGGAAATTTGTATACCTATGCAGGAAATTATGAGTTGTTTTTAGAGAAGAAAGCGGAAAGAGAGTCTTTAGAGCGCAGTAATGAACAAAAACATCAAAATACGTTAAAACGTGAACTTGCATGGTTAAAACGTGGTGCGAAGGCTAGGTCAACAAAACAACGAGCTCGTGTAGAACGAGTGGAAGAGATGAAAGACAAAACATTTGATACGAAGAAAGAAGAAGTTAAATTTCAAGCAGGTTCTAAAAGACTTGGTAATGATGTTATTGAAATTGATGGGCTATACAAATCATTTGGAAATCAGACTGTATTGAGTAACTTTTCTCAACTCATTATACCAGAAGATCGAATTGGTATTATTGGTAATAACGGTACAGGAAAAACAACGCTTCTAAATATGATGGCAAAACGTACGGAACCAGACCAAGGGTATGTCAAAATAGGAGAAACGGTGTTAATTGGTTATTATACCCAAGGAGAAGAAGAATTAGATGATCAACAGCGTATTATCGAATATATTAAAGATGTAGCTGAGGTCATCCATACAAAAGGTGGAGAAGTGATTACCGCTGAGCAGATGCTTGAACGATTTTTATTTGACCGTGCGCAACAATGGTCCTTTATTCGAACATTATCTGGAGGAGAACGCCGTCGACTCTATTTATTAAAAGTATTAATGAAAGAGCCAAATGTGCTGTTCTTAGATGAACCTACGAATGATCTTGATACACAGACATTATCCGTCCTAGAAGATTACTTGGAACATTTTCCTGGTGTAGTAATAACTGTATCGCATGATCGATACTTTTTAGATAGAGTGGTCAATAAGTTGATTGTATTTAAAGGGAATGGCAATACCGATACTTTTTATGGGAATTATACAGAATTTCTTGAAAAGCAAAAGGAAGCAGAGAAACTACAACCTACACCTAAAAAACAATCATCTACTAAAACTTCACAGAATGAGAAGAAAAAGAAGTTATCGTATATGGAAAAAAGAGAATGGGATACGATTGAAGATGAAATTACAAAATTAGAAGAAGAAATTGTAGAAATTGAACAGGCGATCGTTGATGCTGGAAGTGATTCAGAAAAAGTACAAGAATTATATGCCAATCAACAAGCAGTCGAATTAGCATTAGAGGAAAAAATGGCACGATGGGAAGCATTATCTATAAAAGTAGAACAACTTGAAACATGAAGAACCTAAAATCTTCATGTTTTTTGCCGTCAAGCCCCAACGTCTAAAATTAGTCGACTTCACGAAACGCCCTTCAGTAGCTGGGGCGACATAGGTCGAATTTCTTCTTTTCATTAAGATAAAAAAAACAGATGGCACACTTCCTATGCGCTAACCAAGCACTTATACCTTTGTCCTTGAATTTAATAGGAATTTTAAGCTAAACTAACAAGGTTGAGGAAAGTTATTTCACTTTGTACAATTTTTACAGTAGACTGTACTTACCATCTAATTAGAATCAGGTGATTATGTCATGCAAGAAATCTATTCAGATGTAATAACTTTTAGAGGATCTCATTATCAGTTTGGAAAAATGCAAGGAGAAAGTATCAAACGTTCTTTTGTGATGGAAAACCGTAAGAAGCAATGGAAATTAAGGAGACCAAGATTTACAATTAATATCGATGAAGTAAAATCTATGATTAATACCTATGCACCGGGAATCTGGGAAGAGTTAGAAGGGATTAAAGATGGAATAGAGTGGTCACTTTCCGATACGCTTCAGGAATTTGCAGGATATCGAATCAACTTACCTTCGAGTGGATGTTCCGTATTTACAAGTAGCAATTATATGATTAGAAATTATGATTATCATCCAAAAACATATGAAGGAAGATTGGTATTGTTTCAACCTACGGATACTGGATTAACTACTATTGGTCCGTCTCAACGTATTACAGGAAGGTTAGATGGGATGAACCAATATGGGCTTGTATTAGGATATAACTTCACCCATCGTAAACAGCCTGGGGAAGGATTTATCTGTAATATGATTAGTCGAATTGTGTTAGAAACATGTTCTAGTGTAGAAGAAGCAGTACACTTACTACAAGAAATTCCACATCGATATGCTTTTAGTTATTTAGTATTGGACCAACACGAAGAAACATTTATAATCGAAGGGTCTGCACGTGGAACATCGGTAAGAAAAGGAAATTTGTGCACCAACCATTTTGAGAATTTAACTGCAGAAAATCGAAATTACTTAGATGATTCCTATCGCCGATTATTAGCAATGCAAAACAACAGTGCTAAGAAGCTAAGTGCAGAAGAAGCTTTTCGAATGATGAATGATACGGATAGAGGAGTTTTTTCTAAACAATATAAAAACTGGGGAGGTACAATCCACACCTCTGGGTATCTGCCTGCAGAAAGGAAGGTCTGGTTCAGTTTAGGAGGAGATGCTGATCCATATGTCATTGATTTTGATAAATGGATGGAAGGTATAGATATTCCTGAAAAAAAGCTTTATGGCAAGGTAGACACGTCCTTACCATTTGCACATATGGAAGCAAATGTCCGTTAATCAAAGTTCCATGTTTAAAAAGTCGCGTTTCAAGGGAATATAAAAATGGATTCTAATAAATTATTTTTTAGTAATGAAATTAAGGAGGCTACATTAAATGAAACTTTACCAAGTTAGAAAAGGTCAATTTGTTTTCTTTGAGAACGAATTGCATAAAGTGTATTCTGTAAAACCCATGTTTAAAAAATCAGTTCATATGTATCGTCTAAAAGATATGAAGCAGGTGTTAACTACTGCCAAAGAGATTGAGTTATATCGTCCTCAGCATAATGATACATTTATTTTTTACGGGAAGAGATACACCATTGATAAACACGCTAAACCAGAACCGGGAGATTACATTTTAATCGTAAAACCAACGCCTGATTTTCTCGATCACTATTCATTGAATGAAATTGAAAAAGTAGAGAAAGTTGAAAATGGAAATGTATTAACCACCCGCGATAATGGTGTGAAACATAATGAATATGTTGTAATGGTACCAGGGAAATCAGAGGCTAGTCAGGAAATTGCTTACTATGATAAGAATTTAGTACCAGAGGAGCAACAAATTCAAGATGAGTCGATCTCTTATTTAGCAGAGAAAGATGATGCTCTAAAGCCGGCAGTGGGTGATATATTCTTAGATGTTCAAAACAATACAAAAGCGATGGTAGTCGCAATGACGGAAGATGAGATTGTTTTTGGACATGGTGTAAGAATTCATGTGGCAGAGTTATTAGATGAAAGTAAGTATGAACTAATTTATCAATTTGAAGATAATTAATATTTTTATATAACATCTTTTCATTACGTAGCCTTCTAGCGTCGTCGATGATAAGATGTTTTTTATAAGATTAAAAATAGACTCCACCTCTAGTTGTCAGATTGTACTTTCAATCTGTATCTTAGAGGGGGAGTTTAATGTCCAATGCGTTAAATCTCTATTTACATTCATTACATCATTTATTCTGTATATCCATTGCAGATACCGCTTTTTGCAGACACTGCTTCGACTAATCCTCTAGCTGTTCCATGGCTTTATAGCCTAGTATATTTAAAGGATCTTTTGCGCCTGAATAAATGGGGGAATAACCTAATTCTAATGAAGCCAAATCTGCTACTGTTAACTTACCTTTGATAGCTGTAGCTAGAACAGCCATGCGTTTATCTGCGCCGTCAAATCCAATTACGCTTCCACCAAATAATTGTCCGGTATTTTTATCATAGACAATTTGCATCCAAAGCTCCTTTGAGCCAGGGTAATATGCTGCATGAGAATAACCTTTCATTATCGTTTCTTCGAATGCAATCTCATTATCGATTAACGTCTGTTTGTTTTGCCCAGTAGCTGCAACAGTTAAATCAAAGACACGCAAAATTGATGACCCAATTATTCCATCATCAGATATAGGATTGCCACTTAAGAACGAAGAGATAATGAATGCTTGCCTATGAGCTGGCCAAGCTAAGGCAATATGAGCAGGTTCTCTAGTTATGAAATCAGTAACTTCTACTGCATCACCGAGAGCAAAGATAGTTGGGTCGGTAGTTTGCATATATTGATTTACTTTAATTCCACCAGTTTCTCCAATTTCCAATCCGGCATCAATGGCAAGCTCTGTATTTGGTTTTATTCCTATTGCCATAATAGTCATATCAGCTTGGATCGTTTTATCACTCGAAAGGTGTAAGGTGGTACCATTATCTGAAAAGCTTTTTAATCCATCATTGACATACAAAGCTATTCCTTTTTCTTGTAAATGTTCATCTATATGTATTGCCATTTCTTTATCGATTCGTTTTAATACATGCTCAGAACGATCTACTAGAGAACAGGAGAACCCTCGATGACACAGACTTTCTGCCATTTCTAATCCAATAAAACCTCCGCCAATAATCGCAGCAGATTGCGGATTATTAGATTGAATAAACTGTTCTATATTATCCATATCTTCAATCGTCCTTAACGGAAACGTATTAGATTGTTGTAATCCAGCTATATCAGGTAATACAGGCGATGCTCCTGGGGACAATATAAGAATATCATAGTCAGCTTTGTGTTCTGTTTTATACTTTTCATATACAACGCTTTTTTGTTCCCGGTTAATTTTGGTAACATTTGCATGTGTTTGTACGGTTAGGTCATATTTTTGTGCAAACTTTTCTTCAGGATAAATTAATTTTTGACGATCAGTAATTGTACCTCCCAGATAATATGGCATACCGCAATTTGCAAAAGATACATATCCATTTCGTTCTAGTACAAGAATTTCTGCCGTTTTATTCGTTCTTCTAATTTGTGCGGCAACCGTTGCTCCACCCCCAACACCACCGACAATAATAATTTTTTTAGACATATTATTCACTCCCAATTAGTAAGACTTTTACCAGTTGACTAGTTTAAGCTCGTTATAAAAAACCTCTCATCAAATAGATGAGAGGCACAAAATATCTATTTAGTTTTATATTACCCCGATTGAGTAAAGAAAAACGATAATAATGGTAAAAGGTACTACCCAACGCATGAGTTGATACCATGTTTGGAATATACCGTTACCTAAATTATTTCCATAACTAAATTCTTGCTTAACAAGCTGTTTATCCATTTTGAAGCCAATAAATATAGATATAAATAAACAACCAGCCGGCAACATAACGTTACTGACAAGAAAATCACTGGCATCAAAAACAGTCTTACCAAATATATGAAAATCAGCAAGTAAATTTGAGGATAACGCAGCTGGAATACCAGCAACAAATACAAGAATACCTGCTATCCAAGCAACCGATTTTCGAGAAACATTCTTTTTTTCAGTTACAGCTGCAGTGATGATTTCTAGCATACTGAAAGAAGATGTTAAGATAGCGAATAAGAATAAAAGTAAAAATAGACTTAAGAAGACTTCACCAAACGGCATTTGTGCAAATGCTTCAGGAAGAACAATAAATAGAAGTCCTGGACCTTCTGCTGGCTCTAACCCAAATGAAAATACAATTGGGAAAATCGCAAGTCCTGCTAGCAATGATACAAATATATTCATGATCGAAACGGAAGCTGCTGAGCTGCCTAAGCTTACATCTTTATCTAAATAAGAACTATACGTAACCATCACTGAAATACCCACTGCAAGTGAGAAAAATGCCTGACCTAATGCATATAGAATATTTTCACCATTTAATTTTGAAAAATCGGGTTGAAGGAAGAACTGAATTCCTTCCATAGCACCATCGAAAGTAACAGATCGTATAACAATTATAATAAAGAATATAAATAACAATGGCATTAAAACTTTACTATATTTCTCAATTCCATTTTTTATACCGGAAGATATAACAAAAGAATTAATAAAGATAAATAGTGCAAGACCTACAATAGTTAGTAATGGATTACCTGTTATAGATGCAAATAATTCTGCGTATTGTGCATCATCGGTAATCACCATTCCGGGAATAGAAAGAAGACTGTAAATTAATACCCATCCGCCTACAACGGAATAGAAAGACATTAATATAAAGGCACCAATTACTCCCCAATGACCAATAAAGGAGAATATACTTTTTGGAGCAAGCTTCTGATAGGCTGAAATTGCCTCTTTTTGTGCACCTCTACCTATAATAAATTCGGCAATTAACAAAGGTAATCCGATAATGACTGTGAATAAGATAAAGATAAAGAAGAAAGCTCCTCCACCATTCATCCCAGTCATATATGGGAATTTCCAAATTGCTCCTAATCCAACCGCAGCCCCAGCGGAAGATAAGATAAACCCTAGTTTTGATGCCCATTGATCTTTTTGTTGATCCATAATGTCAAATTCCTTTCGTTATAAAAAAATTATTTTATAAGTATAACATAAAAGAACAAGATGTTAAGAGAAGGTATTAGATTTGTAAATACAATGAAAAAATTAACAGTATTTATTATCAATGTAAGCATTCGTATAAGATTTGACTTTTAGTGAATAAAAGAAAAAAACATCAAATACATTAAGTAATGATTTATTAGTAAATTTACGTATTTTAAAAATAGTTGTAAAATTTAAACATTGTCATTTATACTTGTGTTGGTAAGGTTTATAACTTTTATTGCTTCAAATTTAAAAGGAGGGATTATAAGTGACAGCGCTTACATTAGAGACGGATGTATTAAAAAATTTTATTGATGGTAAATGGGTAGATGTGAATAATACCACTGCCGTTACAAATCCTGCAAATGGTGAACGTATCGTGCAAGTACCATTGTCTGATCAATCTCATGTTGAGGAGGCTGTTCAGGCTGCGATAAAGGCTCAAAAGGAATGGGCACTTGTTCCTGCACCTCAACGTGCAGAAGTATTGTACCGTGTTGGAATGATTATGAAGGATAAAAAAGAACGACTATCTCGTCTGTTGACCATGGAGAATGGAAAGGTACTAGAAGAAGCAAGAGGAGAAGTACAAGAAGGAATCGATATGGCTTTTTATATGGCTGGGGAAGGTCGACGATTGTTTGGCCAAACTACACCAGCGGAATTAAAAGATAAATTCGCGATGAGTCAGCGGGTTCCTGTAGGTGTCGTCGGTATCATTACACCATGGAACTTCCCGATTGCAATTGCTACTTGGAAGTCATTCCCAGCGATTGTAGCTGGAAATGCGGTGGTTTGGAAACCAGCAACGGAAACTCCCATTATGGCATATGAGTTAGCTAAAATATTTGAAGAAGCAGGATTACCAAGTGGTGTCATCAATGTTGTTTTTGGTAAAGGATCAGAAGTGGGAGATTCGATGGTTCAGCATAAAGATATCAGAGTTATATCGTTTACGGGATCGAATGACACAGGGAGAAATATTGCATCAGATTGTGGGAAGCAGTTAAAGAAGGTATCACTTGAAATGGGCGGAAAGAATGCAGTGATTGTTATGGATGATGCAGATTTAGACTTAGCGGTAGAAGGAATTCTCTGGAGTGCGTTTGGAACGAGTGGGCAGCGTTGTACAGCTTGCAGTCGTGTGATTGTTCATCATAAAGTAAAAAAGACGTTGGAAGAGAGACTTTTAGCTGCAATGGATCATTTAACGATTGGTAATGGATTGGAAGACGGAATTAAAGTAGGACCAATTATCAATGAAGCAGGATTAAATAAAATCAAGAAATATATCGAAGTGGGCAAGCAGGAGGGTGCTACTTTATTAGCAGGAGGAACTGAATGGGAAACCAATAATCCAGGGTATTATTTTACTCCGACCTTATTCACCGATGCTAAGCCTGACATGCGGATTGCACAAGAGGAGATTTTTGGGCCTGTTGTTTCATTAATTGAAGTAAGTAGTTTTGAAGAAGCCATTGAAGTAAATAATCAAGTTACGTTTGGCTTATCCAGTTCTATTTTTACAAAGGATGTAAATCGTGTTTTTAAAGCACAACGTGATTTAGATACGGGCATTGTTTATGTGAATGCTGGAACAACAGGTGCTGAGATTCATTTACCTTTTGGTGGAACGAAAGGAACTGGAAATGGACATCGTGACTCTGGCGTCCAGGCGTTAGATGTATTCACTGAATGGAAGGCGATTTATGTTGACTATAGCGGAAAATTACAACGTGCCCAGATAGACACAGAGGAATAATTTCTTAGAATCATTCGCCTTGATTGTAGTGAATTTTTAGTGATTACAGGGAGGGAGTAACATGAAGATTGGTGTATTAGGGTCTGGTTTAATGGGGAAAGAGGCGGCGGTTGATCTAACGCTAAGTGAGGGAGTAAAACAAGTCGGTTTAGCAGACATTGATTTACTAAGAGCGCAGGAAGTCTGTGACCAGTTGAATTCTCAGAAACTAACTGCATATCAAGTAGACGCGAGTAACCAACTGGACCTAGCTAAATTCATGCGGCAATTCGATGTAATTATTAATGCTTTATTTTATTCATTTAATGAAGTAGTGGCTAGAACAGCCATTGAAGTAGGTGTATCCTCAGTTGATTTAGGTGGGCACATTGGGCATGTGACGGATAAGGTATTGACTTATCATGAAGATGCTAAACAAGCACAAGTAACGGTTATTCCTGACTTAGGAGTAGCTCCAGGGATGATTAATATTTTATCTGGATATGGTGTAAGTAAACTGGACCATACGAAGAAAATTAAACTCTATGTAGGCGGAATTCCGGTTAAACCAGAGCCGCCACTTGAGTACAACCATGTTTTTTCCATGGAAGGTGTCTTTGATCATTACACTGACCCATCGTTGATAATAAGAAATGGTCTTGTTCAAGAAGTGTCTTCTCTAAGTGAAGTAGAACCTATTCACTTTGAAAAATTTGGACCATTAGAAGCATTTCATACATCAGGTGGTACATCAACTTTATCATTATCATATCCCTATTTAGACACACTAGAGTATAAAACTATTCGCTATCCAGGGCACGCAGAAAAATTTAAATTACTTGTAGATTTAAATCTTACTCGCTTGGACTATCAAGTTGATATTAATGGAATGAAAGTAAATCCAAGAGAGGTATTTTTAAAAGTACTTGATCCAATAGTCGAATTAGGAGACAGGGAGGACGCGGTACTTTTACGGGTAGTGGTAGAAGGGGAGAAGGACGGGAAATCGACCTCTCATATTTTCGAAATGACCACTTATAAAGATAAAGATACAAAAGTTACTGCAATGGCTAGAGCGACAGCAAATACGATTTCTGTTGTGGCACAAATGATTGCTAATGGAACGATAAATACAAAAGGTGTGTTACCGCCTGAAAAAATGGTGCCTGGAAAGCAGTACATTGATGAAATGAAGAAAAGAGGGGTAACCATCAAAGAAAGTGTATCTATAAACAAGCAAACATCAGTGTAGGTTATAAGGGGATGACTAGGGTGAATACAGTATTTATTGCAGGACACGCAAAATTGCCTTCAGGTATGGCAGCTAAGAGTATCTATGAAACATTAACCATTACTGCAGAAATTGATAAAAAATATGGTGTTATTGTGACTGCTGGTTGTACACTTGCTACAGATCATGGAAAGCAATTTGTACAAACGATATTAAAAGGGCATAGTTTACAAGACGGCATTCAATTCCCACTTGATCACATTAAAAGGCATTATTTAGGGAAAGCAGGCAATGCATTAGCTTCCGCATTAATGGACTTATTTAAGCAATATGAGCAATACCAAAAGTCTGCTTATGTGCAAGAAGAATGCGGTGTAATCTCTGCACCATCGAGCAGAATGAATAGGTGAAAATAGAAAGATAAAACAAAAATCCACTCGGAAAAGCGAACTTGCTTTCTCGAGTGGATTTTTTCAGTGTGGTGTCAGGAAAACATAAAATTAAGCAGCAGTGGATAAACGTACTAAGTGATATAGTCGCACTTATGCCAATGGGGTGAAAATCATCGGTTTGTCGCCTCACTGTGATTCCATTATCTCAGTTGATTCGCTCCAGTCCCTACGTTTCTAAACGGGCGTTTGCGCTTTTGTTCGTGAAATGATATTTTCATCCACCATAATCGACTTCTATTGTCAAAAGCTAAGAATGTATCCTTTTTTTAAAACTATTTTGTTTCCTCCCATGCTGGAAGCATTTGATTAAGCAGCTTATCTTCTCGATAACCTAATACGTATTCCGCTTGCATAATGGTATGGACTTCTCGTGTTCCTTCGTATATAACGGGTGCCTTTGAATTACGTAAAAATCTTTCTACTGGGTATTCATCTGAGTATCCATAAGCTCCATGTATTTGTACAGCGTCATCAGCTGCTTTATTAGCAAAATCACATGCTTGCCATTTTGCTAAAGAAGTTTCTCTTGTATTTCGTTTTCCTTGATTCTTTAATTCGCCAGCGCGGTAAACAAGTAGCTTACTCATTTGATAACCGGCTTCCATTTTAGCGATCATTTGTTGAACTAACTGGTGTTTACCGATTTCTTTTCCGAATGTTTCTCGCTCATGGCAATATTTTACGCTCGCCTCAATACAAGCCATAATTTGCCCAACCGCACCAGCAGCTACCGTAAATCGACCATTATCTAGTGCAGACATGGCAATCTTAAATCCTTCTCCTTCTTTACCGAGCAAATTTTCTTTTGGCACTTTAATATGGTCAAAGAATATTTCCCCAGTATTTCCAGATCGAATACCATGTTTTCCTTTGATTGCTTTAGAAGAGAACCCTTCCCAAGATCTTTCCACGATAAATGCAGATATTCCTTTATGTTTTTCGGATCGGTCCTTTGTATAGGCGAAAACAATGAAATGATCTGCGATATCACAAAGAGAAATCCATGTTTTTTGTCCATTTAAAATATAATGATCTCCTTGCTTTACCGCTGTCGATTGAAGAGCAGCAACATCGGATCCAGCACCGGGCTCTGTTAATCCAAAGGCCCCAATTTTTTCGCCTTTTGCTTGGGGGATAAGGTATTTTTGTTTTTGTTGTTCATTTCCCCATTGCAATAATGTCATACTGTTCAGACCAGTATGCACCGAAACGGCAGTTCGAAAAGCTGTATCGCCACGTTCCAATTCTTCGCATACAATGGCAAGTGAATTATAGTCCATTCCACTACCACCATATTGTTCGGGAATACATACACCCATTAAACCTAATTCCGCTAATTTATTTAATAGAGTCGGGTCAAATTTGCCATTACGATCCCATTCGCTAATATAAGGCATAATTTCCTTGTCAGTAAAATCTCTGACTGTCTTTCTTAATAGTTGTTGTTCCTCGCTAAAATGAAAATCCATTATTTCCTAATCTCCTTTCAAATGTATATAATCGGTGTTATGTTCTCCAGGGTTAGGCGGTGCGTGACGATAGGTAATTGGTGTCCTGGAAAATTTCAGTGGGTTACCAATAAGTTTGATTGGACCTGCCGTTTGATGATGCATAGATACAAACATTTCTCTACTTTGTAATTGTGGGTCTTTGGGAAGTTTATCGATAGTTTGGATTGGACCACATGGAATTTTTTCTTCTTGTAAAGCTTTTATCCAGTAATCAGCTGGTTGGAGTATTAGAGATTCTTGAAGTAATGGGATTAAAATGTCACGATGTTGAACACGGCTGGCGTTTGTTCGAAATCGATTATCGTTTAATAGGTCATCTAATTGGAGTATGTGGCACAATCTCTTAAATTGTGCATCATTTCCTACCGCGATAACAATATCTTTATCTTCGGTCTTAAATGTTTGGTAAGGTACAATATTTGGGTGATTATTTCCTAGTGATTTTGGATTTTGACCTGACATTAAATAATTACTTGCAACATTTACTAAAGAACTAACAGCGGTATCATATAAGGATATATCTATTTTTTGTCCTTTACCTGATTGCTGTCTTTCTAACAAGGCTGCTTGGATTCCAATACAAGTATATAAGCCAGTTAATACATCTGTTATTGCAATACCGACTTTTTGCGGTCCAGATTCGGGGCTACCTGTAATACTCATTAGCCCGCTCATTGCTTGAATAATGAAGTCATATCCAGGCATATCCTTATATGGACCAGTTTCACCAAAGCCAGTTATAGATGCATATATAATACTTGGATTAAGCGTGGAAAGTGTTTGATAATCTAATCCAAAACGTTCCATCGTGCCAGACTTAAAATTATTTACAATTACATCTGATTCTTTAACAAGTTCCTTCAAATAATGAATACCACTTGAGGATTTAAGGTCAATTGTAATACTCTTTTTATTTCGATTTGCACAAAGGTAATATGCACTTACTCCATGTTGAAATGGGGGACCCCAATCTCTAGTTTCATCACTTCCTCCAGGAGCTTCTACTTTAATTACTTCAGCGCCTAAATCAGCCAGAATCATAGTACAATAAGGACCAGCAAGAACACGAGTAAGATCCAAAATCTTTAACCCTTCTAAACTCATCGACAAAATTGTATTCCCTCCTTATACATGAATGAAAAAAGCCAGTTCAAATATCATTGCGTTAAGCAATTATTTGAACTGGCTTTTTGTGGGTAGCTACTCTGGCAATGAGTATGCATACAAAATAGTCAGCATGGCATATAAAAATAGTATATGGTCAAGGTATGACGCATATTACATGACCACAGAGATGAACGTGGAATACGCTTTCATGTGGCTCTAAATTTATTATAAATCGAAAAAGTATATTTGTAAACGCTTTATTTAGAAAAAATAGAATTCCACACAATATTATAGAACAATTTGTGTGGAATTTGTTATAGACGTCGCAGAGTACTGGGGAATCCCCCGTACTTCCACTAGGTTAGTCTTTTTTTATTTTGCAGCTTTTTGTAATTTATGAATCATTTTTAACGCACGTCCAGTTCCGATAGCAACTGATTCTAATGGATTTGGCGCCATATGCACAGGAACGCTGATCTCGTCCGATAGCCATTCTCGCATACCGTTGAGCAATGATCCTCCTCCAGTCAGAACAATTCCGTTGTCTACAATATCGCCACTTAATTCAGGAGGACATTCTTCAAGAGTGGAACGGATCGTTTCTAAAATCTGCTCTAAGGATTCTTTGATAGCTTGATAGATTTCAGTGGAAGTAACTTCGATCGTTTTTGGTAATCCTGTAACCATATCACGTCCACGTATTTCCATAGTAACTTCTTTATGATTCGGATGCGCATAGCCGATTTCCATTTTAATATTTTCAGCAGTACGTTCACCAATTAAAATATTATATTGCTTACGAATATGCTGTATAATTTCATCATCCATTTTATCGCCAGCAGTACGTACAGAATTGCAAGATACAATTCCACCAAATGAGATAATCCCTACCTCAGATGTACCTCCACCAATATCCACAATTACATTAGCGAACGGTTCATCTACCGGTAAATCAGCACCAATAGCTGCTGCTACTGGTTCCTCAATTAGATGAACTTGTTTTGCTCCATAACTAGATACAGCATTATGAATCGCTCTTCTTTCCACGCTTGTACTTCCAGAAGGTGTACACACGACTACATTTGGTTTACGCATAGACATACCGAGCTGTTTACTTACTTTTTTTAATAGTTCTTTCAACATTTGTGCAGTTACATCATAATCCGCAATAACTCCATCCTTTAAAGGACGAATGGGAATGATATTTTTCGGTGTTTTACCGACCATTTCTTTAGCTTCAGCTCCGACAGCCATTACTTGTTTCGTATTAACATCAATTGCCACTACTGATGGCTCGTTTAAAACAATTCCTTTTGTCTTTGAGTATACAAGAATATTAGCAGTACCTAAGTCAATTCCGATTTCAGCATTTGAAAACATATAATAAATCCTCCATTGATGACAGAATATATTTGAAAACATTAAGTTGTAGACAAATTTCTATATAATACTATTCTATTCTACACACATTTTTGTGGGGGTAGTTAATTTTAATCTACAAATCTCAGCAATTCAAAAACATATATATCATTTAATCTAATAATTAGCTAGTATAAGTAACAATTTTGTTACATTCATGCTTAATTTGTAATATATAGCCTATTCCTGAATGATGTCAACACTAACTTTGTAGTAAATTCTTCCTTAGTAAATTAGTTTTTCCAAGCTTGGGTAAGATAACCTGAAATAGAATTATAGAATACATAAGGGATTAATAGACTTGAAGCAATTAGTTATATGCATCTACAGTCGCATTGGTAAAGCATACCACTAATATTTCAATTATTACATCAAAACCCATGCTATAGTGTTATTGCACACAGCAAGACAACACAAAAAACAAAAAGGAGCGTGCGTCTAGATGTTTAAAAAAGTAGGAATTGTTGCTGCGTTATCAGCTTCATTAGTATTTGGAGGAGCTTTTGCAAGTCAAGCAGATGCGTCTGCAAATGAACAACCATCTATTCAAACTTCATATAAATTCTTGTATTCTGTAAATGGTCAGTGGGGTGAGCTTTCCCAAGATCAAATTAACTCTATTAAAGATAAAATATCTAAATTAGATTGGCAGAATATTAATTTGGAAACTATCATAAATAAAGTTAAGCAAGAACAACCTAAACAAGATACTTCTAATAAAGAAGAAAAGCAATCTGAATCTAATGAAACACCTGCTCAACCAGAGCAATCTGAAGAGCAAAATAATGACCAGCAAGCTAATGACTCAGGAGAGCAAGCTTCTGAAGAAGAAGCAACTCCACCATCTCAACAAGAAGAACAAAATAATCAAGATCAACAAGATCAAGAACAAAACGAAGAAGTAAGCCAATTTGAGCAACAAGTTGTTGAACTTACTAACCAAGAAAGAGAAAAGCAAGGATTACAACCACTTGAGCTAGATACTGAGCTTAGTAAAGTAGCTAAAGAAAAGTCTAAAGATATGCAGTCTAGTAACTATTTCGATCACAATAGCCCGAACTATGGTTCTCCATTTGACATGATGCAAAGCTTCGGTATTGATTACAATACTGCTGGAGAAAACATTGCACAAGGTCAAGGTTCTCCAGAAGAAGTAGTTAATGCTTGGATGAACAGTGAAGGTCACCGTGCTAATATCCTAAATGGCGACTACACTCACATTGGGGTAGGACACGTTGAAAATGGAAACTACTGGACTCAAATGTTCATTGGAAAATAATAACGCAATTAAGAAGGATGGTTGATTGATAGCCATCCTTCTTTTTTATGGGCTTGGGGTTCTACGGATGCGAACCTCGCCTAGATAAAACCCTGCTCTATTAACTATTTTTAAGCTTATCAAAATTAAGTCAAGTTTTCCCTGTATTCATCTTACTTTCACCTTAATTCCAATTATAAAGCTACAATCGTTCGTCCTGTTGTTCTACCAGCAAGCATTGCTTCAAAAACTTGATCTAAGTCTTCTAATGTAACTTCTTGAATAGATTCATTCTGGAATATTGTCGGCTTCAAGTCTGTTGCTAATCGATGCCAGGCGGCTGTGCGCTCTTCCATTGAACAAGTAACAGAATCAATTCCTAACCAGTTAACCCCTCTGCCGATAAATGGAAATACGGTGGTCTGTACATCGGTTCCTGCTGTGAAACCACTAGTTGCAACCGATCCACCGCGTTTTAGAGTATTAAGAATATAAGATAATGTATTTCCGCCAACTGGATCAACTGCGCCAGCCCATTTTGTTTTCTGTGGCGAGGAAGGTGCTTCTTCCTGTAAGTCTTGACGGTTAACAACCTCACTTGCTCCGATTTGTAATAAATATTCTTTTTTATCTTCTTTTCCGGTACCTGCAATTACTTCATAACCGAGGTTGGATAGCATATTGACCGCAAGACTTCCTACTCCTCCTGTAGCACCTGGGACAACGACTGGTCCTTGTTCAGGGGTTAATCCATTATTTTCTAGCTTTTGAATAGATAAAGCAGCCGTTAAACCAGCTGTTCCAAGTATCATAGCTTCTTTTAATGTAAGACCATCAGGTAAAGGAATCACCCATTCACTAGGAACTCTAGCTAGCTGTGCATAGCCACCATGATGACCAGTGCCTATTCGATAACTTGTGGCAATAACTTCCTGTCCTTTTTTGAACGAAGGATTGTTTGATTCCCGTACAATTCCTGCTAAATCAATTCCAGGAATCAAAGGAGACTTTTCAGCTAACGAACCATCTTTAACTACATACGCATCTTTATAGTTAATACTGGAGTATGCAACATCAATCCAAACATCGCCTTCTTGCCAATAATCTTCATTTACATTTTCTATTTTGTGGTGTAAGCGATCTTCTTCTTTGTATAAAACAAATGCTTTATAACTCATCATGATTCACTCCTTAATAGGTATTACAAAAAGGATAATATATAATAGCCACTTCAATCAATTTATTCGTTTTTCGACAAATTTCTTCATTATAAATAGTAATCATAGTATAATAACCTTTGTGTGCACGTGCACAGAGGGAGTGTTAAGTATGATGCGAACAATTGGATTCTTTGTTTATGCGTCCTTACTGATTATAGGGACTATCTTTAAATTACAAAAAGTGAAAAACTGGGCTGATACTGGACTTGCTGTAGAAAAACAGGACGAGATATTTGCAACGCCAAAAATAGTATCTCAAAAAGCAATTGCCAAAACAGGAACAGATGTGAATGTAGAAGGGTTACAAAAAGTACCATCAGGACCAGTTTTGTTTGTAGCAAATCATCAAGGAATATTTGATATATTGGCTTTCTTAGGATATCTTGAGCGTCCAGTTGGCTTTATTGCAAAAAAAGAAATCAAAAAGATTCCGATAATCTCTACGTGGATGGAATTTGTCCATTGCGTGTTTATCGACCGGACAGATCGCAGGCAATCGATGAAGGCGATCCAACAAGGGATAAAAAATTTAGAAAATGGAAATTCAATGCTGATTTTTCCTGAAGGTACTAGAAGTAAAGGAAGAGAAGTAAGTAGTTTTAAAGCCGGCAGCTTTCGTTTAGCAACGAAATCTAACGTTCCTATTGTTCCTGTAAGTATAGATGGAACGTATCAAATGTTAGAAGAAGATGGTGGTAGAATTAAAAAATCTTCCATTCAAATTGTTATTGATGATCCAATTATGCCTGCACAATACGAGAAAATGAAAAGTGCAGAAATTGCTAGTAATGTAGAGCGTATAATTAGAAAAAGGTTACATGATAAATAAATGAATAGCATTTGGATAAACACTTTTGAACGGAAGGCATTCCTTTTATTCTGAGTGTTTTTTTGTATGGATTAGAAACAAATAAGGGTAAAATAAAAAAGATAAGGGAATAGGTAGATATAGCAATATAGAAATGAGGTGTTTAAAAATGGTGCAGGGATCGGTTAATTTAAATACAGAGAGAGGGAAAGAGTGGTTACAAGATTATGTTGATAATTGGGTGAACTTCTATCAGAAACAAACAGATGAAGGGAAAGTAGCTAGTTACATACCAAGGCTTGAACATGCTGATCCCAATGCTTTAGGTATTTCTATAATTGGTAAAAATGGTACGGTCATCCGTTCTGGAGATACAGATCTAGAATTTTCCATTCAAAGTATATCGAAAGTGTTAAGTTTTATTGTAGCTTGCATGGAAAGAGGCCTCTCCTATGTCCTTCAAAGGGTTGATGTAGAACCTACTGGAGAATCTTTTAACTCAATTATGCATTTAGAGATCAATCAACCAAAAAAACCATTTAATCCACTTGTGAATTCCGGGGCTATTACAGTTTCTTCTTTATTAAATGGTAGAACCTCTGACCAAAAACTAGAACCCCTATATCAATTATTAGAAAAAATACTTGGACATCGACCTGAAATTGATGTGGAAGTATATGTTTCTGAGCGAGATACTTCGATGCGAAATAGAGCAATTGGATATTACCTACTGGAAGAAGGTTACCTAGAGTCTGATTTGAGTATTACGTTGGAAACCTATTTTAAACACTGTTCATTAAACGTAACAGTGGATGACTTGGCTATGATAGGTTTAGTGCTATCTAATGATGGAGTACATCCGAATACAGATGAACCACTGATTCCAAAACAAATTGCTAGAGTCGCGAAATCACTCATGCTTACATGCGGCATGTATGATGCGTCAGGGAAGTTTGCTTCATATGTAGGTATTCCTGCTAAAAGTGGAGTATCTGGAGGAATACTTGCAGTGGTCCCACCAAGAGTCCGCGATCAAAATCTTCCATTTCTAGAAGGATGTGGTATTGGAGTATTTGGACCAGCTTTGGATAAGCAAGGGAATAGTATTGCAGGCATTAAACTCCTGCGACATATAGCAAATCAATGGGATTTAAGTTTATTCTAAGGGAGGAATAATCTTTGTGTGGCAGATATACGTTATTAGCAGATGAATTAGCAATTAAAGAAGCGTTTGGAATACAGCAATCGTTGGACTTGTATGAGCCCAGCTATAATATAGCTCCTGGACAGAAAGTATTATCGATTATACATGATGGTAGACAGCTACATGCTGGATATATGAAATGGGGATTGGTTCCTTCCTGGGCACAAGATCCAAAAATTGGATACAAGATGATAAATGCTCGAAGTGAAACTGCACATGAAAAGCCGAGTTTTAAGCGACTGCTTTCTTCAAAAAGATGTCTAATTATTGCGGATAGTTTCTATGAATGGAAAAAAGAAGTAGATAAAAAACAACCGATGCGCATCTATCCAGAAAATAAAAAAGTCTTTGCTTTTGCAGGGTTATGGGATAAATGGCAAGGTGATAACAATCCGTTGTTTACGTGTACCATTTTAACAAAGCAAGCGAATCAAGATATGGAAGAACTTCATCATAGAATGCCTATTATTTTACCTAAGGATAGAGAAGAAGAGTGGATAGATCCTAAAAGCTATAGTTCAGAAGATTGGAAGCATTGGCTTGATGATATAGATCAAGATAAATTAGTACATTATCCTGTTAGTACGCATGTGAATAATGCAAAAAACAATGATGAAAAGTGTATATTGCCGATTGTATAAAGGTGAATAGAGCAATGTATAGATGAAATTAAAAGAAAGAGGTTGGGATATAAAAAAGCTTTAGTCAAAAGACGATTGATAGTTAGAATACGCAGGTTATATTTCTGAAGCGGATTTCCAATAATCATTCATTCGAATTTATTTTTTGCATAAATACTTTTGTCCCAACCTCACTGCTTTTATCAAGTTGATAATTTTTTATCCAGTTCTTTTTGCTTGTTGTTTTTCTTCTTTTGCAATTTTCATAAATCGTTTCGTTTCATAGACTACTACTCCAGATAAACCGAGGAGACCAATAATATTCGGTACAGCCATTAAAGCATTGAATATATCTGACATTAGCCATACTACATCGATTACCTCAACTGCTCCATAGAAAACAATCAGAACAAAAATTAATCGATATGCGCGCATTGCATTTTGATTCTTAAATAAATACCCAAAACATTTCTCTCCGTAATAAGACCATCCAACGAGAGTGGAAAATGCGAAGAATACGATAGAAATAGTTACTATATGTTCTCCAAATCCACCTAAGAAATATGCAAATGACGCCCCAGTTAACGAAGCTCCGTCAGCTCCCGTACTATACATATCTGCCATTACAATAGTTATGCCCGTAATAGAACAAACAATAATTGTATCAATAAACACTTGTGTCATTGATACTAATGCTTGTCTACCTGGATAATCTGTTCTGGCAGCAGCTGCGGCAATCGGAGCAGAACCAAGCCCAGCTTCGTTAGAGAATACACCACGTGCTACCCCATATCGTATTACGGTACCTAAAATTCCTCCGCCAACAGCACTGCCAGTAAATGCATCTGTTAAGATAAGATTAACTGCGGCTGGAATTAGATCAAAATTCATAACCATGATGGTAAGACCACCAAATACATAAATAACAGCCATAATTGGTACGAAGAATGAAGTAACTTTTCCAATTGTTTTAATTCCTCCAAGGACAACAAGTGCAGTAAGGACAGTTAGCACAATACCTGTTACCCATGTAGGGATAGAAAACGATGTTTGTAACGCATCTGAAACGGAGTTAGACTGTACCATATTCCCGATACCAAATGCTGCAATGGAACCAAATATAGCAAATATAATACCTAACCATTTTAAATTTAAGCCACGTTCTAAGTAATACATTGGTCCGCCGGCCATTTTACCGTTATCATCTGTGACACGATATTTCACTGCTAATATGGCTTCAGAATATTTGGTGGCCATTCCAAACACAGCAGTTATCCACATCCAAAAAACTGCACCAGGTCCACCAGCAACGACCGCAGTTGCAACCCCAACAATATTACCTGTACCTATGGTTGCGGCCATCGCAGTTGTTAATGCCTGGTAATGACTAATGTCACCTTTTGATTTCTTATCTTGTTTTTGTGGGCTAAATGCTAGTCTTAAAGCATACGGTAACGCCCTAATCTGCAGGAATCCAAGTCGAAAAGTGAGGTAAAGCCCTGCTCCAACAATTAAAATCAATGTTGGTGGTCCCCATACAAATGAACTTACCTCTTCTAAAAACTCTTTCAATTTTCTAGCCCCCTCTTTTTTTGTATAGTATATAATATTTCGAATATTCGTTTGGATGTCAAGAGGAAATTTAATACATTTTATATTTTTTATCGAAATTTACATGTATTTGCTTATCAAATCTAGTCGCTTATAATAGAATAAAAAGAGAAAGAGGTGGAAATTGTTGATACGTGTTTTATTTGTTTGCCTTGGAAATATATGTCGTTCTCCAATGGCGGAAGCTATTTTTAAGCATATGCTTGAAATTGAAAATTTAACTTCAATCATTCAAGTAGACTCTGCTGGAACGGGAGATTGGCATATCGGTAAGCAACCACATCGCGGAACTAGAAATATCCTGGGTAATAAGGGTATTTCATACAAGAATATATATGCCAGACAAATGGAGAAAAATGATTGGAAAAAATTTGATTATATTATTGTCATGGATGAGCAGAATATAAAGGAATTGCAAAAACTTCAATCAAATAAAGGTATGACTATTGCTCGTTTACTGGATTTTGTAGAAGGTTCACAAGTATGTAATGTTCCCGATCCTTATTTTAATGGGGATTTTGAATACGCGTATCAACTTATATTAAGTGGATGTCAACATTTACTTCAATTTTTAAAAGAAAGCCATCAATTAACGGATAAGGAGAGATGAATCATGGGTAAACGTAAAATCTTACTTGGAATGGTAGTCGGAGCAGTTGCAGGTGGTGCAACCGCATTAATAGATAAGGAATCAAGAGATTATGCAAAGAAAAAGTTAGTACTAGCTAAAGCAACTTCATCTTACTATACAAGCCATCCATCTGAAGCAATTAACGGTATTAAACAAACGGTGGATAAATTAAATAATGCTGTGGCAAGTGGATCTTCCAATGCGATCAATGCTCTAGAACAAGTAGAACAAACTTTAGATAAAGTTACGAATAAAATAGATCGAAAAGAAATAGAGTAATACAAGAGAGGATGACAGGGGGAGAGAGATACATTGGAAAGTTGGATAAGCCTAGGCAAGAAATTTTATCAACGAATAGAAGAGGTTGATGTATTTGGTTTGGCAGCACAACTTGCTTATTTCTTTTTGTTATCTTTATTCCCTTTTCTATTGTTTTTACTTAATCTAATCGCCTATTTACCGATTGATATTGAGCTTATTATGCAGACGATTGGTACATTTGCTCCTGAACAAGTAATGCAATTGATTTCTACAAATTTAGATACGTTAACCGAACAAAATACTGGTCTTTTATCAATTAGTATTTTAGGTACCTTATGGGCAGCTTCAAATGGTGTGAATGCAATTACAAGAGCTTTTAATAGATCTTATTGGATTGATACGGAGCGTTCATTCTTTACGACAAGATTAATATCTATTGTATTAACAATTGGCATGGTTATTATCATTTTATTAGCTCTGTTGTTACCTGTATTTGGAAGAATGATTGGTTTGTATGTATTTTCTATGTTTGGATTTACAACTGGGTTTATCGAAATTTGGGAGACCCTAAGGTGGATTATCTCCTCCGCTATTTTCTTTATAGTTCTATTATTTTTATATAAGCTAGCACCACATAAACGGATTGTCTTTTCAGAAGTAATATGGGGGACAGTATTTGCTACTTTTTCTTGGCAGTTAGTATCGTGGGGTTTTTCTTTTTATGTTAATAATTTAGGAAATTACTCCACGACTTACGGAAGTTTAGGAACGGTTATCGTTTTGATGATTTGGTTTTATTTGTTTGGAATTATCATTATCACTGGCGGAGTATTAAATGCTTTTATACAAGATCAACGAAAAAGAATTTTTAAATAAATTGAAGCCGAAGGAAAATAAAATTTATTTTCCTTGGCTTTTTTAATATATATGATTCTTCCTGTTATACATATTGTGAATGTAATAATTTATACAGTTTATACTAATTCTTTTACACATAGATGTTATCTGTTATAATAATTTTCAGATTCATATTATAACAATAGGGGACGGTGGAAGAAAAAATGAAGAAGGTAATGTTAAGCTTATTTGTACTCATGTTTATTCTGCTTTTAGCTGCGTGTGGAGCGAGCGAAGAAACTGGAGAAACACCAGAGAATAGTGATAATGAAGAAACAGCATCTGATGAACGATGGGAAAGTGTGCAACAATCTGGGGAACTTGTTGTTGGGACATCGGGAACATTAATTGCTGCGTCTTATTACGATGATGAGGATGAATTAACTGGTTATGATGTAGAGATTATGAAAGAAATTGCTAAGCGATTAGATGTAGAGATTAAATTTGAAATTATGGGCATAGACAGTATGTTACCAGCTGTTCAAAGTGGAAGAATAGATTTAGCTGCAAATGATATCGAAATAACCGATAAACGTAAGGAGCAATTTAATTTCAGTGAACCTTATAAGTATTCTTATGCTACAATGGCGGTTCGTGAATCAGATAATTCCGGAATTGAAAGTTTGGAGGATTTAGAAGGTAAAAAAGCTGGTGGTGGTGCGACCACTATATATAGCCAAATTGCAGAACATTATGGTGCGGAAGTCGTTACTTATGGGAATGCACCGAACGAGGCTTATTTAAGTGATGTAAGTAATGGAAGAACAGATGTAGTAGTCAACGACTATTACTTAACTAAGTTTGGGGTAGCTGCTTTTCCTGATTTTGATTTGCACTTACATCCGACCATTAAATTCCATCCTAGTCAACAAGGTGTGATTATGCCAAAAGACGCGGATGTTATGACAGAAGAAATCAACAACGTACTTCAAGAAATGAGAGAAGATGGAACATTAAGCGAACTAGCAAAACAATTTTATGAAGAAGATGCGTCTGTAGAACCTGAAGAAGAGATTGAAGAAATTGATGGATTAGGTTTGTAAAAGGTGTTAATAGATGACTATTATTTTAATGACAAAGTTGTTTAATATTTTTGATGTTGAACTTGCTTTACAAAATTTACCTTTCATATTAGAGGGGTTACCCTATACAATCATGATTGCCGTAGCAGGTATGGCAATTGGATTAATTTTTGGCTTATTTCTTGCATTGGCGAGAGATTCAAAAACAATACTATTACGTTGGCCGTCTAGAATCTATATATCCTTTATGAGGGGAACACCAATGCTTGTCTTTCTCTTTATTATATATTTTGGATTACCTTACATGGGGATTGAGCTATCGGCTATTTCAGCTGCGATTCTAGGGTTTGGGCTTAATAGTGCTGCTTATATTGCGGAAATTAATCGTTCATCGTTAAATAGTGTTGATAGAGGACAATGGGAATCAGCAAAAGCACTTAATATGACTTATTGGCATACATTACGAAAAATTATTTTGCCACAAGCAACAAGAATAGCAATTCCACCATTGACCAATGTTTTTATGGATATCGTTAAGGCGACATCATTAACTGCGGTAATAACTGTGCCCGAACTTTTCCAAAAAGCACAGATTGTAACAGGTCGAGAATTTGATGCGATGACAGTGTATATTTTAGTTGCTTTAATATATTGGCCGATTTGTATTTTGATTGGAATGCTTCAAGAAAGATTAGAAAAAAGATACAGCGTTTATGTAGCTAAATAAAATAGTTTTTTTAATAAGAGTGAGATTCAGGCAAAAGTAGAAATAAGCCTCAATCTTGCTTTTTTAAATTAACTTATGCTATTAAATACCATTTTTGAATTCAATGCATAGTTTTACTGCCTTCAGAAAAAAATATAAAAAAACGAAAGGAAGGTAAATTATGCTTAATAACATTAGTGCGAGATTCTTGTTTATCGCAGTATTATTTTCATCTCTCACCTTTCCTCAACTTGCAGTAGCTGAAGAAGACTCGAATAAAAATGAAGACTCGGCCATTCCTAGTCATGTTCTTGATATTTCCAAAGAAAATACCTATCCAAACTCTACAGAAGATCAAGAAGTAGTTGAACCAAGCGATTGGACAATAGAAATATTAGAGGATGTTGAAATTCCTATTGAAAATCCAGAGTTAATAAAAATTTTAAATGAAAGCTCCATAAAACCATCTCCTATTGCGATAGGATACCGTGGGATGGTCTACTTAGGCAGATGGCCACTGAATTATCAATCAGAAGAATCAAATATTAATTGGGAATACCAAGAAATTAATGTGAATGAAATGAATAACGTTGGAGGAAATGAAGTTCAAAATATGAATTATATTCAGCAGCAGGAAAAAGAAGTAAAAGGTGCTCTAACTAATAAAATAAGTAATCCTAGTGATGTAAAAAAAATGATGTTGTTAAAATCGAAGGAAAAGACAAAACTTCCTCTGTCATATAATACTATTTTTGGACAAAATACAAAGTTAACTAATTCCTATTCTGTACCTACCCAAAAACATGGAACACTACAAGCATTTGCACCAGCGGTAAATGAGAAAGGGAAAGTTACATTCGGGGAAGTATATATTGAGTTAAAAGGATCGAATAAATCGATAAAAATCAAAAATGTAACGAAACAAGGTATTGGAGCTTGGATACCTATCCAAGACCACGTTTCTTTCTCGTTTAATGTTAAATAACTATGGAGAGCTGTCTAAAAGGCGGCTTTTTTGTTATTTGATCAATTTCTCCTCATCCATCAATGGGGATTAAATATAGTTGGTATAAAATTCGAGTGTTGCGCTATTTTTCCATTGCAGACGGAGCTTTTAGCAGGTATGTCTTAAACTAACTAGGAAAAGAAAGCGACTCTACCTAGCATATTTTTAAGCTCCGTTGATCTGAGTAGGAGTCGTCGTCTTCAATTACAGTAGAATTCTCTTAATCCAAACATTATTATGAAATTGATTTACGCAAAAATAAATTTAAAAAAAGGCTTGAATTTTATCCTTTAATGCTTTATCATGATGAAGTAATAAAGAGATAAGAATGGTGGGGAAGTACAATGGAATGGGTCGTTATATTATCTGTATTAGTAATGACGATACTATGTTTGCTAAGATTTAATGTAATACTGTCTATTGTTGTAGCAGCGATTACGGCAGGATTACTTTCTGGTTTAAATATAAGTGATTCAATTACAATGATGGTAGAAGGAATGGGAGGCGCTGCCAATACAGCTCTAAGCTATATTCTACTAGGAGCTTTTGCGGTTGCGATTAGTTACACAGGAATAACAAGTTTATTAGTTAACTTTATTATTCGTATATTAACAGGCAAAAAGACAATGATGTTACTCGCTCTAGCTGGTGTAGCATCACTTTCACAAAATCTAGTGCCTGTGCATATTGCCTTTATTCCTATTCTTATTCCACCTCTATTAAAAGTATTTGATAAAATGAGAATGGATAGACGTGCGGTGGCAATTGCACTAACATTTGGTCTGAAAGCTCCTTATATAATGATACCTGCTGGTTATGGTTTGATTTTCCACGGGTTAATTATCGACGGATTACAAAATAACGGTGCTGAGATCACAACCAACCAAACAACGATGGCTATGTTAATTCCTGGTTTAGGGATGGTTGTTGGACTTTTAGTAGCGATATTTATTACGTATCGAAAAGATAAAGAACCAAAAGAAACTCAAGAAGATACATCTTCTAATATAGCTACGAAAACAGAATCGAATATCACGTTTGAGAAAAAGCATGTGTTAACATTAGTAGCCATAGGGTTGGCATTAATCGTACAAATTATATTTGATAACCTTATACTGGGAGCATTAACAGGTCTCGTAGCTTTACTTCTCTTTGTTGTTATACCTTTTAAAGAGATGGACCGTGTGATGACAGATGGGATTTCAATGATGGGTACCATTTCATTTGTAATTCTGATAGCATCTGGATTTGCAAATGTATTGGAACAAACTGGGGCAGTACAATCCTTAGTAGAAGTAACACAAACATTAAGCGATAATCAAGCAGTAATAGCGTTCGTATTATTGATATTAGGGTTATTTATTACGATAGGAATAGGTACTTCTTTCGGTACAATTCCAATAATTGCAGCATTATTTGTTCCTATATGTATTGCTGCAGGCTTTTCTCCAATGGCAACAGCAGCACTTGTCGGTACGGCAGGGGCTCTTGGAGATGCTGGTTCACCAGCTTCAGATAGTACGTTAGGGCCGACTTCAGGATTAAATGCAGATGGAAATCATAATCACATTTGGGATACATGCGTACCTACGTTCTTGCATTATAATATTCCTTTATTTATATTCGGATGGATAGCGGCAATGGTTCTATAATGCATAAAAAAATATCAAACAGGATAAGGTAAGAAAAAACTTAGGTGGGGATTGTATGAAAAAAACAACATCTTTACTCGTTTTTCTTACCTTTTTTGTTGTATTACTACCTTTAAACACTGTTCAGGCTTATGGGTGGGGGTATAGTAAAAATTCAAATCATGAAATACCGGATATTGGTTCATATCAAGCATTGTTAGATAAATATAATGCGTATTATGTCGATGATTCGGGAGAAAAAGTATTATATTTAACGTTTGATAATGGTTATGAACAAGGATATACGGATGAAATTCTTGATGTTTTAAAGGAAGAAAAAGTACCTGCAACCTTTTTTGTAACCGGTCATTATGTTAAAAGTAAACCAGATTTAATAAAACGAATGGTGGATGAAGGACATATTATTGGAAATCACTCTTATCACCATCCAGACTTTACTATTATGAACAAACAAGCCATACAAAAAGAAGTAGAGGAATTGGAAGCTGCAGTAGCCGAAGTAAGTGATCAGAAAGAAATGATGTATTTGCGCCCGCCAAGAGGAGTATTTAATGAAGATACATTAAAATGGTCAAATGAATTAGGCTTAGTCCATATCTTTTGGTCACTTGCTTTTATGGACTGGAATACAGACGGTCAAAAAGGCTGGCAATATGCGCACGGTCAAATAATGGATCAAATACATCCTGGTGCGATTATTCTCCTCCATGCTGTCTCATCAGATAATGCAAAAGCATTGAAACAAGTAGTCAAAGATTTAAAAGAGCAAGGCTATACATTCAAAAGCTTGGATCATTTGATGTTAAAAAATCAATTACCACAAGGTTTTCCTATGTACTAAAATGGGAATAGTAATATTGTAAAGGTTAAAGGAGCTGTTTTCATCTACGGCTCCTTTTGTGTATTTTAATAACTTGGCAAAGGTCAAACTTTTTATAAAAAAATTTGACTAAAATACTTGAAAGTCAAAATAGGTCAGAGTATAATGTAAATATAGTCAAAGATAGTCAAAGTCAAAAATGGTTGTGACATCGCATAGGCGAAAGTCATATATTAAAAAGTAACAGGCTATCTTAACTGTAATTAGAGGAGGAATGAGAAATGAAGTGTCAAAACTGTGGTCAAAATGATGCAACAATAAATGCACAAATGCAGATGAATAATCAACGAATGGAAATTCATCTATGCCATGAATGTTTCCAAGCTATTCAAGGAAATATGATGAACTCTGACTTTTTCTCTAATTCTCCATTCGGCAATATGGATCAAGCATTTGCCAATAACTTTTCTCAAGGAAATGGTGGAAGTGCTACTGGTACACGCACTAAACAAAAAGCAAGTAAAGGCAATGGCCTTATTGATCAGTTAGCAAAAAACTTAACTGATCAAGCGAGATCAGGAAATGTAGATCCTGTCATTGGTAGAGATAAAGAAATTAAACGAGTTACGGAAACATTAAATAGAAGAAATAAAAATAACCCAGTTCTTATTGGTGAACCAGGGGTTGGTAAAACTGCTATTGCGGAAGGACTAGCAGTCAATATAGTAGAAGGTAATGTCCCAGCTAAGTTAATGAATAAAGAAATTTATTTATTAGATGTAGCTTCATTAGTTGCAAATACTGGAGTTCGAGGTCAATTTGAAGAAAGAATGAAGAAGTTAGTTGAAGAATTACAATCAAGAAAAGATGTTATCTTATTCATTGACGAAATTCATTTAATCGTTGGAGCTGGAACAGCAGAAAGTTCACAAATGGATGTTGGTAACTTATTAAAACCAGCATTGGCACGTGGAGATTTACAAATAATTGGTGCTACAACACTTAAGGAATATCGACAAATAGAAAAAGACGCTGCACTTGAACGACGCTTGCAGCCAATTATGGTAAACGAACCATCTTTTGAAGATGCAGTAACCATATTGGAAGGTATCAAAGAGCGATACGAAAAATTCCATGAAGTTCGTTATTCTGAGGATGTCATTCGTGCATTTGTTAACTTATCAAGTAGATATATTCAAGATCGTCATTTACCTGATAAAGCCATCGATTTAATGGATGAAGTAGGTTCTAGATTGAATTTATCCAATGCACAGAAAGACTCTGCTACACTTCAACAACAACTCGACGAAATCATTAAGAAGAAACAAGAAGCTGCTGATATAGAGGATTATGAAAAAGCAGCAAACTTAAGATATCAAGAAATTCAATTACAAAAACAATTGGATAAAGTTGAAGAAGGCGAAAAAGTTTTAGATGTTGATATCAGTGATATCGAGTTGATTGTAGAAGAGAAGACAGGCATTCCAGTAACGAAGATGCAAAAAGATGAACAAGAAAAAATGAAAAATCTGTCTGATCAACTAAGTCAGAAGGTGATTGGCCAGAACGAGGCAGTGCAAAAAGTAGCAAAAGCAATCCGTCGTAGTCGTGCAGGCTTAAAAGCAAAACAACGTCCAATCGGATCATTCTTATTTGTTGGACCTACAGGTGTGGGTAAAACAGAACTTACGAAAGTACTAGCAGAAGAACTATTTGGTTCCAGAGATTCTATGGTAAGACTAGATATGAGTGAGTATATGGAGAAACACGCTGTATCTAAAATAATTGGTTCACCACCTGGTTATGTAGGTCATGAAGAAGCTGGTCAACTTACCGAGCGAATCCGTCGTAATCCATATTCTATTCTTCTACTAGATGAGATTGAAAAAGCTCATCCAGATGTACAAAATATGTTCTTACAGATTATGGAAGATGGTCAATTGACTGATTCTCAAGGTAGAAAAGTAAGCTTTAAAGATACAGTTATCATCATGACAAGTAACGCTGGTACTGGTGTAAAACAGGTTAATGTTGGTTTTAATCGTGAAGCCCATGAATCTGTATCCACACTAGAAAACTTGAGCGAATACTTTAAACCAGAATTTCTAAACCGATTTGATGCTATCGTTAACTTCCAAGAGTTAGCAGAAGAAGACTTGCTACAAATTATTGATCTTATGTTGTCTGAATTAGAAGCAACAATAAAAGAAAATAAAATGACAATAACTATATCTGAAGAAGCGAAACAACAGTTAGTAAAATTAGGATATGATACACGTTTTGGAGCGCGTCCTTTACGTCGTGTTATCCAAGATAAGATTGAAGATCCATTAACTGATCTCATTCTAGAAGGTGAAGATATAACTTCTATTAATGTTGATGTCAAAGAAGATGAAATTGTTGTAAACCAAGCTTCTTAAATATGAGCAATAGCTAAGCGCTAAGCCAAAGTTGGCTTAGCGTTTTTTTTGTAGGAAATTATAAGATTTTGGGGCTGTGGATAAACAACTAAGTTAATTAGCCACGTCCAGCGCAAGCGCTCATCACCTATTGTCCTTCCGGAAACCTCCTTACGATAAAGAAGACTGCCGAATGTACTTTGTGAGGCATAGTCGCACTTATACCCGTGCGGTGAAAGTCAACATCGATTCGCATACGCTTATCGTGTTTCCTTTATCTCAAAGAAATAAAGAAGTTCGACTAGTCGAACCACCCCTTGAAAACCAGGGGCGCAGGACATACGGTGATAAACGGGCGCTTGCGCTTTTGTTCTGTGTACATACTTCCTCTACTTCTACTTCTACTTCTACTACTTTTACCTTTTATAATAGAATATTTTAACCTAAATAATATTAATTTCCATTTTACTCTTTTCATAACATAGCTTATACAGGTTAACACTAATACAAATAAGTTTAGAAGGTGTTAATTATGAAAAGACAGCTATGGATAATAATATTACTGCCTTTTATATTATTTGCAGATCCAGTATCTATCTATGCAAATCAAGCTCCTGGTATGCGAGTTCATTTCATTAATGTTGGTCAAGGTGATAGCATCCTAATAGAGACACCGCTTGATCGTACCATATTGATTGATGGGGGTCCTCCAGAGGCAGGAGAAAAAGTCGTGGATTATATAAAAAAACAAAAGATTAATCAAATTGACGTACTTATTTCAACCCATCCTGATATTGATCATATTGGTGGGTTATTAAAAGTTTTAGATTCGGTTGAAGTAGAAGAAGCATATGATACTGGGAAATTACATCCTACAAAAACATTTGCGAATTATATCAATAAACTAAGGGATTTAGAAATCCCTGTACATTTAGCAGAAAAAGATGTCCCTATTGAAGTTGACCCGATGATTCAAATTGATGTGTGGAATAGTTATCATCGATTTAGTACGAATAACGAATCTTCCATTGTTCTAAAGTTAACATACGGTGATATTGATATGTTGCTTATGAGTGATGTTGGCAAATCCCAAGAAAAACAGATAATGAAGAATTATGATATCCAAGCTGAAGTAATTAAAGTCGGCCATCATGGTTCAAAAACAAGTTCATCATTGAAGTTTTTACAAGAAGTAAGCCCAAAAATTTCAATACTTACCTATAGTAAAGAAAATCGATATGGACACCCTGTAAACCGAGTCATAGAGAATTTATATGCTGTAAAATCGTCTATTTATTCAACTGCAGCATTAGGGAATATAGTGTTAGAAACGGATGGGAAATCATTAGTCATTACTCCAGAAGAAAATCCAATTCAAAAGTTCATCAGGGAGTCTGTTGGATAACAGGTGTATTTAATTTACAATATTATACAAAAGTGATATCATATTAATATAAATTTAATATGAAAAGGTGATATCATGATACAAGAAAGAAAGGCATGGAGTTTAAATGGTATTATTGGTTTAGGGCTTATTATTGCGTTAATTGCAGTTGGTGCTTTTGCATTTATTCAGCAGCAATTTATTATTGGTATATTTCTTGTGTTAGTTGCAGCGTGTTTAATTAGTGGAATAACGATCGTACAGCCAAACCAATCGATTGTAGTGATTTTTTTAGGAAAGTATATGGGGACTGTGCGAAGAGAAGGAATTGTTGTAACTATCCCTTTTTCTGTAAGACGGACGATTTCATTACGTGTGCGTAACTTTAATAGTAATCGACTAAAAGTTAATGATGTAAATGGTAATCCTATTGAAATAGCAGCAGTAGTAGTGTTTAAAGTCGTGGATGCTGCTAAAGCGGTTTTTGATGTTGATCAGTATGAACAATTTGTAGAAATACAAAGTGAAACTGCGATTCGAGCAGTTGCCACAACGTACCCTTATGATTCATTTGAAGACAATGATTTAACCTTAAGAGGAAATGCCGATGAAGTTTCGAATGAATTGACACAAGAATTACAAGAGCGCTTAAAAGTGGCAGGTGTAGAAGTAATTGAAGCAAGGTTGACGCACTTAGCCTACTCTACAGAAATTGCCCAAGCGATGTTACAGCGTCAACAAGCTAGTGCAATTATTTCTGCTAGAAAACAAATTGTAGATGGAGCAGTAGGTATGGCTCAGGATGCAGTTGCTCGTTTAGAAAGGGATGGCATCGTTGATTTGGATGATGAAAGACGCGTAGCGATGATTAATAATTTACTTGTTTCCATTGTATCTGATCAAGGAACGCAACCTGTAGTGAATACAGGTTCCTTGTATCAATAAGTAGGAGTTTTTATGCCAAAAAAAAAGAACTTTCCGCTACGTATTGATCCAGAACTCTACGATATATTACAAAAATGGGCGCAAGATGAATTTCGAAGTGTAAATAGTCACGTAGAATTTTTACTGCGGGAATCTACAAAACGAGCAGGAAGATTACCCAAAAAACAAGATAAAAAAATAGGTGAAGACTAAGGCAAAGCGTATGCTTTGTCTTTTTTTGTTCACTAAGAGCATATTCCTCACTTTATTAAAAAATGGGTTTGACTTTTATAATCTTATGTTATATGGTTAGTTACATAAGTAATTAACCAATTAAGGAATGAACTAAAATGAGAAAAGAACTGGATGAAAATAAGCCTATATTTTTGCAAATAAAAGACCACGTAGAAGACTCGATTATGGATGATTCTTATAAATCTGGAGATCGAGTACCTTCTACAAATGAATTTGCCGCCTTTTATCAAATTAATCCTGCTACTGCTGGTAAGGGTATAAATGAATTGGTGGCAGAGGGAATTTTGGTGAAAAGGAGAGGGGTAGGCATGTTTGTTACAGAATCTGCCAAAGATATTGTAATTGAAAAAAGAAAGCAAACATTTTATGACCACTATATGCTTCCATTAAAACGAGAAGCAAAAAAACTCCGTATGGATAAAGATGAGATATTAGAAATGTGGCAAAGGGAGGATAATGTTAATGAAGATTGAAGTAAACAACCTTAGTAAAAAGTATGGTGATAAGTATGCTTTAAATAATGTCTCCTTCACACTTGAGAAAAATAAAATCTACGGCTTACTCGGTAGAAATGGAGCTGGGAAAACCACGTTTATGGATATTCTTAGCGGCCAGACCATGGCAACTAGTGGGGACATTAAATTAGACGGGGAAAGCCCGTTTGATAAGCAAAAACTAACGGAATCAATCTGTTTAGTTAAAGAATCAAATAATTTTCCAAAAGAAATTACGATAAAAAATGTGCTTAAGATATTCTCCTTTTTCTATCCACACTGGGATCAGGATTTTGCGGAGCAACTGTTGGGAGAATTTAATTTATCAAAGAAATTAAAAGTAAAAACATTATCAAAAGGTATGGAGTCAGCTTTAGGAATTACTGTTGGTTTAGCAAGTAGAGCTCCTATAACGATTTTTGATGAACCATATATTGGTATGGATGCTCCATCGCGTAAGAGGTTTTACGACTTTTTGTTAGAGGACTATCAAGAAAATCCAAGAACATTTATTTTCTCTACTCATTTAATTGATGAAGTAAGCTTAATGTTTGAAGAAGTATTAATCTTGCGAGAGGGTACGTTGGCTTTACAAGAGGATTCTGAAATATTAAGAGAAAAGACGGTGGCAGTTACAGGTCCAACAGCTAAGGTAGATGCTTATTTACAAGGAAAAGAAGTAATAGAAAGAAAAGATTTAGCAGGTAATTCGATGGCATATACGTACGGTACAAAAGAAGAAGCCGTATCAGCGGGACTACAAGTAGAAGGTGTTCCTATTCAGGAATTAATGATTCATTTGACGGAAAGGAAAGGGGCATAGAACATGAATAATCAGGTAAAAGGGCTATTATATTACTATACCCAAGATTTAGTACGGACTTCAAAAATATTTTGGTCGATTTTGATTACGATGCTGGTGGCTTTAAGTTTTCTTGCTTATTTTTTGATAGATGTAGGCGCTACGGAGTTTTACTGGGCGATGCCATTTGCCACCTATACAAATGTTTGCATTATTGCGTTTCAATGTGTGAAAAAGGATATACCATTTGGATTAAAAATGGGAGCAATCCGTAATAATATCTTTCTTAGTTATTTTTATTTTTTCCTAGCTTATTCTTTGTTTATGGCGATTTTAGGTAATACCGTCCAACTTGTTACAGAGGGAATGCATCATTTATTTGGAGTAAATAATTTTATCTTTTCTCATCCAGCAATGTTACTAACGGATAACTGGTTAACACGAACTATTATTGATACCTTTTTTATGTTCTTTCTTATGGCATTATTATTTTTAGTAGGATTAATTTTTTATCGATCGGGATTAATTGGTGGCGGGCTATTCTTAGCAGCATTCTTAGTAGTAGCTTTATACGGACTATTTGATGGTTGGTTAATCGATGCGTTTGCAAATATTTTACCAGATACGTCCCTACTAACATTCTTTATCTTATTCCTAATCGGAGTAGTACTTTATTTAATTAGCTATCTATTTATAAAAAGGATGACGGTTGTACAAAAAGTATAAAAAGAGTTCTAACATTCCGTTTGGAAGTAAGAAATTCCCAACGGAATGTTAGTTTCTCTATATTTACTTCTCTAATTGTTGTCTTTTAAAAAGCAATACTGAAAGTAACAGTAATATAGCTATTATTAAGACGGTAGTGATACCGGTATATATGAGGTCATTAGGAATGGTGCCTTGTTCTATAGTTCGTTTAATGTAATCAGATAAATGAACAGGGCTCCATTTCAGTGAGCTTTGAAAGACTTGCGTTAAACCTGATAGTATCATTAAAGTTGCTATTGATAGAAATGCAATTAATCCCTGTGATTTTACAAATGTATTGTAAAAAATAACTACAGTAACAACTAGCGATAACCATAATCCATAAAAAAAGATAGTTTGTACGATATGAATAAATGATAAAGGGCCGTATAGCAAATAAATATAATACCAACTTACAAGCATACCTAATATCCAAGCAACCCATACTAATAATAGTAGTGAAGCCCATTTCGCAGTTACATATGAGTGGTGGTCAATAGGCTTTACTAAGATAATTTCTGACACACCGCTTTTATGTTCATTTGCAATAATCCCCATAGACATAAAAACAATTACTAATACACCCAAGCTACTTAGCTGTCCAAGTGTCATCATCACGACTTGTGCTACCGTATACTCAGGCAAAACAAATTTCATACCTTCAGGCATTTCACCAACTGCTTCTAAAATTTGTGGTAAGAAATAATTAGTGATTGGGTCTAAAATCGATAATAATATAATCACAAGTGGAAACCAAATCCATTTTTTAGTTCTCCAAGTTTCTACAACTTCTTTCTGAAATAAAGTGTTCCATTGCATTATCGATTCACCGCCTTCATAAACATGTCTTCTAAGGAAGCTCTTGCGATAGAAAAATCCGTTAGTTCCCAGTTATGAGTAGCTGCTTCAAATAAAATTTCTTCACGAGCAGACGGTATGTCAATCGCTGTTACCCAGAGTTTATTCTTATCAATATAAGTATCGGATACATTGGATAACTGACTTACTTTTTCTTGATACATTTCTAAGCTATCTTGAAATTCTAATTTAATCATCGAAGTTTGATAGGTATCTTGTAGGTTACTAATAGATCCAGATTCAATAACCTTACCTTGGTGTAAAAGGATGAGCTCGTCACTTACTTCTTCAGCATCACGCAATATGTGAGTGGAGAAAAAAATAGTCATCTCTTTCTTTAGCTCTTCCATGAGTAAAAGTATTTCTTTTCTACCGATAGGATCTAAAGAAGATACAGGCTCGTCTAATAATAATAACTTTGGCTGATGAATAATTGCCTGAGCAATCCCAAGACGTTGTTTCATCCCACCTGAATAACTAGCAATTCTCTTATCTTTAGCGTCAAATATACCTGTTTTTTGTAAGAGTTCATTCGCACGTGACTTTGCTGCTGTTGGAGATAAAAGGCAAAGTTTTGCACAATAAACTAAAAATTCATAGCCGGTCATCCATGAATAAAACGTAGGGTATTGCGGTAGATAGCCGATGTAATTTCGGAAATCTCCTTTTTTAGGTCGATTATGAAATATAATTTCTCCAGAGCTCGACTGTAATAACCCAGCAAGCATCTTTAGCGTTGTCGTTTTTCCTGCTCCATTTGGCCCGATTAGTGCTACACAAGCATTGTCTGGAACTTTAAAATCTATTTGGTTAATTATCGTCTTTTCTTTATAGGTTTTAGTTAACTTATTTACGGTTAATAAGTTCATTTATTATTCCTCCTCGCAAAGAGAAAATAAATAATTGGACCAAATATATTTAGAAATATAATTACGATTAACCAAGCAAATTTCATACTATCGAATGATTCTTTATTTTTGTTCCAATCGATGAGCGCAATAATCATTAAAATGATTTGTATGACAACGAAAGGCAAAATAATTGGTATGTATTCTAGGTATTGTACTAAATCCTCCACTATAGATCACTTCACTTTCTCTTATTCATTAGTATTAGTACGATTGATTTTAAGAAAAGATTCATGTATTTCAAAGAAAAAAGCCGAAGCTTCTTAGCCTCGACTTTTTCTTTGAGAGAATTGATCATACACTCGATTTGCACGTTTGAATTCTTTTGCGTACAAAACTTCTTGTGTTTTTGAAAGGAACTTTTCTTTTTCCGAAGATCGTTGCTTTACCATAGAGCATCCCTCACTTTACCTGTAGCATAACCTATATTGGAATTTTTATACAAAATTTCATTTAGCAAAAAAGTTCTCTAAGTTATAACTGAGGGAATGAAGCTTCGTAATAATTCACGCTAAATAGTGCTGAAAATATAGGTGAACATAAAAGATGACCTATTAAATGTTCATTTAGGATACTTCCTCACCCGTACTTTCCACAGGAATATCCATTTGAAATTGTTGATAGGATAAATAATGTTCTTTTGTGATTACAAATAAGTCATATATGTCATCAGGACCATTTACTCGTTGATACATCTGCGGATATACATCATTTGCAAAAGTAATATAAGGTAATTTTAATACTGCTTTTTTAGAACGCTCATTTGATTTGCGAACTTTCATAAAGATACCATCTATTGCATGTTCCATGAATAATTCATAGAAAAAAGCATCTTTTGCTGGACGATTATATCCTTTGCCAAAGTATGGTTGACCTATCCACGTAGCTAGAAATCCATAATTATCCTCTATATCAAATAAATTAATAGTACCAATGGGTTGTTGATATTCATCAATAATCGTACGAGAAATTAATTCTCCTCTTTCTTCGGCTTCTATGGTTTGTTTGGTTAAGAAGTAAAACTCATCTGATGTTGTTGCTTTATGTCTAACAAAAGGGAACACTTCCGGATGCGCCATCAAATCAAAAAGCACAGGCACCTCCTGTAAATCACGCATTTTTAGCATAAAAAATACCCTCCTTATTCCAGGTGGGTATAGACAGATACCAATATAATAAGGAATCTGTGAGTGGCCCACCCTCGAATTTTCATTTATAGATCTCAACAAAAATTCGGGGTGGGAATCGAACCCACTAGAACCAGGTAGTACCCGGTGGCGCACCATTTGCCTTCCCTATTTAATTCTGCTTGAAATTTCTATACGATTCATCTCTTTCATCTTTTAGTAGTTTTATTTTACAACCTTTTTTAAAAAAAGGGAACCATTTTTTTGTGAAGAAAATATAAATTTTTTTACCAATCAATTTCATAATTAATCTTAATATATTTAGTGTCATATTAGGATGAAGCGTGGTTTGATTTCCATTTCCGTACTAAATGTTTTTCGCTTTATGATGTTGAGTTCTTGATATTCTCTATTGCTCCATCTAATTTTGGGTATTTAAAGAAAAAACCATGATCGATCGCTTTTTGAGGATATGCATATTGGCCCTTTGTTATTAGTTGCGCCATCTCACCTAAAGTCGCCTCGATAACCAGGCGAGGTACATGAAACCAATATGGTTTTTTATAAGTTTTAGCAATTGTTTTCATAAAGTCTTTGTTACGTTTTGGATCAGGTGCGGTCACGTTTATCGGTCCAGTTACCGTGCTATTGTGCATACAGAATAAAATTAACTGAACAGCATCATCAATATGAATCCATGATAGCCATTGTTCACCGTTACCTATTCTTCCACCGGCGAAAAGTTGCGTTGGCAATTTCATCATTGGAAAAGCGCCTTGATTTCCTAATAATATTCCTAATCTTGTAAAGACAGTCCGTATACCGAAAGACTTTGCTGCTTTTGCAGTTTCTTCCCATTTTTCCGTTACAGAGGCTAAATAGTCTTCAGCAGCTTCAGTAGTCTTTTCTGTGAAAATGAAATCCTCTGACATGCCATAATAACCAACTGCAGAAGCACTAATAAACACTTTAGGTTTGGTATTCATTTCTTTCATTAGTTGTATTAAATAATTGGTTATTTTTAATCTACTATCGAGAATAGATTGTTTCTTTTGTTCAGTCCAATATCCAAACAATGATTCACCGGCCAAATTAATTATACATTCAAAAATAGGAAGAGAATCAGCTTGAACAGTATAATCTATGTAAGTCTTTGTAGAAGTGTTCACTTTATTTTCTACAGACCTAGTAAGTATATATACGTGATAATCTTGATTTTGTAATTGGGTAGTTAGTTTAGAACCAAGAAATCCAGTTCCACCACTTATTAAAGCATTTTTCATATAAAATAGCCCTCCTTTATATTAGTTCATTCGTTTCGTAGTTTTTGCTATGATGTATAAAGAGGTGAATAACCAATGAAAAAAATTGCTCGTATCACAACGCAAAAAAAACATAAAAATCGATATAATATCTTTTTGCAAACTCCTGATGGGGGTGATGCCTACGGTTTTAGTGTAGATGAAGCGATATTAATTGAATATCGTCTTTCTAAAGGGATGGAGCTTGAGGATGAAATGATTTCCATTCTCGAGCAAAAAGATACATTACATAAAGCATATACCCTTACTATACACTTTTTAAGCTATCGAATGCGCTCAGAAAAAGAAGTTAGCGATTATTTACAAAAAAAAGAAGTAGATGAGGAACATATTGCTGAAATTATTAAACGATTAAAAAAAGAAAAATGGGTAGATGATCAACAGTTTGCGGAGATGTTTGTTCGGTCTCGTATAAATTCGTCTTCTAAAGGTCCTAAAATGATACAACAAGAATTATTTGAAAAGGGGGTAGATGGAAGTAAAATAACCTCTGCACTTGAACAATATCCCGTAGAAGAGCAGAAGCAGAAAGTCGAAAAGCTAATCAGTAAAAAACTCCAATCAAAATCAAAAGATTCCCATCAAAAAAGAATCGATCAAATCAAACAAAACCTAATGCAGAAAGGATTTGATTCAGGAGTAATAAGTATGGTTATTCAACAAATGGACACGACAGAAGATACAGATCGTGAGTGGGAAGTTCTTCAATTGCAAGGAGAGAAGCTTCTTTATAAGTATCAAAAAAAACACAGTGGTTTTGCTTTAAAGCAAAAAGTGATGGAAGGTCTATACCGTAAAGGATTTTCATTCGATATGATTAATCAGTTTATTGATCAGTCACTCCAAGATGAGTAAAATCAATGGTTTCCAGATAGCATTGCTGATACAATAATATAGGATGAATAGGGGGAAAAGATATGAATTTTCGTTATAGTGATTATTCTATTGAACAATTACACCGAGAAATTGGGGATTTAAAAGAAAAAGCACAAAAAGCAGAACAACTTGGGAATGTTTCGGAAGTACAAATATATGAGCGGAAAATGCAAGTTGCATTAGCATATACAATAAATCCAGATGATTTTAAGAAAGATGAAATTTATCAATTGAAGATGGAACCAGGTTATACATTTAAAATTGATTATATTAATGGCGTATTTGCGTGGGGATATCGTATAAATTTATTAGATGAAGTGCGCGAAGAAATTGAAGCATTGCCAATCTCGCTGTTAGGCAAGAAGTTATAAGAAAAGGGATGGTTAGCAAAAAAGCTAATCATCCCTTTTATGGTGAAGAATCACTAGGAACTAATTTACTCTGTAATTTTCTTTCTGAGAAAATCCAGCCTGTATACGAAGTAACAATTTCTAAATTTGCATTTATCTGTACGACTGCTACAAATGGATAGTAATCTTTTGAACGGTAGCGTAAATCAATAAATCTGACTTCTGTTGTTCCTTCTTCTTGTTCATACGTTTCCCATCGATAAATCGGCGAAAAATTCAAGAAAGATTGGATGTTTTTATCTTGTATTGCAATATTCATTATGTCACTTTCTGGAAGTGGTACCCGTAGAAATTCGTCAATAATTTCAATATGACGATTCTCAACTCTCCCTACATAAAAACGTTCTGGAGTAGTTATAGCAACACGCCAATAGTTTTGTTTTATCGTAGGCGAGGTTACTACGGATACAGTTTCTGGATAGTATTCATGAATTTTTTTGACGATTTCTCTTTTGTCCATAAATCGTTTAATGTAGTATAGTACAATGACTGAGTAAATGATTACCCAAGTAATACCAGGATTAGCACCTAAAGCCCATGCTGCAATTCCAGCAACATTTAGGAAGAAAATGTAGGGATCAAAAGTATTAATGAACCCTTTCGCTATCCACTTTTTAGAAAATGGCCGGAATGCTTGTGTACCATATGCATTAAATAAATCAACAAACACATGGATAACGACAGCTAATAGCGTCCATAACCAAAGATGTAAATAACTAACTTCAGGTACAAATAAATATATTAACCCGGATACGAGAAAGCTCCAAATGACAATTGCTGGTAGAGAATGGGAGGCTCCTCGGTGGTGGCGTATATAAGTTGCATTATTTTTTAGTTTAAACACCGTGTCAAAATCAGGTGCATGAGACCCAACAACGGTACCAACTAATACAGCATGAAATAGTGTAGGGTCACTTTGCACTACTGGATCAATGGTTGCTAAACCACCTAATGCAACACCCATAACTATATGCGTACCAGTGTCCATATAAGATTATCCTCCTTAATAATTACCAGTAAATAAAGTCAAACCAGTCGCTATTGTAACATAAAGGACGTGGAATTAAGATGAATAAAAGGTTACAAAGTATTAACATTCCAGTTTTTCAAACGGATTTGCTGGAATGGTATTATTTGAATAAACGTGATCTTCCTTGGCGAAGAGAACCAAACCCTTACAAAACATGGGTATCAGAAATTATGCTACAACAAACAAAGGTAGATACGGTTATACCTTATTTTAATCGCTTTATGGAGAAATATCCAACCGTTTATGATTTAGCTAAAGCAGACGAACAAGATGTATTAAAATCTTGGGAGGGTTTAGGTTACTATTCCCGTGCAAGAAATTTACAAACCGCAGTTCGAGAAGTTGTAGATACATATAATGGTGAAATACCTAATAACGAAAAGGAATTGGCAAGTTTAAAAGGAATTGGCCCGTATACAAAGGGAGCAATATTATCGATTGCTTTTAATCAACCTGTTCCTGCAGTAGATGGAAATGTTCTTAGAGTGTTTTCTAGGATTTTACAAATAGAAGATGATATTGCAAAACAATCAACAAAGAAAGAAATAGAGCAATATGTTGGAGAAATTATATCTCATCAAGATCCTTCTTCATTTAATCAAGCCATTATGGATTTAGGTGCAACTATCTGTACACCCAAAAAACCAACGTGTATGTTTTGTCCGGTAATGGAACACTGTCAAGCTTTTCAACATGGAATCCAAGAGCAATTACCAATTAAGAAAAAAGCAAAGAAGCAAAAAATAAAGCAGTATGTTGTTTTACTTATTAGAAATGATCAAGGAGAATATGTAATTGAAAAACGCAGTGATCAAGGATTACTAGCAAATTTATGGCAGTTCCCGATGGTTCCTCTTGATGAAGTAGGTATAGATCAAATTGAACAATGGATGTATGATAAATGTGGTATTGATTTACAAATGGAATCAGATTGTGACAATTTAAAGCATACTTTTAGTCATATTATATGGGAAATGGACATAAAAAAAGCAAGTACCTCTCAAAATTTCTTAAATAAAGATTCATTAATGTTTATTGCGAAAGAAGAAATTGATAATTTCCCATTCCCTGTGTCCCATCAAAAAATGATGAAATTTTTATAAAAAAAATCAGGATTTATCCTAATGGATGTCCTGATTTTTTTTCTATGCGTTGGAACATTTCTTTATTTATCTCATGAAGAACGGAAAGTCCTTCAGAGTTAATATAGGGAAGTATTTGTGATAAAGCATACTGGAAGTATTGAAGTTCTCCGTCCTCCCAGTCAGTTTTACTCATCATCGACAGTTCAGAAAAATCTCGTTGAAGCTTAATTGGTATCTCCTCCTTAGGAATTACAATTATATTTTGTGTAATTATGAAATACACATCCGTTCCATTTTTTTGTGGAAAAAAAGTAAAAAAGTTTGGATAAGATATGAGTTACTGGACAAATTATTATTGCGGAGGTGATATTGATGGCTAAAAAGCAAAATCAACAAAATCAAACTACTGCAGCAGGTACGAATGCACAGCATGTTAAACAACAAAACCAACAAGCTGCTCAAGGTCAAGGACAATATGGTACTGAGTTCGCTTCTGAGACAGATGCACAACAAGTGAAAAAGCAGAACCAAAAATCTCAACAAAACAAAAAATAACATCTGTTTCTATTTAAAGAAAGAGTTCCCTTTTAATGTAAAGGGGACTCTTTTTAATATCCCCTCTTTGTAATTATCTTTTCATCAGATTATGTCTATTCTTGTTCGTTTAACTTTATATTTCTAGATAGAACACTTATAATAGTAATAATTAAAGAACGATCGGGTGATAAGAAAAGGAGAGGAGTACAATGGTTTCTCCAAATGCAGGATCTAAAGTTTCTATACAAAGCTACAAACATAATGGACAACTACATCGAACTTGGGAGAATAGTGTGATCTTAAAAGGTACGGAGAGTGTGGTTATTGGAGCGAATGATCGTACAAAAGTGATTGAAAGCGATGGTCGTTCTTGGATTACAAGAGAGCCGGCTATATGTTATTTTCATTCCAAGTATTGGTTTAACATTATCGGAATGCTACGTAATGATGGGATTTACTACTACTGTAATATCAGTTCGCCATTTGTTTACGATGGTGAAGCTTTAAAATATATTGATTATGATTTAGATGTAAAAGTTTTTCCGGATATGACATTTCAATTATTAGATGAAGATGAATATGAAGAACATCGAAATTTAATGAATTATCCTCAAGTAATTGATCGTATTTTACATCAACAATTAGAAATTTTAATTCGATGGATCCGACAAGGAAAAGGACCATTTTCCCCCGACTTTGTCGATAATTGGTATGAAATGTACTTAACGTATCATTGATTAAAGCTATTTTATTGCAATCACCACATAGAAAGAGGTATCCTTGTTACCGTGAGTTGTAACAAGGTTTTTTAATTGCATAGGGAAGTAAAAAAGTTAACAGGTGCACACTCGCCGTTACAAAATGCGCTTGTGCCTTTGTCACGTAACGAATCACATCGATAGAGGAAGATGATGTACATGAGCAGTATTAAACAATATATGGAATTTGTAAAACCATATAAGTGGAAAATAGTTTTGACATTACTTATAGGAGTCATGAAATTTGGTATTCCATTATTAATGCCATTAATTCTGAAGTATGTAATTGATGATATTATATCTGTAGAAGGATTGTCGCAATCTGAAAAAATTAGCCAGTTATTTTGGGTGATGGGAATCTCGTTTGTTATTTTTCTTGTTCTTCGTCCACCTATTGAATATATAAGACAATACCTTGCTCAATGGGTAGGTAATAAAATTCTATTCGATATTCGTGGTAAATTATTCGATCATCTACAAAAATTAAGCTTAAAATTCTATTCTCAGACAAAAACCGGAGAAATTATTTCCCGGGTAATACATGATGTCGAACAAACGAAGAATTTTGTGATTACTGGATTAATGAATATCTGGTTGGATTTAACTACTATTTTAATTGCAATTGTAATTATGCTAACAATGAATGTTCAACTAACTCTTGTTTCCATTATTTTATTCCCGTTATTTGGTTTTGCAGTAAAGTACTTCTTTGGCCGATTGCGTAAACTTACGCGAGAAAGGTCACAAGCACTAGCGGAAGTACAAGGGCATCTCCATGAACGTGTACAGGGAGTACCAGTAACACGTAGTTTTGCGCTTGAGGATTATGAACAAGAGCAATTCGATAAAAGAAATAGTAATTTTCTTGATAAAGCATTACGTCATACGGATTGGAATGCGAGGACATTTGCTGTAACGAATACAATTACGGATTTAGCACCTTTATTGGTTATTGCATTTGCTGGTTATCAAGTTATTACGGGTGTGGTTACATTAGGTACCATGGTCGCTTTTGTAGGATATATGGAACGTGTGTACAGTCCATTACGTCGTTTAATTAATTCTTCAACTACATTAGTACAAGCGATAGCATCGATTGATCGTGTATTTGAGTTAATGAATGAGAAATATGATATATCGGATAAACAAGACGCGGTTGATCCTGGTAGACTAAGTGGTAAAGTAGAATTTGAACATGTTTCATTTCAATATGACGAAGAAGAATTACCAGTTCTTAAAGATGTTACGCTTCAGGTAGACAAAGGTGAAACAATCGCTTTCGTAGGTATGAGTGGCGGTGGGAAATCGACATTAATTAGTCTTATTCCTCGTTTCTATGATGTAACAAATGGAAGTGTAAAAATTGATGGGACAGATATTCGTGATTATGAATCTAGGTCTTTAAGAGATAATATTGGTATGGTATTACAAGATAATATACTTTTCTCTGAGTCGATTGAAATGAATATCCGTATGGGGAATCCCGAAGCTACGGATGAAGAAGTAATACAGGCAGCAAAAGCAGCTAATGCGCATCAATTTATTGAATCCTTACCTCAGGGTTACGGCACCATGGTAGGTGAACGAGGTGTTAAACTCTCTGGTGGACAAAAACAACGCATCGCTATTGCAAGAGTATTCTTGAAGAATCCACCAATTCTTATATTTGATGAAGCTACTTCTGCACTTGATCTTGAGAGTGAACATCTTATTCAAGAGACAATGGAGCGACTAGCTTCAGACCGAACAACATTCATCGTTGCGCATCGTCTAGCGACAATTACACATGCAGATAGAATTGTTGTTGTTGAAGACGGACAGATTATTGAATCTGGTTCGCATGATCAATTAATGAAGCTACAAGGGCATTATTATGACTTATATCAAATTCAATATTTAGAAGAAGATAATTAGAAAGAAGAGGTTGGGACAAAAGTATTTAATCAAAAGACAAATTCAAATGATCGGCCTGTAAAAACCCGCTTCAGAAATATACAGCGCTTATCCTAAAGCGGCTGGTGAGCCTCCGGATGCTTATGCATCGGGGTCTAACCTAGGCCTTGCTCCCATAAGAAAAGGTAGACTACGACAGCATTACATCGCACGCAGAAAATCGTTTTTTGATTTTCAAGGAGTCTCCGTATATTTCTTACGCTTGTTCTGGATTTCACTCGTCTTTTGACCAAAACTTTATGTTATGTCCCGACCTCTTCTTTATTTGTTATGTCTATAATGTTAAACATTTTGATATAGATAATAGCAAATAATAGAATAAACCTAATAACACATAATCAGAACACGTATTCTGATTATGTGCATATTAAAAAAGCATATGTTTTTTATTGTGAAAAAAGGGCCTACAAACTGATATTCCAGCTTGTAGGCCTTTATTTTATTAACTATAATGTTTTAGCCATTTCAGCAAAGCTTCGACCAACAGCATCAATAGTATTTTCAATGTCTGAATCTTTATGTTCTGTTGTTAAGAACCAAGCTTCATATTTAGAAGGTGCTAGATTAATTCCTTCTCGCAACATTAGTTGGAAGAATTTTGCAAAGGCTTCTCCGTCTGAAGCATCTGCTTCTGCGTAATTCGTTATTTGATCGACACCGAAGTACACCGTTAAAGCACCACAAAGTCGATTAACAGTGATATGAATACCATGCTCGCGAGCTTGTTCGAGAATGCCTTCTTCGAGTCTTTTCCCGAGACGATCTAATTCTTCATAGACGCCTTCTTCTTTTAACACTTCTAAACACGCGATACCTGCAGCCATTGATGCCGGATTACCTGACATCGTTCCAGCTTGATATGCAGGACCTAGTGGTGCCACTTGTTCCATTATATCTTTTCTACCTCCGTAAGCACCGATAGGCAAACCACCACCAATTATTTTACCCATAGCAGTCATATCTGGTTCTACACCATAAATCTGTTGAGCACTTCCATAAGTGAATCGGAATGCAGTAATTACTTCATCGTATATTACTAATGCTCCTGCTCGGTGGGTTAATTCATTTACCTCTTGTAGAAACCCTTTAAAAGGTTCTACGATTCCAAAATTCCCAACGATTGGTTCAACAAGTACAGCAGCTACTTGATCTCCCCATTTATTTAATGCTGCTTTATATGCTTCAATATCATTGAACGGTACAGTAATTACATCCGATGCGGTTGAAGCTGGAACCCCAGCTGAATCTGGAGTACCTAATGTAGAAGGTCCCGATCCGGCTTCCACTAAAACAGCATCAAAATGCCCGTGGTAGCAACCAGCAAATTTAATTATTTTTGTACGCCCGGTATAAGCTCTTGCTACACGAATCGTTGTCATTACAGCTTCTGTACCAGAGTTATTAAATCGAACCTTCTCTAATGAAGGAATTGCTTCTTTTAACATTTGGGCAAATTCATTTTCTAAACACGTTGGAGTACCATATAGAACACCGGTTGTTGCAGCATGAGCTATTGCTTTTGCTATATGCGGATGTGCATGGCCGGTAATGATTGGTCCATAAGCCGCTAAATAATCAATATATTTATTATCATCCACATCCCAAAAGTAAGCCCCTTGTCCTCGTTCCATATATACAGGTGAACCTCCACCTACAGCTTTATATGCACGAGAAGGAGAGTTAACTCCTCCTACAATATGTTGAAGAGCCTCTTGATGTAGCTTTTCTGAATTTGTAAATTTCATCAGTTATTTTCCTCCTCTATCTAACCAGTTACTAATATATCAAAAATCACTTAGAAATTCTTATAAAACGTACATTTTTATTTTTTGAACAAGCTCTTTGCTCTTTGGCATATACATAGAATAACAGCCATTAAGAGGGGATTGTTAATCATGATATTACCTTGGATCATGTTAATTGTTATTGTAATTATAGGAGGGAAGTGTATATATGATTTCATCCAAACAAATAATGTCAATCAATTATTTAGGATGAGAGAGGGGCATTTCTCGATAGAAATCTTCATTGCAATGGTTGTCGTGTATATAACAATCATGCTTGGATATGGAATGATATATTTTATACTTTCTCTTGAAGGGATTGTACTTGTAGAACATGGGGAACTTAGACAAGTCAGTATTATTGGATCATTAATACACTCTGTTTATTTTAGTGGGGTTACACTTTTAACGATCGGTTATGGAGACATTATCCCAATAGGTATTGGGAGATTAATTGCGGTATCAGAAGCTCTAATCGGATATATTTTGCCAGCGGCGTTTGTGTTAAAGGTAGTGCAAATTGGATCTAGGGAATCTAGGAGCAGGGATGAATGAATATCTCTATTTAATGTGATATATTGAAAGAAAATGGTTATATTGTGGAGGGTTAATAATGTCTGTAGAAATAGGTTCAAAAGTCAACGATTTTAGTTTACCAAATCAACATGGTGAAAATATAAGCTTGTCTGATTATCAAGGGAAATATGTAGTTTTATATTTTTATCCAAAAGATATGACACCAGGTTGTACAACAGAAGCATGTGATTTTCGGGATAATCACGAAAGCTTTAAAGAATTAGATGCAGTAATACTGGGAGTTAGTCCTGATCCAGAAGCAAGACATCAGAAGTTTATAGACAAACATGAATTACCATTTAATCTTCTTTCAGATGAAGACCATCAACTCGCAGAACAATTCGACGTTTGGAAGTTAAAGAAGAACTTTGGGAAAGAATATTATGGAATTGAGCGATCTACTTTTATTATAGATAAAGATGGAAAACTAATAAAAGAATATAGAAAAGTAAGAGTGAAGGATCATGTTTCTGATGCTTTAGAATACATCAAAGAAATCAATGAAGTGGGATAGAGGTTAAATTATGCGTATATATACCAGATCTGGAGATAAAGGTTTAACTTCATTAGTATATGGACAACGAGTTCCGAAGAATCATTTGCGAGTAGAAGCATATGGAACATGTGATGAAGCAAACTCAGCAATTGGATTAGCGGTTAGTGTACTTGGAAACAAAGAGTGGGAAGGTAAACAGGATTTTTTAGATCAATTACATCGCGTGCAAACAATTTTATTTCATGTTGGAGCGGAACTTTCAACGCCAATGGACAAAGAAGTGTACTGGAAATTGAAACAATCGCATATAGATGAAATGGAAAAACAAATAGATAATTGGCACGAGGAATTAGAACCATTAAATAATTTTATTTTACCATCTGGACATTTAGCTTCGAGTGCCTTGCATAATGCACGAACAATTGTAAGACGAGCAGAACGTATAGTAGTAGGTTTAGATGAGGAAATCGAGAATAAACTTGTACTATCTTACTTAAATCGTTTATCTGATTTTCTATTTGTTGCAGCACGATATGTCAACAAAAAACTTGGCGGACAAGAACAAGGTTTACATGTTGATTTAACCAAGTAGCACCTCTGCTTAAGATATAAAGGCTAATGATATTGCTTACAATTCTGTTTTAATAGAACAATATGTTAAAGCACAGAAAAGTACTGAATAAAGGTCCACTTTAATAGTTAATGATCGGGTTATGCAATTGTTGACAGAAAACAGCCTATGAAGGTAAACTATTTATAAGGATTATAATATAATAATTTTATTAACTAAAATATATTACTGAAAGAGAGGTGTTTAACGGTGTCTGAACAACGTCTGCGTCAAGCAATCGATACATTGAAGGAATCAGGCGTCCGTATTACACCACAGAGACACGCAGTACTGGAATTTCTTTTAAATGCTATGGTTCATCCAACTGCGGATGAAATCTATAAAGCTTTAGAAGGTAAGTTTCCAAATATGAGTGTTGCAACCGTGTATAATAACTTACGTGTATTGAAAGATATCGGACTTGTCCGTGAGTTGACCTATGGTGATTCCTCTAGTCGATTTGACTGTAACACGTCAGATCATTACCATATTATTTGTAATGAATGTGGGAAGATAGTTGATTTTCATTATCCTTCATTAAATGAGGTTGAATCTCTAGCGGAACAAGTAACTGGATTTGATGTAAGTCATCATCGCTTAGAGGTCTATGGTAAATGCGATGATTGTCAAGCAGTAAATACGAAAAAGCATTAATGGCATTAAAATACCCCGTCAGGCGACGGGGTTTATTTTTATGCTTAAATTAATTTGATTATTTCTTTTTATATTTACGTGAATTATACTTCTCGTCAAATTCAATTCCTTCGAGATTCTTGTCCATGGTGAGTGGCTGTTTACAATGCATACATGCATCCACACGGCCAAGCATTTTTGTAGGTTTTTCACAACTTGGACATATTACAGGTACAGCTCGAAGTGACAAAGTACCAATCCATACATATACTGCACAACTAAGGATCACCATTAAGGTACCTAAGATAAAGAAAATTACCATTAACCATTCAATATTCTTGGTTAAAATACCACCATACATTGTGATTATACCTGCAAAAACAAGTATTAATGCAAATGTACGAATCTTATTTATTTTACTTGAGTATGTAAGTTGTTGTGACATGGTTGTCCTCCTTATTCTTCCATTGTAGTATAGCATAATTAATGAAAATATTGAATTTGAATAGAGGATTTCACTAGAATTTAACGAATATATTAAATATTAGGTGGTAGTGGGGAGGCATCTTAATGGAAAATTTTTTAAGACCAATTTACCAAGAGCATGCAAGTAATTCAAACACATTGGGAATTTTAACAATAGAAGCAACTCAATTCGATCGTCCGTTAACGGATGGTTTTGATAGTATTTTACTTATTATTGTACGTGAACAATCAAATAACTGGTTTGTGAAACATTATGAAGTAGAGGGGAAAACTGCTGCCCTTCATTTAGTAAAAGAAGAGATTCTAATGGAGTGGATAGACACGAGCGGTTATAGACGAGCGGTTGAATGGATTATATATGGAAGGACCGTCTACGATAGAAATGAATATGTAAAACAGTTAAAAGAAGAATTAAGGTTTTTTCCGGAAGACAAAAGAGACTTAAGGAAGGTTATAGATTTTGGGAAACTTGTAAAAAGTTATAGTGAAGCGAAATTACTATACGATGCTGGAGAGATAAGAGATGCACATAGTAAAATCCTAAATTCATTACATTACTTAGCAAGATTATCAGTTATTGATCATGGTTATTATCCTGAAGTGACTGTATGGAACCAAGTGAAAAACATTGATCTTGAAGTGTATAAATTATACGAAACGTTATTAGACAGTAACGAGTCCATTGAGAAAAGAATTGAGTTAATGTTGATAGCCATGGATTTTGTAATGAATAATCGTGCATACTCCGCTTCAAAACATCTCCTTGATATAATGGATAAACAAGATCAACCTTGGTCATATGCTTCTATTAAGGCAATTAATGATGTTCAGCATTACACATATGATCTAAGTGCAATACTTTCTTATTTAGTTGAAAAAGGTATTATGGAAGTGATTTTATTAGAGACGAAAAACCCAGTTGTATTTCAACGGGCTTACAGAGTGAAAGAATACCAATAGTAACATTTTTATTAAGTATGAATATAATGAGATGGTGAAAGCGCCTAGTAAACGATTATTTTACATTAACCCCAGATCTTTCCTTGATTTAATGCTTGTGTTAAAAAAATGTAAAATAATCGTTGACTTTCATTATGAGCCATGGTAAAGTTAATTTCGTTGCTGATTTGAGCAAGCGTTCAGCAAAAAAGATTTTAAAAAAACAACAAAAAAGTTGTTGACATGAAAAACACAGCATGATATATTTAAGAGGTCGCTGCTTGAGAGGGCGACAACGAAATTGCTCTTTGAAAACTGAACAAAACAACCAGTACGAAAGAAGAAAAACACCTCGTTTTTCTTGAAAAGAAATGAAGTCAGAAATTGACTTCTGAAGCACAAGAAACACAACTTTTATGGAGAGTTTGATCTTGGCTCAGGACGAACGCTGGCGGCGTGCCTAATACATGCAAGTCGAGCGCATGAAATTATTTGATTCTCTTCGGAGTTGACGATAATGGAATGAGCGGCGGACGGGTGAGTAACACGTAGGCAACCTGCCTGTAAGACTGGGATAACTCGTGGAAACGCGAGCTAATACCGGATAACACTTTTCATCTCCTGGTGAGAAGTTGAAAGGCGGCTTTTGCTGTCACTTACAGATGGGCCTGCGGCGCATTAGCTAGTTGGTAAGGTAACGGCTTACCAAGGCGACGATGCGTAGCCGACCTGAGAGGGTGATCGGCCACACTGGGACTGAGACACGGCCCAGACTCCTACGGGAGGCAGCAGTAGGGAATCTTCCGCAATGGACGAAAGTCTGACGGAGCAACGCCGCGTGAGTGATGAAGGTTTTCGGATCGTAAAACTCTGTTGTTAGGGAAGAACAAGTACTATAGTAACTGATAGTACCTTGACGGTACCTAACCAGAAAGCCACGGCTAACTACGTGCCAGCAGCCGCGGTAATACGTAGGTGGCAAGCGTTGTCCGGAATTATTGGGCGTAAAGCGCTCGCAGGCGGTTCTTTAAGTCTGATGTGAAATCTTACGGCTCAACCGTAAACGTGCATTGGAAACTGGGGAACTTGAGTGCAGAAGAGGAGAGTGGAATTCCACGTGTAGCGGTGAAATGCGTAGAGATGTGGAGGAACACCAGTGGCGAAGGCGACTCTCTGGTCTGTAACTGACGCTGAGGAGCGAAAGCGTGGGGAGCGAACAGGATTAGATACCCTGGTAGTCCACGCCGTAAACGATGAGTGCTAGGTGTTAGGGGGTTTCCGCCCCTTAGTGCTGAAGTTAACGCATTAAGCACTCCGCCTGGGGAGTACGGCCGCAAGGCTGAAACTCAAAAGAATTGACGGGGGCCCGCACAAGCGGTGGAGCATGTGGTTTAATTCGAAGCAACGCGAAGAACCTTACCAGGTCTTGACATCCTCTGAACACTCTAGAGATAGAGTTTTCCCTTCGGGGACAGAGTGACAGGTGGTGCATGGTTGTCGTCAGCTCGTGTCGTGAGATGTTGGGTTAAGTCCCGCAACGAGCGCAACCCTTGATCTTAGTTGCCAGCATTAAGTTGGGCACTCTAAGGTGACTGCCGGTGACAAACCGGAGGAAGGTGGGGATGACGTCAAATCATCATGCCCCTTATGACCTGGGCTACACACGTGCTACAATGGATGGAACAAAGGGAAGCGAACCCGCGAGGTCAAGCAAATCCCACAAAACCATTCTCAGTTCGGATTGTAGGCTGCAACTCGCCTACATGAAGCCGGAATCGCTAGTAATCGCGGATCAGCATGCCGCGGTGAATACGTTCCCGGGCCTTGTACACACCGCCCGTCACACCACGAGAGTTGGTAACACCCGAAGTCGGTGAGGTAACCGTAAGGAGCCAGCCGCCGAAGGTGGGACTAATGATTGGGGTGAAGTCGTAACAAGGTAGCCGTATCGGAAGGTGCGGCTGGATCACCTCCTTTCTAAGGATTATTACGGAATCGTACTTGGTTGTTTGGTTCAGTTTTGAGAGAGCAATCTCTCGATTGAATAAACTTCTTTTACAGAAGTTACTACATTGTACCTTGAAAACTAAATAAGAGTAACAACGACATCAAATTAGAAAGCTGAAGCAACTATTTTTAATAGGAGCTGAAGCTAGATTATTTTTTTGAAACAAGGCTATTAAATTAGCACGCTTATTTACTGAAATAACTTAGTTAAGTGAATAAGGGCGCACGGTGGATGCCTTGGCACTAGGAGCTGACGAAGGACGGGACTAACACCGATATGCCTCGGGGAGTTGTAAGTAAACTTTGATCCGGGGATTTCCGAATGGGGAAACCCACTGTTCGTAATGGAGCAGTACCTATACCTCAATACATAGGGTATAGGGAGCAGACCCGGGGAACTGAAACATCTCAGTACCTGGAGGAAGAGAAAGAAACCTCGATTTCCTGAGTAGCGGCGAGCGAAACGGAAAGAGCCCAAACCAGAAAGCTTGCTTTCTGGGGTTGTAGGACACTCCTTTGGAGTTACAAAGAAATTCTTTAAATGAATCGATCTGGAAAGGTCAGCCGAAGAAGGTAACAGCCCTGTAATTGAAAAGGAATTTCCTCCGGAGTGTATCCTGAGTACGGCGGAACACGTGGAATTCCGTCGGAATCCGGGAGGACCATCTCCCAAGGCTAAATACTCCCTAGTGACCGATAGTGAACCAGTACCGTGAGGGAAAGGTGAAAAGCACCCCGGAAGGGGAGTGAAATAGAACCTGAAACCGTGTGCCTACAAGTAGTCGAAGCCCGTTAATGGGTGACGGCGTACCTTTTGTAGAATGGACCGGCGAGTTACGATCCCATGCAAGGTTAAGTGGAAGACACGGAGCCGCAGCGAAAGCGAGTCTGAATAGGGCAAATATAGTATGTGGTCGTAGACCCGAAACCGTGTGATCTACCCATGTCCAGGGTGAAGGTCAGGTAACACTGACTGGAGGCCCGAACCCACGTATGTTGAAAAATGCGGGGATGAGGTGTGGGTAGGGGTGAAATGCCAATCGAACACGGAGATAGCTGGTTCTCTCCGAAATAGCTTTAGGGCTAGCCTCAAGATGATGAGTACTGGAGGTAGAGCACTGATTGGACTAGGGGCCCCTACCGGGTTACCGAATTCAGTCAAACTCCGAATGCCAGTTACTTAAACTTGGGAGTCAGACTATGGGTGATAAGGTTCATAGTCGAAAGGGAAACAGCCCAGACCGCCAGCTAAGGTCCCAAAGTATACGTTAAGTGGAAAAGGATGTGGAGTTGCCCAGACAACCAGGATGTTGGCTTAGAAGCAGCCACCATTTAAAGAGTGCGTAATAGCTCACTGGTCGAGTGACTCTGCGCCGAAAATGTACCGGGGCTAAACGTATCACCGAAGCTGCGGATTGTTCTTGCGAACAATGGTAGGAGAGCGTTCTAAGTGCTGTGAAGTCAGACCGTGAGGACTGGTGGAGCGCTTAGAAGTGAGAATGCCGGTATGAGTAGCGAAAAAAGAGTGAGAATCTCTTTCACCGAATGCCTAAGGTTTCCTGAGGAAGGCTCGTCCTCTCAGGGTTAGTCGGGACCTAAGCCGAGGCCGATAGGCGTAGGCGATGGACAACAGGTAGATATTCCTGTACCACCTCATGATTGTTTGAGCGATGGGGGGACGCAGTAGGATAAGGAATGCGCACCGATGGACGTGTGCGCCCAAGCAGTGAGAAAGTCAGATAGGCAAATCCGTCTGGCAATTTCAAGCTGTGATGGGGAGGGAAATTGAGTACCGAAGTTCCGGATTTCACACTGCCAAGAAAAGCCTCTAGTTAGATCATAGGTGCCCGTACCGCAAACCGACACAGGTAGGCGAGGAGAGAATCCTAAGGTGAGCGGGAGAACTCTCGTTAAGGAACTCGGCAAAATGACCCCGTAACTTCGGGAGAAGGGGTGCTCCTTCATAGGAGGAGCCGCAGTGAATAGGCCCAAGCGACTGTTTAGCAAAAACACAGGTCTCTGCGAAGCCGAAAGGCGAAGTATAGGGGCTGACACCTGCCCGGTGCTGGAAGGTTAAGGGGACGAGTTAGCTCTTCGGAGCGAAGCTTTGAACCGAAGCCCCAGTAAACGGCGGCCGTAACTATAACGGTCCTAAGGTAGCGAAATTCCTTGTCGGGTAAGTTCCGACCCGCACGAAAGGTGCAACGACTTGGGCACTGTCTCAACGAGAGACCCGGTGAAATTATACTATGCGTGAAGATGCGCATTACCCGCGACAGGACGGAAAGACCCCGTGGAGCTTTACTGTAGCCTGATATTGAATGTTTGTGCAGCTTGTACAGGATAGGTGGGAGCCTTTGAAGCGTGAGCGCTAGCTTACGTGGAGGCACCCGTGGGATACCACCCTCGCTGTATGAACATTCTAACCCAGGACCGTGATCCGGTTCGGAGACAGTGTCAGGCGGGCAGTTTGACTGGGGCGGTCGCCTCCCAAAGAGTAACGGAGGCGCCCAAAGGTTCCCTCAGAATGGTTGGAAATCATTCGTAGAGTGTAAAGGCAGAAGGGAGCTTGACTGCGAGACCTACAAGTCGAGCAGGGACGAAAGTCGGGCTTAGTGATCCGGTGGTTCCGCATGGAAGGGCCATCGCTCAACGGATAAAAGCTACCCCGGGGATAACAGGCTTATCTCCCCCAAGAGTTCACATCGACGGGGAGGTTTGGCACCTCGATGTCGGCTCATCGCATCCTGGGGCTGTAGTCGGTCCCAAGGGTTGGGCTGTTCGCCCATTAAAGCGGTACGCGAGCTGGGTTCAGAACGTCGTGAGACAGTTCGGTCCCTATCCGTCGTGGGCGTTGGAAGTTTGAGAGGAGCTGTCCTTAGTACGAGAGGACCGGGATGGACACACCGCTGGTGTACCAGTTGTTCCGCCAGGAGCATGGCTGGGTAGCTACGTGTGGTAAGGATAAGTGCTGAAAGCATCTAAGCATGAAGCCCCCCTCAAGATGAAACTTCCCATCACTTCGAGTGAGTAAGATCCCTCAGAGACGATGAGGTTGATAGGTCCGAGGTGGAAGCGTGGCGACACGTGCAGCTGACGGATACTAATTGATCGAGGACTTATCTAAGTTCTTATATTGATGTCACGTTACTCTTATTTAGTTTTTAGGGTACAATCCTAAAAAAAGTGTTGCATTTTGTCTAAGAAATGCATATAATATAACTTGTCCTTATTTTTTTGGACTACATATTATACGAAAGTCTGGTAGCGATAGCGAAGAGGTCACACCTGTTCCCATGCCGAACACAGAAGTTAAGCTCTTCAGCGCCGATGGTAGTTGGGGCTTTGCCCCTGCAAGAGTAGGACGCCGCCAGGCGATATTAAATCATTATTTCCGGGTTTGCCTTTAAGGACAAGCGATGAAAGATAAATATCATTATTTATGGATCATTCCACAGTAGCTCAGTGGTAGAGCAATCGGCTGTTAACCGATCGGTCGTAGGTTCGAATCCTACCTGTGGAGCCATGGAGAGCTGTCCGAGAGGCCGAAGGAGCACGATTGGAAATCGTGTAAGCCGCTACCGCGGCTTCGAGGGTTCGAATCCCTCGCTCTCCGCCATTACACAATGGCCCGTTGGTCAAGCGGTTAAGACACCGCCCTTTCACGGCGGTAACACGGGTTCGAATCCCGTACGGGTCACCAATAATAATGTGGAGGATTAGCTCAGCTGGGAGAGCACCTGCCTTACAAGCAGGGGGTCGCAGGTTCGAGCCCTGCATCCTCCACCATATATAAAGTATAGTATTCCTCATATCGCGGGGTGGAGCAGTCTGGTAGCTCGTTGGGCTCATAACCCAAAGGTCGCAGGTTCAAATCCTGCCCCCGCAACCAAATAATAATGGTCCGGTAGTTCAGTTGGTTAGAATGCCTGCCTGTCACGCAGGAGGTCGCGGGTTCGAGTCCCGTCCGGACCGCCATCTAAATTAATTGGTTTATAGAAACAATATATGGCTTGGTAGCTCAGTCGGTAGAGCAGAGGACTGAAAATCCTTGTGTCGGCGGTTCGATTCCGTCCCGAGCCACTTTTTTATTTTTATGGAGGGGTAGCGAAGTGGCTAAACGCGGCGGACTGTAAATCCGCTCCTTCGGGTTCGGCAGTTCGAATCTGCCCCCCTCCACCATTTTAATAAATATTTAGGGGTATAGTTTAATGGTAAAACGAAGGTCTCCAAAACCTTTGATGTGGGTTCGATTCCTACTACCCCTGCCAATATGGCGGTCGTGGCGAAGTGGTTAACGCACCGGATTGTGGCTCCGGCACACGTGGGTTCGATCCCCATCGATCGCCCTTTTTTTATCTAAATATAATGATTGGGCCATAGCCAAGCGGTAAGGCATCGGGTTTTGATCCCGTGTACCCTAGGTTCGAATCCTAGTGGCCCAGCCATTGCGGAAGTAGTTCAGTGGTAGAACACCACCTTGCCAAGGTGGGGGTCGCGGGTTCGAATCCCGTCTTCCGCTCCAGAGACAGTGGCGGTATAGCCAAGTGGTAAGGCAGAGGTCTGCAAAACCTTTATCACCGGTTCAAATCCGGTTACCGCCTCCAATATGCCGGTGTGGCGGAATTGGCAGACGCGCACGACTCAAAATCGTGTTCCTTCTGGAGTGTCGGTTCGACCCCGACCACCGGTATCTTGAGATTATTTTTAATTAACTTAAAAAACTTTCTTATGCTCGTAAGCCTTGATTTTAAAGGTTTACGAGTTTTTTTATTCTGGTTCTATAATATTTGTTGGGGTAAAAGAAAAATAAAAAACACGCAATCTCCTATTTTTGTTATCATTGTTTAAACCACTAAACCAAACAAAAAGGAGATGCGTGCAACTGAATTCTAACATAACATTACCTGGGTTGGAAGAAGGAAATATATTAGATACAGAAGTACGAGAAGGTATTTATTACATTAGTTGGGAGTTGGAGAGAACCTCTCATCGTTTTCCACAATGTGGAGAGTGGACAAACAAAGTACATGATTATCGTACGCAGAAAGTTCGTCACCCTAGCATATTCGGGAGGTAAACGATTATTTTTTACCGAAAGAGAAGATATAGATGCGTTTTCTGCGGAAAATGATTTTTTGAAAGAAACCCTTTAGTCAAACGTTATAAAAGACAATCTATTGAGTTTAATCAAGTATTGTCATTAGAGCTTGTTCATGGAAAAGGCTTTCGAGACTTGGCGACACGTTTTCATACATCGCCAACTATCATTATGTGTCGATTTGATGAGATTACTGCATCGAAGATGAAGGAAACACAAGCATTGCCTAAAGTGATAGCGATTGATGAGTACAAATGGGATGCAGGAAACGAGAAGTATCAAACGGTTATAGCTGATCCGATTAATAGAAAACCATTAGAGATCTGCCAACGGCCCTAATGCTTTAAAAAATACTAAAAATAACTCTATCAGTTTTATGAACTTGTGCAAAATGCAGGGCTGCCGGAATTACTAAAAGCAAAAGAAACCTTTCACAATTGACGAAAAGAAATTATGAATAGTTTTGCCTTTGATTTACATAATGGTTATATCGAAGGAATCAACAATCAAACAAAGGTTATAAAACGAAATGCATTTGGATTTAAGCGATTCGATCGCTTTCGAGCAAGAATACTATTACATCATCAATATAAAAAGAAAGCTACCCCTAATAGAAGCTGCTGAACTAGAAAAGTATAAAGATCTTATATTTTTTTATAAACAATATCATGCTGATATAAAAGGCAACCCATTCTATACTAGTTTACTAAAAGAAATTGATAAATCTATTGACTCCATTTTTATTAATTATCTAAATGTAGTTTTTTAGAATAATGAAGATATACTTGGAGTTCTTCAAACATAAAAATATAATAATGAGTAATTTAAAAAAAGTACAAAGATAATGAAAGTGTTTATCCCAAATATCTTTGGCAGCACAGTACCACAATTACTTTTGTAAAACACCGATTTGCATCTAAAGGGCCAGAATGTTGAAGAACAGATACTGAATTTCCCTGTAAATATAAGGGATTTTAGTTAAAGTAGATTTAATCTTAAGATAATTGAGATGGAAGGTCATTATAAGATGCCGGACAGATATTCAGATATTGGCGAAGTGATTAATATATTCATCAACATATCTATGAACCGCTTTCGCTCTCCCGGCTAGCTAGTCATGTAGCCTATAGTCCGTATCATTTCACAAGAATTTTTAAAGAAAGAATGGGTCTTTCACCGCTATATTATGTTTCGTCTCTTCGATTGCAAAAGGCAAAAGATTTGTTGCTGAGCACGAATTTAACGATTCGCGATATCGGCACGGAGATAGGAAAACAAAGTTTAGGAACCTTTACGACTCGATTTACGGAAAAGGTCGGTGTGACGCCATCCCAATTTCGGAATTCAATGATGCAAGCGGACAATCGCCTTCGTTCTTTACAGGAACTTACAGATTGGTGTGAACTGTACTTTCTTTCAAATCAATATGCTAGCATAGCAGGTACCGTTCAAGGTGCGTTCCTTTCCAAGGTGTGATCTTGATAGGTTTATTTGCTAAACCAATTCCTGAAGGGCCTCCTTTATACGGAACACTGCTTCCTTCTCTAGGAGATTTCTGCTTTACGGGAATCCAACCAGGCATCTATTATCTTATGGCTACATCGGTATCCTGGGAAATGCCATCCACTGATATTCTGCTACCGTATAGAACTTTACGTACCCGAACGAGGGAGCCGATTATTGTAGAAACCAATCTCGCTGTTCCGCATCAACAAGTTACACTTTACTCTCCGTGACTGGACGATACGCCAATCCTGATTTCCCTGCCTTTGTTGATGAATCGTTTCCTCAAGCGGGCTCGTCAAAACCGCAATCGGTAAGAAATTTCATAAGATGACCCATGTTAGGATTAAGAGGAATCATAAAAAACATTCATGGAGGGCGAAAATTCATAGCTTGTGAAAGGAGAAATGATGATGTCAGAAAAGAAGAACCCAACACTACCCCAAATCGTGTCACGTGACGAATGGCTTGAGGCTCGTAAGGAACTGCTGTACAAAGAGAAGGAATTTACTAAGGAACGGGATGAACTGAATGCCGAACGCCGTCGACTCCCAATGGTGGAGATTGATAAGGAATATGTCTTAGATGGTCCACATGGTAAGACCCGTCTGCTTGATCTGTTTGAAGGGCGTCCTCAACTTATTGTTCATCATTTCATGTTCGATCCCGAGTGGGACGCAGGCTGTCCGGCTTGCTCACTGGCTGCGGACAACATGGGTTACCTTTCCCATTTGCATGCACGTAACACGTCACTTGCTCTAGTATCCCGTGCGACACTTCCCAAGCTTCAGCGCTACAAGGAACGCATGGGGTGGAACATTCCTTGGTACTCATCCTACGATAGCGACTTTAATTATGACTTTCATGCTACGCTTGACGAATCCGTTGCTCCTATCGAATACAATTACTTGACCAAGGATGAGCTTGTTCAGAAGGGCGTACCCGTTGACTCCGGACAATCAATGGAGGTGCCTGGCGTGAGCACCTTTCTTCGTGATGGTGAAAGGATTTTTCATACCTATACGACTTACGCCCGTGGAACTGACCTAATCCTTGGTACTTTCAACTACCTTGATTTAACAGCACTCGGCAGACAGGAGGACTGGGAGCAGCCCCCCGGACGCAGTGACGGAAGAGGTAAGACTTGGCTCCGCCGTCATGACGAATATGATCATTCCGAAGAGTCAGGCTCCTGTTGCCATCCGGAAAAGAATAATTCGTAAACAAAGTATTGAGAGCTGGAGAGGTAAAAATCATTGAATCATATACTTTTCATTGCTATTCCCTAATAAGGAACAGCGCCAATATTGTAGCATATAAGGACTGGTAATAAATTTTACACATAAGGAGATAAAACTATGACAAAAAACAAATTACTAAGAATGGACAATGTCGGCATCGCTGTAGAATCCCTTGATAACGCAATCTCTTTCTTCGAGGAGATTGGCTTGAACCTTGAAGGGAGAACCACTGTCGAAGGTGAATGGGCTGGACGTGTAACCGGACTGGGGTCTCAATGCGTGGAGATTGCTATGATGGTTACCCCAGATGGCCACAGCCGACTTGAACTTTCGCGATATCTCACCCCGCCTACTACATCAGATCACCGGACTGCTCCTGTAAACGCACTCGGTTATCTACGCGTCATGTTCATTGTTGAAGACATTGACGAAATGGTGGCCAGACTTACTAAGTATGGTGCCCATCTCGTAGGCGAAGTGGTTCAGTACGAGAACTCGTATCGGCTCTGCTACATTCTTGGAACCGAGGGACTTTTAATCGGTTTGGCGGAACAACTCGGTAATAAATAAGTGAGTGACGTTATAAATAGCCTTTACTGAAATGTTATATGCCAATCCACCTCGATTTGAAAAAAATCCTTATTCAATAAAAGGGCTCAGTTGTTGATTAAGGGATACGCCTCAATCGGGCCATTATGTTGAATAAAGGAAGGAAATTATTATAAGAAAATAGAACTTAATCAGAGGATATTATTTTTTCATTGGTTGAGAAGTATATTTAACAACTGAGTAACGGGGGAATGGTAATGAATTTTGGAAATGAGTATTTGAAAGTTGTCCGAGAAAGGTTTAAAAGTGTTAAAGACCTTGGGGATAAGACAATAAATCAATTATCAGAAGAAGATATTCGTTGGATCTTAAATGAAGAATCGAATAGTGTTGCAGTTATTGTTAAACATTTAAGTGGAAATATGGTATCTAGATGGTCTGATTTTTTAACTTCAGATGGAGAAAAATCTTATAGGAATCGCGATCAAGAATTTGAGAATAATATATCTTCAAAGCAAGAATTGATTGCAATTTGGGAAAAAGGTTGGAATATACTTTTTAACACATTAAGTGATTTAGGAGAACAGGATTTATTAAAGAATATTTATATTCGAAGTGAAAGCCATACGGTAGTTGATGCGATAGAAAGACAAATGGCTCATTACGCTTATCATGTAGGACAAATTGTTTATATTGGAAAGCAATTAAAAGATAAGGATTGGAAAAGCCTTAGTATCCCAAAAGGGAAATCAGAAGAATACTTAGAATATATGCAGAAAAAACATATGGAAAAATAAGCTTATTATTACATTGTATTATGCACTTAAAGGAGAACAAAAATGGAAATACGGTTAGTGATAGGGTCAGACTACTATGCAATATCCCCACTAATCAATGAGTAAGGGACGGAAGGCAACTGTCTGATATGTTACCAAAAATTATTCTTTGACCATTTTACAAATACAAGTTTCGTCGCTGAAAAAGAAGGAGAAATTGTTGGATTCCTCATAGGCTTCCTTTCTCAATCTTATTCTAATGAGGCATATATTCACTTTGTAGGAATTCATCCTGAATATAGTAAGCATAACATCGGAAAAAAAATTATACAACGAATTTTTTAATGAAGTTAAACAAAATGGTCGCAAATTTGTCCGCTGTGTAACGTCTCTTATAAACAAAGTTTCGATTGCCTACCATACCAAGATGGTGTTTGAAATTGAAAAGGGAGATAAAACGATTGATGGTGTTTCCGTCAATACTGACTATGATGGACCAAATCAAGATTTGTGAAAGAGTTAATTTAATTAATAAACATCTTCCATTAAAGGGCGCAATAATGGAACAAAGGTATGCTGGAATTGGGCGCATTTCCGAAGTAACTCCACGGCCTTATTCTCCTAAAACGCATTGGTAAGATTAGGCTTTTTTGTCCCTATATAACATTGGAATCAAACCATTCAATATAGGAAAAATTACTTTAAAAAACCGAGTAGGCGTAGCACCAATGACACGTATTAGTGCTACCGAAGAAGGTTTTGTAACAAATAAAATGGTTAATTATTATGGATCTTTTGCTGAAGGTGGATTTGTACTTATTATTACTGAAGATACTTATATTAATGATAAGTATAGTCAAACGTACTATGATCAACCGGGTATTGCTTTTGATGAGCAAGCACATGAGTGGAAAAAAGTTGTTGATGCAGTTCATTCAGCAGGATCAAAAATCTTTATGCAGTTACAACATACTGGTCCACTATCTCAGGGAAATCGTTTCGCTAATGAAACAGTTGCTCCTTCTTCTATTCAACCAAACCAACAGTAGGGTTGATCGTAATTCATTAACATTAAGAAGATTGAAACTATAGATTAGTTTTATACGTAATTTTTAACAATACCACATTAATAAGAAAGGAGCATTCTATTGGATTCGTCGAAATTCAGTATTAGTCGGTTGCTTTTCTACTTTGTACTCGTATCATTATTTCTCTTTGTATCAGGTAATGTCGGACGATTGTTGATAGAAACTCAGGGTATGGATCGACAAATAGGCATGCTTTTACAAGGAGTGATTTTTACTGGATTAACGCTTATTGTACTATATATACTTAAAAGAAAAAATCCAGACGTGTTTACAAATATTGGCTTGAAGGGTGTAAATTCACCATCTAAATTGATCGTCGGAATTTCGTTGCCTTTTATTTTACTTGTATCAGGAGTTTTAACAGCTTATTTATTTGGAGGCATTGAAAATGTCAGCTTGAACTTGACAATCAGTGTTATAGTTGCCATTTTAATCAATGCAGCGACAGCATTTATGTATGAGGCATTTCCAGAAGAAGTCTTTATCCGTGGACTAATATTTGAAGAGTTGCATAAGAAATTTCGCTTTAGCATCTCGTTGATTTTGCAACCGTTAATCTTTATCTGTGTGCCGATTACAGTGATGGCATTGACGTCAATATTCTTTAGTGAGCCATTTGCAATAACTATTGATTATTTTATATTACTCTTCACTTTTGGAATTGCTCTACAGCTATATAGAAAGTATACAGGAACAATATGGATGAGTATTATCTTCCATATTGTTTATCTTGAAGTGGCTAGATATATTTCGATGGGTGGCATGTATGACCCAAATGTCGCACTCTTAGAGTTTGATGAGACATTTGGAGGATTCATGACGCTATACTTGTCATTTCTGTTTATAGTGGTATTTAGTGTGGTGGTGTTGTCAGTTTTATTATTAATTGATAAAAAAAGAAGTTATAAAAACTAAACATCTATTTCCATTCATTAATTCACATTAAAAGTTTAAACATATTTAGTGTGTGAAAGATTGTATTTCAACTATCGGGCGTTTTCACGGAATAAAAAATGTGTCACTATTGTTTTTTAGGGCAAGATTGTTTCTTAATTAGAGACTTGAAATGAACGAAAAGGGTGTTTTTTATGCAGATAAATAGTTTAAGGCTAAATAGTATAAGCCGTAGTTTTGTCATTTGTTTCATAATGCTTTTGTCTTTATTAATCCTCGATGTAAATATTTTTCCTGAGAAGCGCCATTTAACGGGATAAGAATTCAAATGAGGTGAAATATCAATAACTAATTACGTCAAAACACCGTGGCATCTTTGGCCAATAGCATTATTCTTTATATTTATTTATGCTAATGGCGTTTATGATTACTTTATGATGTTAGGGCACAATGTTGATTATTATGAGTCAAAAGGTTTCAGCGAAGAAACACATAAGTATTTTACAAATTACCCCATAGGACTCTTAGTGTTGTGGACGATTAATATTATTTGTGGGATGTTGTCTTCTATCTTACTTCTATTTCGTACTCGATTAGTAGTCTGGATAGCTTTCATTTCTGCTGTCTCAATGTTCTTGTTAGCAGCGATAGGCTTTATCTTTATGAAGCGTTGGGAAGCTCTTGGAACTTTTGTGTCTTTGTTTGATATAGGTTTACTTATATTAACCTGGACTTTTTACTTTTATTGCAGGCATTTGAAAAAGAAAAGGATACTAAAATAAACATAAATCTGGAAAAGGACTAGAATTGAAGTGATTACTCAACTAATGGGATCACGTTATCAAAAGTGAAAAATTATACGTTTAGAAATAATTCAGACACATTTTAATAATTGAAAAAGGACACGACGCCGACCCATATATTAAAGCTCCCGAATTGGGAGCTTTAATTTTTTGGTATATTCAAAATCCTGAGGCGGTAAGCATTCATCGCTGTTTCCCCTAACTGGTCCAGTAAATTGTAATTAGCGTAGGCACCAACAATTGCTCCAAAACCTGGGACTAATTGAAATAATTTAACTAAATCAATATAATCACGATACTCTTGCTGAAAAGCCCGCCAATCCATATCTAATAAATGCTGCTTTTCCTGTTCCCAATTTTCGATAATGCGCAAGGTCTGTTTCCGTGTTTTTTCATTAGAGAAGGCTAATTGAAAGATATGTAAAATGAATAATCGTTCTTCATATTCCTTCGTATTAAAGCCATATATCGTAGCAGCTTCAAATAGAAACTTTAATTTAATTGAAAGTAACAATGGGAAATCAGCAAATCCCAGTAATATTCCACCTGCACCGGTCCCTGCGCCTTCCGCAGATGCAGTTTTTCTATAAGTAGATAACTTTTCTTTTACAAGTTGATCTTGCTGATACAAATTCAATTCCTGTACTTCTGGTTTTCGCGTAGTCATATGAGAACCAACCAAAGTTGCCTTCACCATATTTTTAATACTATCGGTTATGATACTGTGTATCTTCTCAGGAATCCAATTGTTTATTTTTGTTTGTGCTTTTTTAGAAAGCTGATTAAATAAGCTAGGTTTCGCATACATCTTTTTACGCCATTGTGCTAATTCTTGGGAAACGATGTCCTCATAAGCAACCAAAAAATGACCTCCTCACTTACAATTTTAAATAACGTTAGATCTATTAGTCATGCGGAAATTTTGACTTAATCTGGAGGTTTATCCCCCTGAATAAATCAAGGTAAATAATTCAAATAAATTGTATAAACACTTGACTGGAGGTAAGAAAGTTAGATCGGCTTTTCTTCACTAATCTTAGATTGCGAGCAAATTTATTTGACAAACCTACAACCAAAGCTCCCCAGAAATTAATTAGCATACTAATATATAGTAATACTACCAGCACCTGTTTTGAGTTTAATCAAGTTCTCTCCATTACCAATAACGGTATTACCGGTATATTGACCCAAAATATCAATTTTCCCTGAACCTGTTTGCACATCAAATTCTGCGTTGGCAGGGTTTTGTTCTGTTTCAAGGACGATTTTTCCATGTCCAGTTTCCAATTGAATCGATTGATCAATATGATCGTTTGCAAAAGTAATTTGTCCAGCTTTGGTTTTTCCGGTAATGTTTCCAACCACATCATCAAATGTCATTTGTCCGTTTTCGGATTCAATATGGACTTCCTTCGTCTTAATCGATTTCAGGTCAACCATCCATTGGTGTTTTACCTATTGCTAACGATTGTAGAGTATAATGCGTGAATAGAGTGAGTCTAACAAAGTATCTAAGGGAAATAAGTTTAAGGGGTTGCTCTCAATAAAGCAATCCCCTTAACACTACTTATTAAACAATTTGTAACTATTGAAAAGAGATAAAAATTGTTTAAAGTTAACGTTATTTAAGTCAGCTATTTTTGCATGCCTCAAGGCTTGTCTGAACTGATTTTTAGTAAAAAGAGCGTGATATTCTTTGTTTACCCATCTATAGACAAACGATTGATATTTTTTGTAGTCTTTCTTTAAAATCAATGGCTCGTGGCGTTCAAGGACGATTAATACAGAATCCACGCTTGGCCTCGGGTGGAAATAAGTTCGAGGCACTTTTGTGAGGATTTTGATATCCATTTCAACCATCAACAGCAAACCTAAAGCTCGTTTAGTATTTTGTAATCTTTTTGCAAAACCTTTCTCCACGATAAGGTAACTAAATTTCGACTGGCTTTCAGAAGCGATTTTTTTGACAATATCAGTACTGATGTTAAAGGGAATATTACCAAATATTTTATAGTCTTTGTTTTTGTGGAAGTTAAATTTCAGAATATCCGTATGGATAACTTTTATATTCTGAAAAGGCTTCACCGCTTTTTGGGTGACTTGACACAAGTCCTCATCAATTTCTATAGAATGCACCCACCGACTCATTTTGACAAGCTCTTTGGTAAAATGCCCTTTTCCTGATCCGATTTCTATTACGTTATCTTGTTTATTGATACTCGTATGATCCAATATTTCTTTTACATGCTTTTTAGAAGTAATAAAATTTTGAGTGTCCTTTGGGTTTTTATGGTTCATTATAACCTTCTCCTTGCTGGTTATAATGAACTGACATTAAAAGTTCATTATAACCAATTTATTTTTGATCTGGTTGATAATGAACTCTATTAACGACACATATAGCACAAATTCCCATACTTTTATCTCCTTTCCATTTTTTTAATATGAATGAGATAAAGTAAAATCGACTACTGCTATGCTAGAACACATATTTGAACCCTCCATGAGCTGCTTTTTATGAAACTGATTATACCATTATGAAACTGATTATACCATTTTCGTAAATCAAATGTTCAAATATAGGAAGTTCCTCGTTTGTGCCCTTTAAAACAGTAAACTCTGTTCCGCAAACGGGCGCTTTTCCGGAGTGAGGATCTGCGCCTATTCAGTATTAGAGCGATTTAATTGAATAAGTAATTGTGCAAAGTAGGTTAATTTGAAATAATTGGTATTAAGTTAAAGGACAGTTTAATGGAGTGATAGAAAATTTTTTTCAAAAGGGGTATTTTATGAGCGGGCATAGGTTTTTTCCAGAGTTAAAAACTAGCAGATTAAAATTAAGAAATGTAAACAGTGACGATACGGATTTTATTTATAAATTATTTAGTAACGAAAAAGTGTGTGAATTTCTTTACGATGAAGAAATATTTACGAAAAAAGAGGAAGCAATTGAATTTATCGAGTGGAACTCAAACCCAGAAAAAAAGGAACATAACAGATGGATTTTAGTAAAGAAAGACAATAATGAACAGATTGGCACCTGTGGTTATGACTTATGGGATAGAACCAATAATATAGCAGAGATAGGGTATGATTTATGGTATGAATTTTGGGGGCGGGGATATATGAAAGAGGCATTAATAGCTGCAATTGAAAACGGCTTTAGTAAAATGAATCTCAATCGGATAAATGCTTATGTTGCTTTACATAACAAAAATTCTTTGAAATTATTAGAAGGTCTGGGATTTAAAAATGAAGGCATTTACAGAGAAGCATTTGTTTAAAGGGAGTTACTATGATCATTATTCCTTTTCTTTACTAAAAAGAGATTGGAAATAACGACTGGTCTCTATTCCAAAAATGGGCCAAATTATGGAATAACTTTTGTGTAACATGAAACATTTTGTCTTTGAGATTCGTAAGTCAATTGATGGTATTGAAGAACCATTCTGAAGATATAGGAGGAGAATCAATGAACTTAGACGGTTATTGGGAAGGAAAAATCGAGGTTCCAAACCAGCAACTCCCTATTATTGTGGAATTTGAAGAAGAGGATGGTAAGTTGAGTATTCCTGTTCAGGGATTGAATGATTGCCCGTTAAGCCATGTGAAAGTTGACGATTCTAACGTATTTTTTGAAATGGAGATTCAAGGAGATATTCTCACTTTTGATGGTCAATTTGAAGAGGAAAAAATAAAAGGAATCTTTACTCAGCAAGGACGATCATTTTCGTTTGAGTTGGTGAAAGGGAACTTAGACAATGTATCCGAACTTGTGGATAAAGATCTGACGGAAATAGAAGTTTCAGATGGTGTGATGAAAGGAAAAGTTGAGACTCCTGAAGGACAAGGACCTTTTCCGGTAGCGATAATCATTGCTGGTTCTGGTCCAACGGATAAAGACGGTAACTCTAAAGCATTGCCGGGGGAAAATAATAGTTTGAAAATGATCGCTGAAGATTTGGCCTCAGAAGGGATTGCAAGCATTCGTTATGACAAACGGGGAGTTGGAGATAACATGATTCTGGGAGGAAATGAAAAGGATCTACGCTTTGATGATTATATAGACGATGTTGTAGCATGGATGACATATGCTGAAAACAACGATTTGTTTTCTAGTGTGAGCGTGATTGGTCACAGTGAAGGATCATTAATTGGTATGGTGGCGTCTTATCAAGAGGATGCAGATGCATTTGTGTCGTTGGCGGGAGCAGGAAGGCAAGCTGATGATATTCTAAATGAGCAATTAGAGACACAGCTTTCCGGTGACCTGTTGAAGGAAGCCAAGGAGGTTTTGGATAACCTTAAACGTGGCGAAACCGTTAAAAATATCAGCTCGGAATTACAAAGCATCTTTCGTCCTTCCGTTCAGCCATATATGATGTCCTGGATGGGATATAATCCAAGGCAGGAGCTGGCCAAAGTAGATTCCCCAATACTGATTGTCAATGGAACAAGAGATTTGCAGGTTCCGGTCTCTGATGCTGAGATTCTTTACAATGCTAAACCGAATTCCGAGTTTCTTATTATAGAGGATATGAACCACGTATTGAAAGAAGCACCTGCCGATCAGAAGGGAAATTTAGCTACTTATTTTAATCCGGATATTCCTTTAGCAAAAGGTTTGATGAATTCAATTATTGATTTCCTGAAAGAGAACAGTAATCGTTAATTGTTCAATCAACGGGCGAGAATGGAATAAAAGTAGTTAAATGTGTAACTAAATCAATTAATGATGCAAATAGTACTAAAATTGATAATTAGGATAATTTTATTATAAAAGACTACTAATAGGAAGGTGACCTAATGGCAAATAATTATAAGGGAAATGGTGGATTACTATGGAGAATTGTTCATAATCAGACAACCCTGTATGTTCAAGGCATCATTCATTTAGGTCATGAAGATTTCTATCCGCTTGCAACTGAAATTGAAAAGGCTTACGAAAGTGCCGATGTAATTCTCCCAGAGATTAATGTGATAAAACCTGATGTAAATGAAGAAGAAATTAATAAATTGGCTTTATTTCATGAGGGGACGACATTGGATGAAGTTGTATCAGTGGAGTATATACAAAAACTTTCAGACATATTTGATGCGCAAGGACTGTCTCTAAAGAAATTTAATAAATATCAACCATGGTATATAGAAAGTTTATTAGGAGCATTCGTAAGAGAAAAAAGCGAGGTAGCACCAGAGTATGGGGTCGATTTATATTTCCTAAAACGAGCTTCAAACGATGGAAAAGAAATTATTGAATTAGAAACGGTTGAAGATCAATATAACGTTTTTAGTGGCTATAGTATAGATACACAAGTCCAAATGCTAGAACATACGATACAAACATATGAACAGCAAGCTGATTGGATAAACCAATTGGGATATAACTGGATACACAGCAACAGCAATAGCGGTAGAGAAGCACTAATTAAAATTGTATCTAATGACCTTGAGCGTGCTGATGGTGAATACCAAAAAGAGATGAATGACACTCGCAATATGAATATGGTTAACAAACTTGATAAACTATTACAAAGTAATAGTGGAAAAACCTACTTCGTTATAGTCGGTTGTGGACATACGGTGATTAAGCCAAGTCTCCCAAGCGAACTTGAAGAAAAAGGATACAATGTTGAACGTGTTTATTAATACGAAACAAAACAATACTTTAGCACAGTATTGTTAAGGGAAGAGTTACATTTAAGTTTGGGATCTTCAATATCGAACTTCAGCAAAAGGGCGCGATTATCTAATAAAAATCGCGGAAAGTACAAGTAGTAGTGAAATAATAGAGATCAGTCCATAAATTTCCTTATTCTTTTTTTAGCATTAGCGATCGTAACGCCAATTTTAGAAGAAATTATTTTTAGAAGAGGTATATTCCAAACACTTGAAAATATATTTAACACTCCTATAGCACTCATTGGAAGTTCTGCAATTTTTATGCTTGCACATTCTTTTACCCGATTAATTTTGCCAGGGATATTTGTAATGGGATTAATTTTAGGTTATTTATATAAAAAGCACAGAAGCATTTACGCCCCAATAATTTTACATATGTTTATTAATGGTGTAAATGTAATCACAGTAAATTTCTTGTAACAAAATAGCTTGGAGTTGAAGATATATTTAGTAGAAAATGCTTTTGCATGATAATAAGGAAGTATGAATTGGTCTTGACTTTCTGTAAAGGTGCTTATCAGTAAAAAAGACTTGCACCTAATCTTTGAGAAAAGGGCCATTTAATGAAATAACAATTGCTACTAAGAACTGATTTAGGGGTGGGATAATGGAGAGAATCATTGGTACATATGACGTAGATAATCAAACTATCGAATATTCAATCATAGGAAAAGAAGGTGTACCAGTTCTAGTCATGCATGGTGGTCATTCCAGTTGTTATGAGAAATTTGGGTATGGTTCACTCGTTGAGAACGGATTTAAAATTATTACACCGTCAAGGGCGGGGTATGGGAAAACTTCAAAGGAAATTGGAGAAAGTTTATCTAAGGCTTGCGATTACTATTTAGGTCTTTTGAATCATTTGGGCGTTGAAAAAATACATCTTATTGCTGTTTCAGCTGGTGGACCAAGTGGTCTTTATTTTGCTTCTCATTACCCAGAAAGAGTCAAAACATTAACGTTACAAAGTGCTGTTACAAAAGAGTGGCACACACCTAAAGACAAAATATATAAAATAGCACAGATTCTGTTTCGTCCTTCCATGGAAAGAATGACTTGGAAACTCACTTCAAGCATGAGCAATCGTTTCCCTAATTTTATGTTTAAACAAATGACACCTTCGTTTAGTAAGCTTCCGTATAAAAAAATAAAAGAAAAGATGGCAGACGAAGATGTTGATGAAATCAGACGTATGAACAATCGCCAACAATCAGGGTACGGCTTTTTAATTGATTTATCGCAAACAAAGGAGATCACTATAAAGGATTTGAAAGCTATATCTTGCCCCACTCTCATCCAACACAGCAAACATGATGGGTCAGTTCCATTAGAACATGCTTATTATGCACATCAGCAAATTCCAGATTCGAGATTATGCTTACTTGATACATGGGGGCATCTTATATGGCTTGGTCAAGGGTCAAAAGAGGTAAATAAAAAACTTATAGAATTCCTGTTATAGTATTCAAAACCAATCAAAACCAATCAAAACGACTTAACAGGTTCTTCTGCAATCGGGCGCCATTCCAGAATAAGGCTTGGCGCTCGTTCCATACATAAGGGTCAGATTGCGAAACATTTATAGTGGCAAATCCGTAATTAAACGAGGGGGGATAATGTGGACTTTTATTTTACATTTTTATATTCGGTTTAATCGTGTTTTTAAATCTGGGCCTTTATTTGCCGTCTTTAATGGCGGTTAATGAGGAGGACATAGGCAGAAACGGTAGTCATTTAAAGAAATATAAATGGTTTCAAAAGTGTTAAACGATAAAGAGTATAAACAACTGATTGTTCACGACAAAGATGTACGTGAGGTCATTGGAAAGTTTGATAGTAAGAAAATTGATAAGAAGCTTTTCCAGAATAGGTACCGAAAAAAGCTACAAAATATATTATAAAAAAGTCAAATAGTCTTGCCAACGGATGCGATTACGAAACAACAACAATCGTCATTTACGCTAATGAAGCAGGGTAATAGTTTGGAAGGGGGTATTTAAGGTGGTAGCTCTTATTATCATTTTATTTGCTATTCTAGTTTTAGATCAATTTATTAATCGAAAGCTAATAAAAAAATTGAATATAAAGAGGTCTGACTTAGGTGAAAAATACGTAAATAAACTACATAAATATGGTGAAGGAATACTCTATTGGGCTAGTTTTATTGTGATGATTATAGCAATAAATGAACTTCCATATCTCAGAATACTTATCTTTGTTGGTATGACTGCTTTATTCGCATTTCGTACCATAATGAAATGGATTTATGTAAGAGAAAGGAAAACATACCTTTTAAGTGCTATAACTTGTGTCTTATTTATTTTAGGATCGGTTACTTATGGGGTGACAGATTACTTTAATTTCATTTAATACTAACAGGTGCAGTTGTGTAGGAAGCATCGTGCGTGAATCGTGTCATTTAGACGAATAAGTAGTTACTTATGTATCAATTATCGAAGGATGGTGGGAAAACTTTGAAGAGAGTTGATGTTGCCTATGTACTGCTATATGATAGCGATGAAGAAAATATATTGATGGTGAAAAATAAAGGAAGTCAATCCTCTTACTATACACTCCCTGGTGGTGAAGTGGAAAATGGAGAAACTTTAGAAGACGCAGCTATTCGCGAAGTTAAAGAAGAAACAGGCTTAAACGTTGAACTAGATGGTGTTTTTGCAGTGAGTGAAGCTTTTTTTTGAAGAGCGAGAGCATCACGCAATATTCTTTACTTTTAAAGGTAGAATTATTGATGGTGAAATTAATATATTATTTCCAGAAGAGATTGAAGAGGTAACTTGGATGGAGGCAAAAATAGCAAAAAAGTATGCATATATACCGATTGTAGAAAAAAATCTTATAAATGGCGAGTCCATTATTCCATATATTCTTCGTGGGAAGGTAGTTCATAACGCTTAAAACTTCTTCAACAAAAGGGCGCTTTCACGGAATATAAAATGTGTTACTATTGTTTTTTAGGGCCAGATTGCTTCTTAATTAGAAACTTGAAATGAACGAAAAGGGTGTTTTATTTTGATAGATAATTTAAGGCTAAATAGTATAAGCCGTAGTTTTGTCATTTGTTTAATAATCCTTTTGTCTTTATTAATCCTTGATTTAAATGTTTTTCCTGAGAAGTCAGTATTATCAGAGGTGGTAATTGCAGGATTGGCTTGTATATTAATAATTTTGTTGATAGTTCCTAGTTGGATACAAGTATTTAAGTCCATTAAGTAGAATTACAAAAACAATTAAACAATTGGGCGTATTTCTATAATATTTAACGCAAGATAATTTATGAGGGTGGGGGAGTTAAATGAAGTTCTTTAAACCTATGACTAAAACAGAATCGTATAACTGGAATAAAGGAGCCATACTTGGTTTTTATATCTATATGCTACTTTTATTCATAGACCAAACTTATAGTATATTATTTGCAAGTAATCTCCTTTCTTCTTCTGTAATTTTTTGGGCTGGATTGATAGTGGTTTTTGGACAAGAAATTATTTTAAATTTCAGAGATAAAAGAAAATCAGGTAGAACTATAGTGTGAAAATGTTTTTTGCTGTTCCATTATAGGGTGCGATTATCGAGTAATGATTGACAGCAGAGTCATATATAAGGACCATTTAGTTCATTATACATAACCATAAGGATGTGATATTTGTGGTTGCAATGAAAGAATTTTTATCGAGTTTATTGCTTATAATTAGTTGGTTTATATTTGCAGTGAGCGCCTATTTACTTTATTGCACAATTATAATGCCAATGCTTGCTATCATACCTTTACTAATCTCTTTTGTTATTGGTTTTCTATGTTTTTATTTATCAAGAAAGTTGGATGACAGAAGGAAGAACTATTAGTTTCCGTTATCGGGCGCTTTAACGGAATAAAAAAGCGTTCAAATTTGCATTATCGGGCAGTGAAAGAGGTGAGCCAAATATTTTTTGTTTCTAAGAAAGACGCTTTTTACTCTGTTGTTATACGGGGAACCATAGTTTTGATTTTAAGTGTTGTTATTCGTTCTATTATTGCTTTTAGCGCATCTAATTTTATTGAAGGATTAGTTGGATTTATTATAGTGGTTTTACTTATTTGGGCGTGGTTTAGTACGGGTTATCAAATTGTAAACGATATTGTTAAAGTAAAGGCTGGACCATTTAAAAAAACAATAAATATACAAGAAATTAACAAAATTAGTAAGAGGAAAAGTGTGTGGACAGCAGCTGCTTTAGCTACTGATAGATTGGTAATACAGTACGGAAAATATAATTTGGATATTCTTGTGTCTCCTAGGAATGAGAGTGATTTCATTAAACTCCTTCTGAGCAAAAAACCACAAATTCAAATTGAAAAAGCGTTATCCCAAAAATATAAAATCTAAGATCCACTCATTATTTTTTGAATAGTCAATCTAGAAAGGTCTAGTAGTGTAATTCCGGAATCGGGCGCTTATCCGGAATAAAACCTGCGCTCAATATTGGAGAAAAGGGTCATTTTATTAAATAAATATATAAGCAGTGTAAGGGGGTTGGAAAAATGATAAAGGCTGTCCTATTTGATTTAGATGGAACTTTATTAAATCGAGATGAATCTATAAAAGGGTTCGTAAACCACCAATATGAACGACTGAAAAAGTGGGTTGGTCATATACCCAAAGATAAATACATTACAAGATTTTTAGAACTCGACAAGCGTGGGTATGTTTGGAAAGATAAGGTATATCAGCAATTAATCCAGGAATTTGATATTTCCAAAATGACTTTGGAGGATTTGCTACAAGATTACATCAGTGAGTTTAGGTTTAATTGTGTTCCTTTTGATAATTTAATTCAAATGTTAGAAGATTTAAAGAGCAAAAATGTCCTTTTAGGTATGATTACAAACGGTTATGGGCAATTTCAAATGGATAACATTAAAGCCTTAGGAATTGAGCGATATTTTGATGTGATTTTGGTATCTGAGTGGGAAGGGATAAAAAAACCTGACCCTGAAATTTTTAAAAAGGCTTTAGAAAAACTTGACGTACCGCCTGAGCAAAGTATATTCGTTGGGGATCATCCTAAAAATGATGTAAAGGCTGCTCAAAGTATTGGAATGAAAGGAATATGGAAAAAGGATCTCCAATGGAACGATGTTGAAGCGGATTTCACAGTTAATGACTTGATGGCACTTCCATTAATCGTTAAGAATTTAACTAGAAGAGTGGAGTAAAAGCTCACTCTGAAAAGAGTGTAATTTAGATCAAGGGTGATAGAAATTGTTGAATTTAGAAAAAGTGACTAAAGGTAAAGAAAGCATTTTACATAACCTCATGCAATTCTATATATATGAATTTAGTAAGTTTGTCCCTGAAATTAGATTAGAACAAGACGGCACGTATAAACTATTTAACTTAAATAGGTACTGGGAAAATTCCAATTTCCACGCATTTTTTATTAAGTTAGAAAATGAATACATTTGCTTTGCTCTTGTAGAAAGTGAATCAAAATCCTTTCCTAATACTTTTCATGAGTTCTTTATCATTGCAACATATAGCGGGAAAGGTTATGGGGAAAAGGCTGCAACAGAACTTATGCTTATGTTTCCAGGTAATTGGATTATCACTCAAATTGAAGCAAATTATCCCGCTCAGGCATTTTGGAGAAAACTTGTTTATAAGCTAACTAACGGGGATGTAACTGAACGATATGATAAAGAGAGAAGGTCCATCCAAGAATTTCACACATCCTCAATAGTAGATGTTGCACAGTACTTCTACCGCAATAGACATTTCAGAAATAACATTAATATAGCTTAACTTCATTATTTTTTTATCTCCAATCTTGAGGAATATATTTTCTAACCAGGGGGTATGTCCTTTAGGCCCTATTGCTCTAGCTGCATGTTTACAAGTCGATGCAACATGTTACAATGCTGTTACCAAAGAGACAACAGAGCTAAAAGAGGGAAGAGTCGTAATTGATTTAAAGGATATTGAGGGATCTCCTGATGGAATGACCATCGATGTCAACGACCGGTTGTGGGTAGCGCTTTGGGGAGGATCTCGAGTCATCTGTGTTGATCCACGGCTGGGTAAAATCGTTGAATCAATTACCTTACCTGTTTCAAATGTGACAAGTTGTACATTTGGAGGTCCTAAAATGCGAACGCTTTATATTACAACAGCGAGTGAAGGGATAGGGAATGATAAGTTTAAATTAGAACCGTTGGCAGGATCATTATTCTCATGTCAGGTGGGAGTACAAGGACTAGCTTCTATTCCGTACGTATAATGATGTAGTCAATAGTGGTCTGAGGTGTACCATCGTTCGTACAATCAGGAGGCAAAGTAGCGACCGGCTTATAGGAAATGCTGTTTTGCTTCTCCATATTCCTTCTAATAAAAATAAGTTAAAATTAAAGTGAATATCATTAGTTACCATTGTAGGAATAGATTGTATAATAAGTAATTGCAAAAGGGGGATTCAGATGGATGCAATAATGCTAGAAGGTTGGACGCCTATATTGCTTATGGGTATTGGTAGTGCTATTATTCTCTTTTTTATATCTCGTAAAATTTCTAGAAAAGCCTTATTATTAACCTCCACTTTATTGAGTGTAATTTGTATTGGAGTTGTCATTTACAGTAAAGACGTTGTTGGTGGATGGGAAGGGATAGGATTAGGAGTAGTTACATTTATTGTTTTCATAGGAATATGGCTAGGTACAATAGTAGGGGCTGTTAAAAGAAGTACCAATTAGGGTGACTTTCAATTGAATTATCGTATGGTAAATCCTATGAAATATCTTTTCCACCATGGGTCGCCCTTCTTATGGATTTAAGGGCTCGATGATAATCTAAGGAGGAACTTTTGTGTCACAATGCACGAACTGTAGTTATAAATGGAAGGTTAGAGAAATTTTGTCTCTCGGATTCTCAAAGCAAGGAAAAAACTGTCCAAATTGTTGTTGTAAGCAATACATTTCTGCAGAAACTCAAAGGTTATTCACATTTGGTTATCTAAGCATTTTATTCGTTCCATTTCTACTTTTTCGTATCAAACTAAGTGATAAAGATGAACCAATGTGGTAGCTTCATACTAGGTTTTGTATTGCCAACAAAATTGGAACCTTTTGTGCTATTTATTATAAATAACTTAGTGGTTGAACGATCTCACAGGCTTCACTTTCTTTAAGAAATTGATTAACAATAGCAGGATGTGAAGCACCTACAATAAATAGTATTCGATCTTCCTTTGAACGAATCAAACGCGTTAGGTTTGAGAACATTATTAGATTTCTTTTGTACCACCAACTTAGCCATTTTATGCCGATATAATTGTTGATATCGCCAATTCGAGCAATATTTACATAATGCTTATGTATTTTATTGAGCCAGATTGGATCATTTAACTCTTTATAATAATCTATAATACGCTTATTTTTCGTTAATTCAGGTACAAATAAATCATTATAGATTTCATTGAAAAGGTCTGGTTGATTTACTTTTACCCACTTCTCAATTTCTCCATAATCCATGTCGGCATCCCCCATCCAATCAACAGAATATATCTGTTCATGCCCAAGCCTTACACCTAAACGAAAACCTATTTGAAAAATTTCATTCATTTCTAAATTGTAAGTTCCGAGTTTGTATTGCCTATACTTTTCATTAGTGAATACACTATCTTCTGGTACCTTTTCAACGGCAATCTTTGTTGGTTTAAAGTTTACTAATTTTGAAACTAGTTCCTCAATTTCTGTTTGCCTTTTGTTAGAATACAAACCTTCATGTTCAGCCATGTGAAAGGTTCCGAGTACAAGAACTTTCGCCTTTTCTACATTCATTGAGATTCCCCCCTTTTTAGTAATTACGTGCTAGTTTAATAATATCTTAATTTCTCTACTGAGCGATATAGGATTTATTGATGCAATATATGATGTGGATTCATCAAATAAAGACAATATTGTTTACCCACAAGACGGTTTTTCTAAAACAATTGGAAAAGAGGAGCATATAGTTTTTTTACCATTTGACGGTTCAATGGCTGTTCCTGATGCATGTATCATGATTGAAAAACTATTAGAAAGAAATAAATTGAACATTAAAGATGTTGACGCTTTTTGTTTCTCTCAGTTTGCATTGACCAATATATTAAAAATCCAAGATCATTTTAATATTCAAGAGGAAAAAGTCGTCTATATTGGAGATAAATATGGGTATACGACTACAAGCAGTCCATTTATTAGTCTATATGAGGGAGTTAAGTCTAGACAAATTAAACGGGGAGATACGGTATTGTTTTGGACTATTGGATCGGGTCATGAAATGGTCGCTATGTTATTTAAGTATTAATTTTTTCGTTACTCTAGAATATTACTATTTGTATTATGAAGCTGATTGGCTGGATTGAGTTCAATAAATTTACTGGGCTTAATCCAGTCGATTTTTAACTTATTTGGGCGCAAAAATGATGAAAATAAAAAGTAGAGGTATAGGTAAAAATGTTATGAAGAATTCAGGTATAGATGGTTCTTTAAATAAAGAAGCAGGTCAAGAGGACGTTTGCAACCACCTAAAGAGGAATTGAATTTTCCAGATTGGAAACTATGGTTTAAATTAATATAAAATCAGTTTGATATTCCGATAATTATCTTCATATATAATGAAGATGGGCTAATAATCAAAGAGTTGAAAGCAAGCTAAGCACAGCGAAGGACAATGTAATCTTACTTTATTTTTTGTATTGGCTTTGCATTCACAGGTCCCATGCCTCGTGGTATTTCTCTAAATTGACCAACGCTGGATTCGAGGGCATCTGCAATATGTTTTACCGCAATATTTGGATCTACTTTATCTCCGCATGTATAGACATCGATACTTGCATAACCATGCTCTGGGAAACTATGGATAGTTAAATGGGATTCAGAGATTATAACGACACCGCTTATCCCATATGGTGCGAATGGATGAAACACAACTTCACGTACTTCTGCACCAGCTAAGACTGCCGCCTCTACAAATGTATCTCGAATAAAATCGATATTGTTTAACTTTTCTAAGTTGCATTCCCACAGCTCAGCAATGATATGCCTTCCCAATACATCCATGTGATGAAACTTCCCCTTACATAAAATATTTACTACTCGTATATAGATGAGTATAAACCGATTATATTGTTTATGCAATTTTTCTAGATTAGAATAAAGAGGTATATACTTCGTTTTTTATAAGTAGTTTTAACTACAACATCTTTAAATTTTTATTTTTTAGGTCAATCAGTTAGAATTAGAATAGGATAAAAGGTCATATGATTATTATAAACAATAATGATGACTAGTTTATGTGGGGTGAATTTGTGGGACTATTTTCTAAGCTTTTTTCCAAAAATAAAAAAAGTGAACCTGCACCGAAAGAAAGAGACGTATTTACGATCAAAGTCGGTGATATTGTAACATATGATTTAGTGGATTATGAAGTTGTCGGGAAAATAACGTATCGTTCTGGAAATTATGAGTGGTATAGTTACCAGTTATTAGAAGGAAAGAATACGGTATGGTTAGCAGCAGAGATGGATGATGAATTAGAGTTAGGGATTTATAATAAAATTACTTTCCCTGTTTCTAAGCCATTTCCAAAAGAACTTAGTCATGAGGGTAAGACTTATTATTTTGATGAATCTGGCATGGCTAGAATAATTGGTGAAGGTAGAAGCGCCAATTTACAAGGATCTGAAGTAGAATATGCAGAATATGTGGATGAAGATGAAGAAGGATCTATCAGCTTGGAAGTATGGGGATCTGAAGTAGAAGTGAGTGTCGGATATCCAATTGAATCCTATGAAATTAAAATTATGGCTGGTTCATTATAAATTAATGAAACCTAAACGAGAGTTATCCCGTATTACATGATGTCAGAAAAAAATACTAATTGATTATAATTTGAAGGAGAGAATTATATGTTTAAGTTTTTTAATCGAGTGAAGACAGTGGTAAGTTCAGAATTGAATTCTGCGCTTGATAAAGCAGAAGATCCGGTAAAAATGTTGGATCAATTCATGCGTGATATGGCAGAGGATATCCGCGAAGTAGAAACAGCTGTTGCAAAGCAAATTTCCAATGAAAAAATGCTAAAACGTAAAGCTGATGATGCGAAAGCAATGATGGAAAAACGTCAGAAACAAGCAGAGCAAGCAATTGAAGCGGGAAATGATGACCTAGCTCGACGCGCCCTGCAAGATAAGAAAGAGCATGAAGCCACTGCAACTAGCTTGAATGAGTCTTGGACAACAGCGAAAAATGATGCTGAAGTTCTTAAATCAAAATTAGATGAAATGAAAAAGGAATACCAAGAAATGAAATTGAAGAAGGATTCCTTAAAAGCACGTGCTGAATCTGCTAAAACAAGAACAAAAATTAATCGTACGATGTCATCTATCGGAAATGATAGCTCTAAACAAGGTTTTGAGCGAATGGAAGAGAAAGTAATGCGATATGAAGCAGAAGCAGAGACAAGTGAAGCGATGTCTTATGAAAGCCGATCCTTAGATGATGAGTTTGAGGAATTAAATAAACAGAATGGTGTTGACGATGAGTTAGCAGCATTAAAGGCTAAAATGAATAAAGAGTAAGTTGTCTAGATAAGGGCAGTGCTTTAATTAGCTGCCCTTTCTTAAAGGTGGAGGGGGATTGATTTGTGTAAAAGATGGATGTTATGTATAGGGATGTTACTGTTCATTCTGTTAGCAGCGTGTTCTTCAGAGGATGAGGCAATTACGGCAGAAGATATCCCAGATGAACCACAGAAACAAGAAATCAAACAAACAATTGAAAATGCTGCTAACGGCAATGATGAAATTGACGATGTAATTGCAGACGTATTTCCGCTTATCACAACTATAGATGGCGATACGAACGATTCGAAAGTTTATGCAACAACAAGATTTACGTTGTCAGAGTTAAGTCTTCTATTTTCTAATCAGTTCCAAGCGGAAGAGATCAGTGAAGTAAAGGATAATCAACAGATAATTATTTTTAATGATACCTTTGTGACCTTGCGTAAAAATGAGGCTGACCAAGAAGTATTATTGATTGAAGTCGCTGATGAGGAATTTGTAAGGAGAAATTATTCTCCAAGCTTTTTAGGTACATATTTTTCCATCCGACTATTAGATAGTATGTTCGGAAACAATTGGAATCGTAATTCAAATGGAGACTATTCTGGTATGGGAAGCTACGGCGGTTCTGGTGGAATTGGCCGCGGAAACACGACATTTAGAGGCGGCGGACCTGGAACAGGAAAATAAAAGGAAGGTGATTATATGGAATTGTTTATTTCTACATTAATTTATTTTGTTATCGCAATAATTATTGTCTTAGCTGGATTATTTATTTTTGAGAACATGACCCGTAAATATAAGGACATGGAAGAAGTGAAAAATGGAAATGTAGCAGTGGCTTTATCTGTTATTGGAAAAATTGTAGGAATCTGTATTATACTATCTTTTGCAATTTATAATAGCGGAAGATTTACTGATACGATTATTTGGGGTATTGTCGGTGTGGCACTACAAATGATTGCATATTGGTTATTCGATTTATTTACAAGAAATTTCTCGGTAGAAGACGAGTTGAAGAAGAACAATATCGCCGTTGGTGTTATGTCCGTGGGAGTATCTATTGGCCTAGCATTTGTAATTGGCGCATCGATTACGTAAAAATATGAGAGTTTACAGCCAGGTATTTGCTTGGCTGTTTATCGTTTTATGGCTTTTTTCTTTATAGTGGAGTGGATGAATGTTGAATGATAAAGCAATTAGACAAAGTAAAATTATTTATTGGTCCTCGGGAATTGTGTCCATTTGTGGTATTATTTTCGAGGTTTTATTTGGTGCGTTAGGTTCCTACATATTAGGTGATGGTGTTAAACAATATACACTTACGATCTCCTTATTCTTAACAGGTATGGGAATAGGAGCTAGCTTAAGTGAGAAGTTTATGCGGAATCTGATCATTAAGTTTGTTTGGATTGAATTTTGTGTAGCATTAATTGGTGGTTTTTCTAGTTTTATTATGTTTGGTATAACCGCTTTTGCACCAGCTGGAACGGATGCGTTTTACTTATATTCTATTACGCTAATCATTGGTGCCTTAACAGGAGTTGAGCTACCAATATTAATTCGTAAAGCAAATGAAATCGGTGTGACGTTAAATAAAAGTACCGCTCGTGTGTTATTTTCTGATTATGCAGGGGGACTAATCGGCGGGGTATTATTTGTCTTCTTATTCCGACCTTATTTTGGTATGGTAAAAACAGCATTTTTAGTTGGATTAATTAATTTAACAGTTGCATTAATTGTCTTATGGTTATTTAGAAAAGAGATTCGGCATTTTATCGTACATGCTGTCATCGGGGGAGTCATTGGTGTGTTACTAATAGCCGGATTGTTTTTCGGTGAAGAAATGGCGTTTAATTTTGAACAAAAATTGTATCAAGATCCAATAATTCATATGGAAGAGAGTAGCTATCAAAAAATCACAGTTACACAAGATGAGAAAGATATTCGACTTTATTTGGATGGATCTTTGCAATTTAGCTCGGTCGATGAGCATCGCTATCATGAAGTGCTCGTCCATCCGGCCATGGCAAATGTAGAGACTCCAGAGAATGTCCTTATCCTTGGTGGCGGCGATGGAATTGCAGCTAAGGAAGTTTTAAAGTATCAAGATGTGAAACAGGTTACGCTCGTTGACTTAGATCCAGCAGTTGTGGAGTTGGCAAATGAGAATCGGCATTTGCTAGAGATTAATGAAGGGGCCTTAATGGATGAAAAAGTAGAAGTGAAAAACATGGACGCCTTTCAATTTTTAGAAGATACATCGGAATGGTATGATGTTATTCTTGTAGATTTGCCTGACCCAAACAATGAAAGTCTAAATAAGTTGTACACGAAGGAATTTTATTCCTTGGTACGCAATCACTTAAAACCTGAGGGGACACTCATGGTTCAAGCAACAAGTCCAGTTTTCGCCAGAGAGGTATATTGGACGATTTCAGAGACGATTAGTTCAACGAATCTGAATACGGAGAATTTACATGTAGATGTACCGAGTTTTGGTAATTGGGGATTTGTTATGGCAAGTCGTGAGGAGATTGATTTAGATATAATGGAAATACCGGTTTCTACTAGATTTTTAACAGATGATATGATGCCAGCACTAACTGCATTTGGCAAGGACGAAGATCAACAGATACCGAACTTTGAGTTAAAAGCAAATACGCTTATTGACCCTCACTTGATTCAAATTTATGAAAAAGCATGGGAGAATTATTAACTTTGGACAAGGAATAAGTGGATATATTAGCCTTAAAAGCGATACCTATTGCAGCGTATCGCTTTGTTTGTATATCGTAGGAAATAGACTTACCTTTTACATAGTTTTAGAATGAATGGGTCTATAATATTTCAGAAGGAGGAAGTTATGTATACCATTGGACAAGTTGCCAAGTTTTTAGGTGTTTCTAGAGATACATTAAAGTATTATGAGGAAAAGAAATTGGTTAATCCTATCCATGATGGTGTGAATGGATATCGAAAATATAATCAATATGATATTCATGACGTAATTACAACGAATTTCTATAGAGAGATTGATATAGAAATTAAGAAGATACAAGAGATAAGAAACAATATGAGTATAGACAATCTAGGTCATTTATTAGAAGAGAAAAAAGCGAAAATACGTGAGGAAATTGAACATAAAAAGTTACTACTAAACAAAATCGATGCTGTTAAAAGAGATCATGTTAATATTAATAAATATTTAGGCGATTTTACGGTTAAAGAGATGAAACCGCTGGAACTAATTGGAGAAATAACGGACTTTACCGCTTATGATGAATATGAAATTATAAGAAATAACACCGCGAACAAGAAGGCTGTTACTTTATCAAGTGCGAGGCGTGTCATCCACTTCAATGAAAAAGGGATTAAAGATGAAAAGTTTATTATCGTTAAAAAAATCGAAGAAAATAAAGTACACGGTAGAATTATATCTTATACCAAATGTCTTTATATGGTAATAGAAAATGGTAGGGCGGTAGATGGCGGAAAGAATATTGATAATGAAATTGGTGAAAGACTTATAAAAATTGCTCGGGAAAATAACTATGAATTAGTAGGTATTGCATATATCAATATTTTAATGACGACGTATGAAGAAGGACTCGAGCGTGTTTTTCTAGAAATGTACGCCCCTATAAAATAATTAAGTAAGGTATTGAGCTAAGGGTAACCCATGAGTTTAGAATGATAGTGTCAGCGTTTCATGATTTTAACACTATTATTTAAGGGAGTGGCTCAATATGAAAAAGAAAAAAGCATTTCAAAAACCTTTAGTAGGCTTCATTGCATTAACCTATGCTATATTTATTGTTTTTTTTATCGGAATAGGAATTAGTTTGTTATTAGAAGTACCTCCGAGTATAACGAATACGTTACAAATTATTTCTTCATGGTCATCAACCTTTGCATTTCTTATTTTGTTTAAACGGATTTATCCGGGAGTAAAGTTAATAACTTTTGTAAAAGAATTATTTACTATAAAAATAAAGCTTTCAGTTTTAACTACGATTATAATCATTCAAGTTATAATCATCGTTACTACAATATTTATATTAAGCCATATAAATCAGAGTTTAGCATTATTCTATTTAGGACCATTACCATTATTCATTATGTTTATTGATAATTTAGTTAGGGGACCTTTAGGTGAGGAGCTAGGTTGGAGGGGATATGCATTAAATGAACTTCAAAAGCGGTGCTCTCCTTTGAAATCTTCTATCATAGTAGGCGTTTTATGGGGAGGTTGGCATACACCACTGTGGTTTGCTACGGGATATACGGGTATTCATTTATTCAAATATATTTTGCTTTTTATGATTGGAATTTTATCATTTTCTATAATTATGGCGTTTTTCTACAATCTAAATAAGAATCTAATGATCCCGATAATTATGCATCAGTTGTTTAACTACTCTTTGGTGATTGTTAAAGGAGATCTATTAGACATTCTCACATATGTCATGATTTTATATTTAGTAGTTGCAATTCTAATGATTTCTATAAATCCCAAGAGTATTTTATACTGATAATTTTATCCTTTATTGAAAAAGTTACCAGAATCATATCTTGAAGGTAACTTATTCCCTGATATAGTTTGTTTAATTGATTTTTAAGCCATTTTCTTTAACTTACATATAATAAACAGAAAAATGGTAATATTATATTTACTTCATATATATTAAAAAATTTTCACAATAGGTTTATAATGGAGAATAAGGGGTTAATGTTTTATTTATGTTTTAAAATTTTGGGGGATAAGGAAGGATAAAATGAGTAACAAACACACGCAAGCAGACGTTATCTTAATTGGTGCTGGCATAATGAGTGCTACATTAGGATCACTTCTGAAAGAACTATCACCAAACTTAGAAATTAGAGTATTTGAGAAGCTCGAAAATCCTGGAGAAGAAAGCTCCAATGAATGGAATAATGCTGGTACAGGGCATTCAGCATTATGTGAGCTTAATTATACTTCCGAAAGAACAGATGGATCTATTGATATCAATAAAGCGGTTAAGGTCAATGAACAATTTCAACTATCAAGACAGTTTTGGTCTTACCTTGTAAATCGTAACTTGATTCGTAATCCCGAAGACTTTATCAGAGCGTTACCACATATAAGCTTAGTACAAGGTGAGGATAATGTTACATTCCTTAGAAAGCGCTTTAAGGCATTAGTGAATCATCCATTATTTAATGGTATGGAGTTCTCCGATGATAACGAAAAGTTAAAAGAGTGGATGCCGCTTATTATGGATAAACGAGATACAAATGAACCTATTGCAGCGACAAAGATTGATTCTGGTACAGATGTTAATTTCGGTGCTTTAACGCGTCTTTTGTTTCAAGAGTTTGATCATAAAGGCATTGATGTGAATTACAATCATAGTGTAGAAGATATTAAACGAAATAGTGAAGGATTATGGGAAGTAAAAGTTCATGATATGAACGATGAAAAGATTGAATACCATACTGCTAAATTCGTCTTCATCGGTGCTGGTGGTGGAAGTTTGCCATTACTTCAAAAAACAGGTATCAAGGAATCGAAACATATTGGTGGCTTCCCTGTTAGTGGTTTATTTATGGTATGTAATAATCCGGAAGTAATCGAGCAGCACCATGCGAAGGTCTATGGGAAAGCTAAAGTTGGTGCACCACCGATGTCTGTTCCGCATCTCGATACGAGGTTTATTGACGGGAAAAAATCGTTACTATTTGGACCTTTTGCCGGTTTTTCACCAAAATTTTTAAAAACAGGTTCATTATTTGATTTAATGCATTCTGTGAAATCGGATAATCTTTTTACCATGCTTTCTGCTGGTATGAAGGAATTACCGTTAACAAAATATCTCATTCAACAGGTTGTCCTATCGAATGAAAAACGTATGGAAGAATTACGTGAATTCATTCCTAATGCACAAAGTAAAGATTGGGATATTGTTATAGCAGGACAGCGTGTCCAAGTAATCAAGGATACGGAAGATGGAGGAAAAGGTACACTACAATTTGGTACGGAAGTTGTTTGTGGTGAGGATGGAACCATGGCAGCACTATTAGGCGCTTCCCCAGGGGCATCTACCGCAGTACATGTGATGCTAGAAGTGATACAAAAATGTTTCCCTGAGCATTTGCAAGAGTGGGAACCAAAAATTAAAGAAATGATACCTTCTTATGGCATAGCACTTTCTGAAAATCCAGAGTTATATAAAGAGATTGAGGTATCTATCGAAAAGGCACTTGGTTTAAAGAACGAAGAGCCCATGGTAATACCTTCTTGATAAGCAAAAGAAAGATCTGTGATATCCTATCACAGATCTTTTTCTATGCCGTCAAAGTAGGTTGATAGTCTTACCTACTTTTACATCTTTATTTCAGTTCATTAACAACGTTAGAAGAAGGAATCTCCTGTGCGTAATTTATAAGTGGAAAATGATAGAAACATAAAACACATAGGGGGTTATCAACATGAAATTTTTAAAATTACTTACACTGTTGGCTATCACATTAGGTGTAGTACTATTTTCAAACGAAGCACATGCTAGCAGTAAGTATACGGTACAAACGGGAGATGTTCTGTCTGAAATCTCGAAGGAACATAATGTAAGTGTTGCAACATTAATAGAGTTTAATACATTTATAACAGATCCAGATATTATTTTTGCTGGTCAGTCAATTACAATTCCAGATGCAAAGGGTGAAAAATTCACAGTAACTGCTTATACAGCAGGTCATGAATCTACCGGTAAAGAACCGGGAGATCCAGCTTATGGTATTACCGCATCGGGTACAGAAGTGCAAGAAGGACAAACCATTGCTTGTCCAGAATCCATGTCATTTGGAACTAAAGTATATATACCATATTTTGATAATACATTTACATGTGAAGATAGGGGAAGTGCCGTAACTGAAGGAGACTTAGATGTATATATGTCAGATGTGGATGAAGCAATAGAATTTGGTGTAAAAGAATTACAAGTCCAATATTAGGTTGAAATCAATTTTATAAATACAATATGTAGATTAGTATTTTACTAGCTAGTAGAGGGAGAATATTCCTTTGTTAGCTAGTTTTATTAATGTTTCTGTTTTGAAATTACAATAAATTGCTCATATCTCTTTGATAGGAGTTATTTTTTTATTAACTAATAGATGATACAGTACTATCTAAATTTCAATATATTCCAAGTCAAACGCCTTTAAATTCTCCTTCATTGTTATAATGTTGAATAATATTAGTAATATTAAAACTGTAAGGCATCACTATATGTTATTGACATCTAGATGTCAATAACATATAGTGAGAATATGGAAAATTTTAACGATGATAAATGGATTACACAAATGAAAAAAGGTGTTTATGAACTGGCTATTTTATTATTAGTCAGCAAGCAAGATATGTATGGTTATGAAATTAATAATGCGTTGAATAACTTACCAAGTGTGAGCTTGGCTGCGGGGTCCATCTATCCAATTTTAAAAAGGATGGTTAATAAAAACTGGATTTCCTTTTACTGGGTTGATTCTGAAGATGGTCCAAGACGTAAGTATTATAAAATAACGGAAGAAGGAGAAAGTGTTGCTCAAAAAAGAATTAGCGAGTACGAGGAGTTATTTGATTCATTACAAAGCTTAAGAGGAGGATTATATGAATGAAAAAGACATATTTACTATTGATGATTATTTAGCTCAATTAGAATCACAATTACCAAATGATATACCAAAATCAGAGAAAGATTCACAACTTTTGGAAATCAAAAGTCATTTAGAAGAAATCGTGAATGAAAATGAGGAGAGAAATGTAAATAGACAGGAAGCTGAAAAGTTAGCAATTAATGAGTTTATTTCTGCAGATATGTTAGCGAATCAAATTAATAGTGAATACAAGAATAATAAGAACAAAGATTTTGATTCAGATGACTTTAGGTTCAAAGGGAGTATGGGTTTTCTTTTCTCTGGTATGGGATTACTACTAGTGTCAGTGTTTCGAGGAGCATTTGAGTTAGAAATGACACTTGTTGGCTTAATTGCTATTGCTGCAGTATTATTTGGTTTAAGTTCTAAGTCTATTCGATGGACAAGTGAAAGAGTAGATTATATAAAAACAATATCAAAAAATCTCTTATATATAATTCTTCCGATGGGTGCTGTTACATTTATGATTAGAAGCTTTTTGGATGGAGCAGTGAATTTTACTGCATTCTTCTTCTTTCTTTGTTTTATGTTTATAGTTTTTGCGATCATTTTTTACTTGAGAAGACTCTTTTATCAAAAGAAGTTAAATATTTAAATAGATGAGTCATCTCTATCACAACGAACAGTTTTTAAAATGGATGATTATGTGGAGAATTCAGTCCGAAAAAGATCTTTTAACCTAGTGAGGACATGTACGGGAAAGATTTTGTTTAAATTAAATTTGAATAGCATTTTAGGATTTTATATCGTCTATCGCAAGTGATTGGTAGTAATACTCCCTTCTTAAATCCTTAGAGAGAATGCTATAGAGCCTTTAGGGTGCATCTTGTGATAATAACATTCAAGTGAGAGAAAGAAATCCCGATGAAAGAGATTTTAATTTCATCGGGGTTTTTTGGGTGTATATAATTTGCTGAATTCTCCTTGATAGTGAATAGCACGGTCCTAACTCCATCAATTCAACATTAAGAATCTTATAAACATCATTAATTAAAGCAGTGATGTTGACAGTTTTTCCTACTTCCCTTGAAAAATGGTTCAGCTATAAAAAATAGTTAAATAAGCTTCTAGTTGTTAACGACATGAATATTGTTGAATATATATTGATCAATGATGTCTTAGCCTCATGACAATGGTAATGTTTTTACCGTAAATAATTTAATTAGTTACATATAATGTACCTTTTTTAATGAATTAACAAATGTAATGAAAATTACTTGGTATAATGTAAAGATATATCAATACATGGATAATTTTGTAATTAATTAAATAGGGGAGGAAAAGTATGACTTCATACAAGAACAAAAAAGTCATTACCATTGGAATAGTAAATGAATTAACTGGTCTTTCTGTACGACAAATTCGTTATTATGAAGAGCGGGGATTAATTTACCCAGAAAGATCGAAAAATGGTACTCGAAAATATTCCTTCTCTGATATCGAGACACTGATGAATATTGCAGAGCAGCGAGAAGAAGGTGTGCAAACTAGAGAAATAAAACATAATATGCAGAAAAAGAAAAACAAGCAAAAGGTTAAGGAAGAGATGCTCCGTGGACAGATTAACGCACATTTTCATAAAAAATAACTGTGTAGTGAAATATAAAGCTGTTGAAATTTATTGTTAGAAAATCTTACAAATGAATTGCAGTATGATAGGAACTCCTTTTTAATGTATAAGTATAAAATAAAATAATTGAATCTTTAGATAATACTAAATTACTAGTTTATTATCTTTAATTAATTATAGGTAGTATAAAAAGGAGGAGTTTTGATAGTGGAAGCAACTATGACTGTTGCAAATAGTCCTATTGTATGGTTATTCGCTTTCCTGGTTATTAGTGTGGTCGCTTTTCAAGGAATAAAATTTATTTTTTTAGCGTTAAAGACGAGTCCCAGTGTAGGAATGACGAAAGAAGAGACGAAGAGTGCAATTAAAGTTGGAGCGATAAATGCAATTGGACCTTCATTAGGTATTATTATTGTTGCGATATCATTAATTGCTTTATTAGGAGAGCCGCTTACCTTGATGCGCATCGGTATAATTGGGTCCGCAGGGATTGAGGCTACAGGGGCTCAGCTTGCAACTTCATCTGCAGGTGTTGACCTAGGGACATCAGCCTTTACGAATGAAGTATTTACATTAGTAGTGTGGGTATTATGCTTAGGCGGAATCGGATGGTTATTAGTTGTTACATTATTTACAAAGTCACTTGGGAAAATGCAAGCAAAAATTGTTAGTAAGAATAAAAATAAACAATTTCCAATCATGATTATTCTCTCAACAGCAGCGATGTTAGGTATCTTTAGTAACTTTGTGATGGATGAAATGGTAAAAGGAGTGACAAGTGCAGCTGTTATTTTTGCATCAGCTATTGCGATGATTCTTGTTTCTTTAATTACTAAAAATATCAAGAAACTCAAATGGTTAAATGAATACTCCTTAGGAATATCAATTATTGTTGGTCTGTCTGTTAGTTTTATGATGTTCTAATATAGATAAAAAGGGAGATGAGTATGAATGGAAGTAAGTAGAAGAGTCATAGAAACAGAAGAAATACAGTCAGCCAAGGCATTGAGTATGTCACTATTTCACCAACGATCTCATTTTTGGGGTAGGGTAACTATTTGGACTGTAATCCTATTAACCATTAGCTTACCTTTTACTCTATCATTTTATCTTGGTTATCACCCTGGGTGGCAAGCCATATTAACTGGATTTTTAGCATACGCATCTGTAGTGGGAGTGATTTGGTTTGTCGAACCAATTTCATATTATCCAACACTTGGGGTATCAGGAACATATATGGCATTTCTTACTGGAAACATTGCCAATATGTGCTTACCATCAGCAGCAGCTGCACAGAATGCGATAGGAACGGATCCTGGTTCTAAAAAAGGAGAAATTGCAGCTGCATTAGCAATTGGTGCTGCTTCCATTGTAAATCTATTATTTTTAATCATGATTATTTTAGGAGGATCCTATATCCTGTCTATTATTCCTGAGTCCGTGAAATCTGTGTTCCCCTATATTGTACCTTCTATTTTTGGTGGGATATTTGCACAATTCGCATTGAAAAAACCACTATATGGTGCAATAGCAATTTCGATTGCTTTACTATTATATCTACTTTCTATACCGACGTTAATTAAAGGATTGTTATGTATTATTTGTACCGTTTCTATAGTACTTGTAATCGAGAAAAAGAAATTTAAAAATAAAGTAGCCTAATTCTAGGAGGATGTTTCATGAGTAAAAAAGATATTTTAGATTGGATAAGTACAAATGAGGGGGTTTTTACGGACATCGCGAAAAATATTTGGGAAAATCCACAATTAGCTTATGATGAAGATTATGCAAGCCAGCTACAAATAGATACGTTAAAAAATGAAGATTTCCGTATTCAACCTAATATTGGTGGGGTTCCTACTGCATTTGTAGCTGAATATGGGAGTGAAGCACCAATTATTGGTGTACTAGGCGAGTTCGATGCTTTGCCCGGTTTATCACAAACAGTATCACCAACAAAGGAAGAAATTGTAGCTGATGGACCAGGGCATGGATGTGGTCACCATCTATTAGGAACAGCTGGTGTTGAAGCAGTAATTGCATTAAAGGATTATATGAAAAAAGAAGGTATTAAAGGAACCATACGTTATTATGGGTGCCCAGCAGAGGAAGTACTTTCAGGTAAAACATATATGGCAAGAGAGGGTGTATTTGATGATTTAGATTGTTGTTTGACTTGGCATCCTGGTACATCAAATTTTACAGTGAATCAAAGTATGCAGGCGATGGTTTCTGTTGAATTTGTATTTACAGGGATAACAGCACATGCTGCTGCAGCACCGCATGCCGGAAGAAGTGCTCTTGATGCAGTAGAGTTAATGAATGTCGGTACAAATTATATGCGAGAACATGTTTTAGATGGATCACGAATTCATTATGTTATAACTAATGGTGGACTAGCTCCAAATGTTGTGCCCGATCAAGCGAAGGTATGGTATTACTTACGAGCTGCTACGAAGGAACAAGTGAATGATATGTTACGAAGAGTGAAAAAGATTGCAGATGGAGCAGTGTTAATGACAGAAACAGAAGTGGAATCAAATATCTTAGCATTTGCTTACGAAACACTTCCAAATGAAACATTAAATGACGTAATGTATGAAAATATGATGCAATCGGAGATATCATTTACGAAAGAAGAAGAAACATTTGCAACACATTTATTAGAAAGTATTGATTCAGAGATTGTAGAGATGTCGAAAAAACAATTACGTGATCAAGTAGATGATTTACTTCCGACACATATAACTAATAATAAGCAATTACTAGGGTCTTCAGTCGGAGGCTCAACGGATGTGGGGGATGTAAGTTGGATTACACCTACTGGAATGGTGATGACTACTTGTGCACCTGTTGGGGTCCAGGCACATACTTGGCAAGCCACTTCAGCTTATGGTTCTTCCATTGGCTATAAAGGGATGCATTTAGCAGCGAAAACAATGGCATTAACTTTATATGATCTTTTTTCAAATGAAGAGCTTGTTGTTCAAGCAAAAGAAGAATTTAAACAAAGTACAATAGACAAGCCTTATAAAGCTGGGATACCTGATGATGTTAAGCCACCAGTAAAAAGGAAAGTAGATCCTGTTCTTGCATCCATGAAGTAAATAGAAAATATACGTAGAGCATTCTCATTTTGATGAGGGTGCTTTTTTGATAGTTAAGAAGCATTTGTAGGAAGAAATTTTACACCTAAATTAGTAGAACACACTCGTGATGGTTCTTAACAGACGCTTGTGCTTTTTCTCAAATTAGCAGATGGCTAAAGGATTATTTTATCGAATCTATACAAAAAATGTAGGAATTTAGAAGGAAACGAAAATAGCATGGAAAAAATTATCTTTATTTCCATGCTGATTTTTTAGTTATTAGGTGAAAATCGCACTATATCAACACTTAAACTGTATAGTTGGTTCTCATTTCCTTAAATTAAACTCAATGATAATTATTTTGGATGGTAATAACTGTATTTTAGAGATAAGTAACTGTTATAGACCGGTATATCAACCTTCAGGAAGTTATGATGAGCATAATATATTGTATGTATCCTAAATAATATAGGCTTTTTTACCTTGTTGACGGATAGGTTCATGTATTCTAAAGTATTCAGTATATGATAATGATAATCATTATCATTTAAATTACCAATTGATACCAACTAAAGCTCGTCTTTATTTTTTTATATCTCATTGAGAATGATTATCAATTGAAGGAGGTATGGTGAATTGATGGAAAAGAAAGTTGCCATTGTTACGGGTGCAGCTCAAGGAATGGGATATGAAGTATTTCATGCTTTAGCAGTGAGAGGTTATGTAACGATAGGAATTGATATCCAAGAAGAAAAGCTACAAAAAATTAAAGATATAGCTGAGACGGATCATTTAGCAGCTGAAACATTTTATGCTGATGTCTCTGATAGTACAAGGGTCAATGAAATTATTGATCAAGTATATAAAACCTATGGAAGAATAGATGTTTTGGTTAATGCAGCTGGAGTACTTTCACTAGGAGAGGTAACGACACTTTCCGATGAAGACTGGGAGCGAACATTTGCTGTAAATACCAATGGCGTTTTTCATGTTTCGAGAGCTGTATGTAATCGAATGAAAGAAAATAAACAGGGTGCAGTAGTGACTATTAGTTCCAATGCAGCGTCCGTACCGAGAACGTCAATGGCAGCTTACAGTGCTTCCAAAGCCGCTTCCCTGATGTTTACGAAGTGTCTAGGCTTAGAAATGGCGAGTCATGGAATTCGATGTAATATCGTATCACCAGGTGCGACGGATACAGAAATGCAGAGGGCATTTTGGAAGGAAGAAGCAGATATAGAAAAAGGAATAAAAGGTATTCCAGAACAATATCGAGTGGGTATTCCATTGCAAAAAATAGCGAGTACAACAGAGATCACTGAAGCAGTGTTATTCCTACTATCGGATAGTGCAAGTCATATAACCATGAATAATATTGTTGTAGATGGAGGAGCCACATTAGGTGCGCAATAGATGGAATTAAAGGGAGCTGAATAGTATGTCTGTAAAGACGTTAAATGAAGAGCAACAATTAATTAATCAATATAGTCAAGAAGATTACTTATTGTCTTTTCCAAGCAAATGCATTTTAGGTAAAGGGAAAGCAGTTGAACTAACTAATTCGGAACAAAACGGATTGCCATTTAGCAAAAGAATCGAATCCCTTCTACATAAAGGAACATTGAATGGGATGGAAAATCCAATTGTTATTGGTGCTTTGCCATTTCATCAACAAGATAAAGGGACATTAGTTATACCAGAAGAAATTCAGCAATCAGAAGTACAACAAATTGTAGATAATTCATTGTCATCAGATAATGTCTCTTCAACACATATACAATCGATTCCCTCTGGTAAGGAATATGCAAAAGCAGTGGAGAGGGTTACGAAAGAAATTCAACAAGGAAAGTTAGAAAAAGCGGTTCTTGGCAGGGTTCTACAAATAGATGTAGACAAGCAACCAACTATTTCACAACTCGTTCAGAACCTAATTACACATAATCATGATAAGTATAATTTTGCCTTAAATACATCAGAAGAAAATAAAGAAAAAACATTAATTGGTGCTAGTCCAGAATTATTAATTTCCAAAAAAGGAAGCATCGTTGTTTCCAACCCTTTGGCCGGATCGCGTCCAAGGCAAAAAGATCCAGAAAAAGATGTATTAATGGCGCAGGAATTACGCCATTCAGAAAAAGATTTGCATGAACATAAGCTTGTTGTTCAGTCTGTAGCAAATGCATTGCGACCTTTTTGCAAGGAGTTACATGTACCAAAAGAACCATCTATCATTCATACAGAGACAATGTGGCATCTTTCAACAGAAATCATTGGTCATTTAGAAGATCCGTTTACACAATCAATTGAAATAGCTGAAAATTTGCATCCAACACCAGCGATATGTGGAACTCCAAACGATATTGCATTGGAGAACATTAAGCAGCTTGAACCATTTAACCGAGAATATTTTACCGGTTTAATTGGTTGGAGCGATAAAAATGGAGATGGTGAATGGGCGATTACAATTCGCTGTGCGGAGATAGAACAAAATAGGATTCGTATGTTTGCAGGTGCAGGAGTTGTACAAGATTCAGTCCCAGAAGAAGAAAAAAACGAAACGGCTGCGAAGTTACAAACGATGCTACGTGTATTTGGAATAGATTTTTACGAAGAGGAAGGGAATGGATCATGCTAGAAGGGTATAAGCCATGGCCAGAGAATCTTAGAAAGTACTATCAAGAAACTGGTTGCTGGACGGGAGAGACTTTCGGAGGAATATTAGAGCAACAAGCTAGAGACAGAAAAGACAGTATTGCGATTACTGATGGAGAGAAATCCATTACGTATCAGCAATTAGATGAAAGAGTAAACAAACTAGCTGCAGGATTCATGAAATTAGGTATAGAGAAAGAAGATAGAGTAGTTCTTCAACTACCAAATACTATTGAATTTTTTGAGGTTTGTTTCGCGTTATTTCGAATTGGTGCTTTACCTGTTTTTGCTCTACCGCTGCATCGAAAAATGGAAATTAGTTATTTCTGTGAATTTACAGCAGCTAAAGCGTATATCATTCCAGATGTATTCGATAAATTTGACTACAGAGATCTAGCAAATGAAATAAATAACTCTATTCCTACTCTGGAGCATACGATTGTTGCAGGTGAAACAGATAATTTTATTTCATTAGAAGAATTATATATGGATGATTCAGCATCTTTTCCAACTATTACTGGAAGTGATTTAGCTTTTTTCCAATTATCAGGTGGAAGTACTGGATTACCTAAACTAATTCCGCGTACACATGATGAGTATATTTATAGTCTTCGGAAAAGTGTGGAAATATGTCGAATTAGTCAAGATACGAATTTCTTAGCGGTTCTACCTGTTGCACATAATTTTACGATGAGTTCACCAGGAGTTTTTGGTGTCATATATGCTGGTGGGAAAATTATTCTAAGTAAATATCCTAGTCCTGATGTGGCTTTTCCGTTAATAGAAAAGGAGAAAGTAGATTTCACATCATTGGTTCCACCATTAGCGATTGTATGGTTACAAGCGCAGAAAAGGACAAAAGCAGATTTACGTTCGTTGGAAGTCATTCAAGTTGGTGGAGCAAAATGCAGTGTTGAAGTTGCGAAACAAATTGGCCCGGCGTTTCACTGTAAATTACAGCAAGTATTTGGTATGGCAGAAGGCCTAGTAAATTATACGAGATTAGATGACGACGATGAAGTAGTTATTCATACACAAGGCAAACCGATGTCAGCGTATGATGAAATTCGTATTGTGGATGAAGAAGATAATGAGCTACCAGTAGGAGAAACAGGACAACTTCAAGCGAGAGGTCCATATACCATCATTGGTTATTTCAATGTAGAAGACCATAATGCAAAAGCTTTTACTTCGGATGGTTTTTATCGCACTGGAGATTTAGTCAAACTAACGGAGGAAGGGTATCTAATCGTTGAAGGAAGAGATAAGGATCAAATTAATCGTGGTGGCGAAAAAATTGCCGCAGAAGAGGTAGAAAATTATATCCTATCACTTTCAGGCATACATGATGTAGCAATGGTGAGTATGCCAGACAAATTTCTTGGAGAAAGGTCTTGTGCCTTTGTCATAAAAAATGATGAAGAATTAACGAGCAATGACATAAAGGATTTCTTACAGCATAAAGGAATAGCTAATTTTAAAATCCCAGATCGGATAGAATTCGTGGATCGTTTTCCATATACAGCACTAGGTAAGGTGAGTAAGAAAAACTTAAGAGCAATGATAAAAGAAAAAATCACACAAAAAAGTTATTAAGGAGAGATAAATAATGTCAATACCGTCTATAGCAAGTTATACATTACCAACAGAAAATGAATTACCAAAAAGTAAAGTGGATTGGAAAGCAGAGGCAAGCCGTTCCGTATTATTAATTCATGATATGCAACAATACTTTTTAGATTTTTATGGTCAAGATTCGCCTCTTATTCAACAATTGATACAAAATATATCGACGATAAAAGAGACATGTACAAAGCTTGGAATCCCTACAATTTATACTGCACAACCTGGAGATCAAAACCAAGAAGATCGAGCGTTACTTACAGATTTTTGGGGACCAGGTCTAGATGATGATATAGAGCAGACAAAAATTACCGACCAATTGGCACCAACGGAAGACGACATGGTACAGACGAAGTGGAGATATAGTGCATTTAAGAAATCACAACTATTGGAATGGATGCAGGAAAACGGGAAGGATCAATTAATCATTTGTGGTGTCTATGCCAATATTGGCTGTATTGTTACTGCGGTTGAAGCATTTATGAGTGATATTCAACCATTTATTGTTGCAGATGCGATGGCAGATTTTTCGAAGGAACAACATGAAGAAGCATTAGTGTTTGGAGCAGGACGTTGTGCAAGACCATTAATGATGAAGCAATTAATAGAGGATATTTCATCTGAAGAAACAATTACGGTGCAATCGATTAAAGTACAAGTAGCAGAAATGTTGGAAGTTTCACCGGATCAATTAAATGAGCAAGATGACTTAATTGAAAGTGGATTGGATTCGATTCGAATTATGATGCTAGCAGAAGATTGGAGTTCTAAAGGAATAGATATAAGTTTTATAGAAATGATTGAATCTCCTACGTTAGAAGCGTGGTATCAAAAATTAGTTCCAGAATACGAAACCATACAGGTAAAGTAAGGGGATGTTTTAGGTGATTGAAACAATGAAGAATTATCCAATATCTGATGCCCAAGCTGGAATATGGTTTGCGCATCAATTGGATACGACAAGTGCTAGTTATAACATGGGAGAATATGTAGAAATAAAAAATTCAATGAATGTAGCACTTTTCATCGAATCAATTAAACAAGTAGTAAAGGAAACGGATAGTTTGCATATGAAATATGGTGAGGATGCAAACGGACCATGGCAACAACTACAAGAACCTAATCATATCGAAGTGCAATACATTGATATTAGTCAGATGCAATCGGCTAAAGAAGAAGCAATCCAACTAATGAAATCGGATCTTCATCGTAGAGTAGATTTGAGGAAAGACGATGTATATAAACAAATCGTACTAAAGATAGATTCCAAGCATTATCTTTGGTATCAGCGCATCCATCATATTGCGATGGATGCATATGGATTTTCATTGCTTACTAATCGCGTGGCTCATATATATAGTAGTAAAGTAGCGCAAAAGCAGTATAAACAAACGCCATGGAATCCATTTTATAAAGTATTAGAGGAAGAGGAAATCTATAAGGAATCTGATCAATATATAGAAGATGGCAACTACTGGATTGATCGTTATCAACACTTACCTGAACCTGAAACACTGACAACTAAATATGAAAGTGAAAATAGTACGGTTAAAGTCTCGACCATTTTAAAAAATGACCAGTTAAAGAGACTAAAAGAAAAAGCGAAACATATGAAAGTTGGCTGGCCGGATCTTATTATGGCAGTAAAGGCAATCTATATGTATCGAATGAAAGGCAATCAAGATATTATTTTAGGGATTCCAATGATGAATCGATTAAAATCCGCATCCATTCAAATCCCTTGTACACGGATGAATGTTTTGCCACTTCATATTTCAGTTCATCCGACGTCATCCTTTCAAGATCTTGTAGAACAGATATCTGTGAAGATAAGAGAGAATAGTCAGCATCAACGGTACCGTCAAGAACAACTGCAACGAGATTTAGGTAAGGTAGGAATGGATTCTTCGCTATTTGGACCACAGGTGAATGTTATGCCATTTTCATATAATCCTGTCTTTGCTGGAACGAAAGCAATAACGTATAAATTAGCGACAGGTCCGGTGGAAGATTTATCCTGGAATATTTATGAACAAGGTAATGAAGATGGAATTACACTAGATTTAGAGGGGAACGCTGGAAAATATACGAGACAGGAATTAGAAATCCACGCTGATCGGTTATTACATCTGATTCATACATGTACAGAAATGGATGAACAGTCCTCGATGAGCAGTATTTCTGTTCTCCTTTATGAAGAGAAAGAGCAAATATTAGATAAGTGGAATAGAAACGCAAACCATTTTCCAATTACTGATCCAGTAAGTCTTTTTCAGCAGCAAGTACAGCTGACACCAGAAGCACTAGCAATTCAGCATGATGAAGCAGCGTTAACATATCGTGAATTAGATGAAAAATCGAGTCAACTCGCGAAAGTACTTATAAAAAAGGGCGTTGAAAAGGAAAGATTTGTGGCGATTAGTCTAGAAAGAACGGATAAATTACCAATTAGTATACTCGCTATATGGAAAGCCGGTGCAGCTTATCTTCCGCTTGATCCGACCTATCCAGAAGAGCGATTGGAATACATGTTGGAGAATGCAGACCCTATCATGATTCTGACAGACGGAGCATCGTGTCGTAGTATACCAGATTCGTTTGTACCGATTATGTTTAATCTGGATGAGGGACTTTTTAATGAAGAAGTAAATAACCAATCTCCATCTTCTATTAATCTTTTTGCTGAGCAATCACTAAAACATGCAGCGTATATGATTTATACATCAGGATCAACAGGAAAACCAAAAGGAGTCGTTGTTCCAGCTGAAGGTCTTGTCCATTTTCTACAATATATGAACAATGTGTTTTCCTTATCTGTAAAAGATCGATTATTAGCTTTAACGACGATTTCATTTGATATCTCTGTATTGGAATTGTTCTTGCCACTAGTTAGTGGAGCGACTTGTGTATTAATGAAACGTGAGATTGTGCAGGATCCAATCTTACTTAATCAAACTATCAACAATCAGAAAATTACAGCAATACAGGCTACGCCAACACATTGGCAAATGATCTTAGCGCATCAACAAGCATCATTAACAGATGTAAAGGCGTTAGTAGGAGGAGAAGCACTCCCATCCTATCTAGCAGAAGAAATGGTAAAAACATGTCAATCTGTAACCAACCTTTATGGTCCTACGGAAACAACCATTTGGTCCACTGTATATGAGTTGGACAAGGAAGAACCAAAGGGTTTGATAGGAGCACCGATAGACGAGACAGCCGTATACGTTCTAGATCAAGATCTACAACTAGTACCTCCAGAAGTAGATGGGGAGTTGTATATTGCTGGAGCTGGAGTCACTAGAGGATATTATGGCCGTCCTTCTTTAACTGCAGAGCGATATGTAGCTAATCCATTTGGTGATTCGGGAAGTAGAATGTACCGTACAGGTGACATTGTACAATGGACAAGCAACGGCAGTCTTGAATATATAAAACGTGCGGATGATCAAGTTAAGTTGCGAGGTCATCGTATTGAATTAGGAGAAATCGAAAAGGTGATTTCATCATTTTCTCCTAATATGAGTGCAAAAGTCATCGTTCGTGAAGATACACCAGGAAATCAGCAACTTGTAGCCTATTTAGTTGGCGCAGATGAAATAACCAAGGAAGAATTAATAACGCATGCGAAGCATACAGTGCCTGAATATATGATTCCAGATTCAATCGTTTACTTAGATGAATTCCCATTAACACTTAATGGGAAACTGGATAAGAAGAAGTTGCCACAACCTGAATATTATCATGTTGAAGTGGAGCAACAGTTAAATGAGGATGAGCAGGCGCTTCATGATATTTTTTCAAAATTACTACATTTACCAGTTATTTCTATTGAAGATTCATTTTTTGATTTAGGTGGACATTCTTTATTGGCATCTCATTTAATTGCGCAAATTAGGGATAAATGGAATAAGGAAATTTCTTTTTCTACTGTATTTAACTATCCAACTATTAAAGAGTTAGCGGTATTAATAAAAGAAGTTTCAGAGACTTCTACAGAAATTGTTGCCGTTGAGGATAGAGCAAGTGCGTTGTTATCTTATGAACAACATCGTTTATGGTTTATCGATCAAATGGAAGGACCAAGTGCGACATACAATATTCCATTCGAAATAGATTTAAATGGAAAATTGAATAAGCATGCTTTACAAGTAGCATTAGACTATGTAGTAAAGCGTCATGAATCATTACGAACTGTCTTTTCCATGGATGGGGAAACGCCTGTGCAACATATTTTACCAGCAGATCAGTCATCTATTCGTCTAGAGATAGTAGAGTCAAATCCAGAAGAATTAGCAAGTGTTGTAGAGGAAGCGAAGCAATTTCATTTTGATATTACAAAAGAGCCTCCAGTAAAGGCAGTCCTATTTAAAGTAGCAGAAGATAAGCATGTGTTATTACTCTTATTCCATCATATTATTGCAGATGGATGGTCATTAATACCACTTACAAAAGATTTATCAAAAGCCTATAAAAATAGTCTAGAGCATACTGATATTACGGATGAACCTTTAGCAATTCAGTATCAAGATTATGTGGCTTGGCAACAAGAGCAGATGGGAAAATCATCTGCAGAGGAAGAGTTGGATTATTGGAAGCAACAATTAATCGAATTGCCAGCAGAAACACCATTGCCATATGATGTACAACGACCAAAAACTCGGCAAAATGAAGGAAAGCATTATCCGTTTATCATTGATCAACAATTACAATCAGCAATAACGAACTATGCAAAAGAAAACAATGTAACGACTTTTATGGTGCTTCAAGCTTCTCTAACTTCTGTTTTGTCCAGGTTAGGTTCTGGAGTAGATATCCCGATAGGTACGCCGATTGTTGGTCGAAATAATCAGCAATTAGATGATTTAATCGGATTCTTTGTAAATACATTAGTGCTGCGGACAGATGTATCCAATAACCCAACATTTCATGAATTAGTGAGCCGAGTAAAGAAAACCAATGTGGAAGCGTATGATCGCCAAGATATTCCATTTGATAAAGTAGTGGAAATTGTTAATCCGGAGCGCTCTGCATCGAGACATCCACTCTTTCAGATGATGTTAATCCTTCAGAATGCACCGAACCCTGTGGTAGATATTCCACAAGTTGACAGCGATGTGAAGGTGAGTGGAACGGGTACAGCGAAGTTTGATTTGACATTTGAATTATGGGAGCAACCAAATGAAGCTGGAGCATTGAACGGCATTATTGAATATCGAACTGATTTGTATAAGGATAATCAGATTGAGTATATGTGTCAACAATGGCTAACCTTTTTAAAACACGCGTTGGAAACACCAGACAAGACAATAGGAACTATTCCTTTTATATCGACGGAAGAAAGACAATTTGTTCTAGATTATAAAAAACAAGCCAACAATGAATCAACCGACAGATCGATTGTTCAAATATTTGAATCACAAGTGGACAAGTATCCACATAATATTGCTGTTTCGTATGAAGGGGAGCAGCTCACTTATCAGCAATTAAACGAGCGCGCTAACCAAATGGCTAGATATTTAATGGATCAAGGTGCTGGACCCGAAAAACTAATATCAATTATGTTACCAAGGTCTATTTCCATGATGGTAAGTATTTTAGCTGTCTTAAAAACAGGTAGTGCTTATGTACCTGTAGACCCTGATTATCCTGATGAAAGGATAAGTTATATATTATCAGATGCTAATCCGTCTATTGTGATCACGAATGAGAAGAGTAATCAAACAACAGAGGATTTTACTAGTCTACACGTAATTGATATAGCTGATGTAAGCAGTCGTATATTACAGGCGTATTCTAATCAAAATATCAATCAATCGATTTCAGCAATGAATGCGGCTTATATCATATATACGTCTGGTTCAACAGGAAAGCCTAAGGGTGTGGTAATACCTCATCATAATGTCATTCGCTTATTAAACGAGACGGATGAATGGTATCACTTTAACTCTGACGATGTATGGACGATGTTCCACTCGTACGCGTTTGATTTTTCTGTTTGGGAAATCTGGGGAGCATTACTTTATGGTGGAAAATTAGTTATTGTCCCATACAACGTAAGTAGAATGCCAATCGAATTTCTTGATTTACTTGTACAAGAACAAGTAACGGTGTTAAACCAGACTCCTTCTGCATTTTATCAACTCATGTATGCAGAACAGGAAAGAAGGGACTTATCTCGAAAACTATCTCTAAGGTATGTCGTGTTTGGTGGGGAACAGCTAGAATTAGCAAGGTTAAAAGACTGGTTTACGTTACACGAGAATTCTACAACAAAACTGATTAATATGTATGGAATCACAGAGACGACGGTGCATGTTAGTTACCTTGAATTAAATGAAGAGATTATCGATCAACAAGGTAATAGTTTAATTGGAACAAATATCCCCGACCTAGAAATATATATTTTAGACGACTTTTTACAGCCAGTACCGATTGGTGTTACAGGGGAGATGTACGTAGCCGGAGGTGGACTGGCCAGAGGATATCTTAATCAAAGTTCCTTAACAGCCTCTCGGTTTGTAGCTAATCCTTTTGGTGAAGCAGGAAGCAGAATGTATAAAACAGGGGATTTAGCAAAATGGTTAGACGACGGAACCATTGATTATATTGGGCGCTCGGATCATCAAGTGAAAATCAGAGGCTATCGAATTGAGCTAGGTGAAGTTAATGCTCATATAATATCCCATGAATCTATAAAAGAAGCAGCTACTACTGTACTTAATCAACATGGAGATAATCAACTTGTATCTTATATCGTAACAGATAAGGAAGTCAGAGACGCTGACTTAAAAGCTTATATCGCTTCTTTCTTACCTGGTTATATGATTCCATCTACCTTTGTTCACATAGATAGGATTCCGTTAACGGCGCACGGAAAATTAGATACGAAGAATCTACCATTACCTGATTACACTGTAAATGTAACGGGAGAAGGTCCTCGGACACCGAGTGAAGAGTTACTTTGTGAATTGTTTAAAGAAATTCTTCATTTAGATGAAGTAGGTATTCACGATAGTTTCTTTGACTTGGGAGGACATTCCTTATTAGCCGTTACATTAATGAATAGAATAAGGGAATTGTTTGGGAAAGAACTAGGAATTGGAGTCTTATTTGAGGCACCTACAGTAGCTGAATTAGTACATGTATTGGATGGAGATAATGATACATCGAGTTCGTTAGATATGTTGCTTCCATTACGAAAAAGCGGTTCAGAACTGCCACTATTTTGTGTACACCCGGCAGGCGGATTGAGCTGGTGCTATGCTGGTTTAATGAGTACACTCGGACCAGAATTTCCGATATATGGACTTCAAGCAAGAGGAATTTCCGAAGCTGAAGCAAAACCTGACTCATTAGTAGAAATGGCACAGGACTATATTGCGGAAATGAAACGTGTACAACCAGAAGGACCATATCGAGTCTTAGGCTGGTCACTTGGTGGAAATGTGGCACATGCTATCACCGTTGAATTACAAAAGCTTGGTGATGAGGTAGAGTTAGTCTTCATTATGGATTCCTATCCAAGTGATTTTGTTCCGCTTTCTGGTGAAGAAGGAGAACAAGATGCCTTGATTGCCTTACTTACATTAGGTGGATATGATCCTGAACAACTTATGCATAAAGAAATTTCCATTGAAAACGTAGTTGAACTTCTTAATCATCATGGTAGTGCGTTGGCTAGTTTAGACAAACAAACCATTATAAATTTGAAAGAGACTTATAGAAATTCAGTTAAGATTATGTCGGAATACAAACCAAAAACATTCGATGGAAATATGATCTTCTTTAAATCAACCATTGTACCAGATTGGTTTACGGATGCAGATCCTAGTAAATGGACACCATTCATATCTGGAGAAATGCTAGAGTACGATATTCATTGTCGACATAAAGATATGTGTCAACCTGAACCGCTTGCTGAAATTGGAGCAATCGTTGAACAAGAATTACAAAAAAAGAAAAAAGATAGAAAGGATGAATATAATGACAAATCCATTTGAAAATAAGGATGGAAATTACTATGTACTTATAAATGATGAGGGCCAATATTCACTTTGGCCCGACTTCATACAAGTTCCTGAGGGTTGGAATATTGCATATGGACCAGAAGGATTAACTGTTTGTCAGGACTATATCGAAGACTATTGGAATGATTTACTTCCAACTAGCTTGAAAAAGAAAAAGCTGAGTATTTCTTAAATGATTGGTTCGTCATTTTTACATTCAAGAAAAGTAGTTTGTTTCATCTATATATTAGCAATGTTTATGGCTTCATTAGATGGAACAATTGTATATGTAGCATTACCAACGATTGGAGAAGACTTAAACGTATCATCAGCAGATTTAAGTGGTGTGACGGTTTGGTATCTTGTAGGTGTTGCTGCGATCCTGCCTATTGCGGGATGGCTTGGAGATCGATTTGGAAGTAAGAAAGTATTTTTAAGTGCATTGTCTATATTTACGATTGCATCTATTATTTGTGGACTTGTTCAAACAGTAGGCCTACTAAATATCGCACGTTTTATACAAGGTCTAGGCGGAGGTATGCTTGCTCCTATCGGCATGGCGATGATATTCCGAACTTTTTCAGTAGAAGAACGTCCTAAAGTATCTCGTTCTCTTGTTTTACCGATAGCAATTGCCCCAGCATTAGGTCCTATAGTAGGCGGGTTAATCTTAGAAATTCTTTCTTGGCAATGGATTTTCTTTATCAATATACCAATTGGAGTTATCGCAATTGTTATTGGTATGTTCTATCTAACCGAACATCAAGAGGAAAATGTAGGGAGAATGGATTGGAAAGGATTTGTTCTCATTGTTGTAGGTTATCCTTTATTAATGTTTTCTTTAACACAAGGTTCTTCAAGAGGTTGGACTTCGATTGAAATACTTGGTTCTGCAATTTGTGGATTACTATTAGTCAGTGTATTTATATTGCATGCAATAAATAAAGAAAAACCTATTATGGATGTAAAGCTATTATCCGAGCCTACATTTCGTAAGGTAAGTATACTTTCTTTCTTTGCTGTTAGTGGTTTACAAAGCTTACTTTTTATATTTCCAATTATGTATCAACAGGCAGTAGGTGCAACCGCACTGGAAAGCGGTATTGTTGTATTTATTGAAGCAATTGGATTAATGTTGGCTTCAAGATTAATGCCGTTTTCGTTAAAAAAGCTAGGCGTCTACCGAGTCATTTTGTTTGGATTTTTAGGCGCATGTATCAGCTTTATACTAATGAGCATAGTTGGACCTTTTGCTAATCCTTGGGTGTTAAGAATACTATTATTTACGATCGGATTAACATTAGGACATTCGGTAATTGCTATGCAATATACGACATTTACGAATATAACTTCTCAAAATATGAGTAAAGCAACGACGTTATTTAATGTTCAAAATCGTTTAGGAGCAGCGATTGGTATATCAATGATTGCTAGTTTACTTATTACGCTACAAGATGAGGCGGAAAGCATTATGGACCCTAATCCGTATCAGATCTCTATTTTCATTGCTGCAATATTTCTAGCAATTTCATTTATACTTACGTTTAAAAACCGTCATATTATTAAGCATAGTGATAAACAAACAAATCGTAACTCTATTAAAGGAGAAAAAGCGGGGTAATGACTATCTATGCTTGTAAATTACCTTCCTATCAAAATTGGCAGGAAGTGCAATTCTACAGCCAATATATTTCACAAAAAAGAAGAGATAGGATACAGAAATTCAAAAAAGTGGGGGACGCTTATCGTTCCCTCACGAGTGAACTTTTACTTAGAAAGATACTATTTGATCAATTTCATCTTGTTGATGTAACTATTTCTACAGATAAACAAGGAAAACCGTATTTACCTTATCATTCAAATATACATTTTAATCTTTCTCACTCTGGAGCATGGTGTGTATGTGTAGTAGGAGAAAAACAAGTTGGTATTGATATTGAGTATATTGACGTGATACCTGAAAATTTGATTTTTACAATTCTTTCAGATGAAGAGCTGGCTTCTGAGGATAATTTACACCATCTTTTTTTTGAAAAGTGGACAGTCTTGGAAAGCTATTTGAAAATGATAGGGACTGGTCTATATCTCCCGTTAGGGTCTGTAGAAATGAAATCAACTAGTGATCGAACGTACAGCGTAAAGCATCGTGAAGGAAAGTATCCAGCAGGAACGAGTAACTGTTATACATTCGACGAAAATTACAAGTTATCGATTTGCACAAGGGAGTTAGATAAAAATATGCATACATGTATCTATCAGTATGATTTTGATAAACTAGTAAATTCATCAAAAGGAACGAATCCACAAGCTCTCATTTAGGGAAAACAGTTAGTTCAATTAACATTCAATTTAAGGAAAACACTCTTCATTTTGTCTATAAATATTTATAAGACATAGGGAGGGTGTTTTTTATTGACAGAAAACCATAAAAAATTTACATTATGATTAAGTGTTCGAACCTATGAACATAAAAGGAGGTATGTAATGAGTCAACAAACAATGAAGCTTCTAAGAGAGTGTACTCCTGTTTTCAATATTTTACGGGATGAGAATAGACAAGAGATTTTGATGCTCCTATTTGATGAAGGACAAATGTCGGTCAATCAAATTGCTGATCGTTTAACACTTTCTAGACCTGCTATCTCTCATCATTTAAAACATCTTCTTGACGCAAAAGTAGTTACTGTACAAAAAAGTGCTACAGTGAGATATTATAATCTTTCACTCGAACACTCTATTGTGATGTTAAAAAGACTTATTCAGTCTTTAGAGAGTGATCAACATAATATAGCAAAAAACTAGCACCTGCCTGAGGATAGGGGCTTCTTGTCTTTATGTTTGAATGTTCGGCTTTATTAAAAGGTTTTGGGATACCTTGTTTGATATAAAACGAAACGTAGGAGGAACTAAAATTGTCATATAATGAGCAAGCAGCATGGCGAGAAATTATGCAAAAACTACCTGAAGTATACCATTTCACGGAAGACTATTATCCAACAGAAGAGTGGTGGGACTGGAAAGGTCATCAAGTTCACTTAGATTGTTTTCGTAACGCAAAGGCTCCTGCTAAAGTGATTTTACTTCATGGTGTAGGAACAAATGGCAGGCAGATGTCAATGATTTTAGGCGGGCCCCTTGCACAAGATGGTTTTGAAACAATAGCGATTGACATGCCAACTTACGGTGTCACGAAGGTAAACAAAGAAGTAGTTGTAAAATACGATGACTGGGTTGATTTGGCTTGTGATTATATTGATCATGAGTTAAAGCGAGATGATAGACCGATTGTTCTTTATGGATTAAGTGCAGGTGGAATGGAAGCATATCATATAGCAAGCAAAACGAAAAATGTAAAAGGGATTATAGGCATGACATTTTTGGATCAACGATTGCAGCAAGTTCGAGATGAGACAACTAATAATCTCTTTTGGAGCCGTGTAGGTATTCCGATGGCATCGGTTGCTTGTAAATTTGGACTTGAAAACTTCAAGATGAAAATGAGTGCACCTGCTAAAATGAGTGCTTTGTGCAATGATAAAAATGTTATGAAAATATTTAACCGCGATAAGACATCTGCCGCTAATGTAGCAAGTATGAGATTTTTAGATACCTATGCAAACTATACACCAGCTATAGAGCCAGAAGATTTTGATGTATGTCCTATTCTTTTAACACAACCGGCTGAAGATAAATGGACACCGTTACATTTGAGCAAATTAGTATTGGACAGAATAAATAAAGTCGATGTAGAGATAGTCAATCTAGAAAATGGGGGCCATTACCCTGTGGAACAACCAGCGTTAGATCAAATGCATCAAGCTGTCCTAAAGTTTTTGAATAAAGTTATACAGTAATATATTGGAACTTATATCACAGATCAACAGATGTAGAGTCTTTACTATACTGTCTTTAAGATATTACAAAAGCTGACATTTAAATAAAGAAGTCGTAGTTAATAGTTCTAAGGGGAAATCCCCCTAGAACTATTTTTTTACTCCATATATAAATTGTAATAGAAGAAATATATTCTTAAAGTTAGATGAAAGTAATTGCTGTATCAATATTTATTTATGTTAAATTATGTAATATTGTAACTAGAGTACTTAAGAACTAGACTAGAAGAAGTTGATTGAGGGTAAACATAGTCTAAAACCATAAGATATTGGAGGTTTGTACTATGGGTATTCTATCTAAAAATGTTAGTGAAACATCATTATATTCGACAAAATCCAAGTATGCAGGACGTAACTTTTTGTCTGGATTATTATTTGGTATTGGTTTAGTAGCTTTTATTGATGAAGTGGTTTTTCATCAGTTATTGCAATGGCATCATTTTTATGACCGATCAACGACTGAAATCGGATTGATCTCAGATGGTCTATTTCATGCATTCAGCTGGTTTGCAACGATAGGTGGTTTATTTTTATTTGCAGATCTCCGACGTAGAAATGCATTTTGGTTAAAGCGCTGGATTGGAAGTGTTTTATTAGGTGCAGGTCTATTTCAATTATATGATGGAACGGTACAACATAAAATAATGAATCTTCATCAAATACGTTATGTTGATAATGTTATTATCTATGATATTGTTTGGAATTCAATTGCAGGATTACTGATTGTTATAGGGGCGATACTCGTTTTTCAAACACGTAGGAAATCGAATCCTTTAAAAGGAATGAATCTTGATGAATAGTCATGGATATCATGAAATTAGTATGCAGGTGACGGATTGGGTAGTTGCTGTAGTTGTTTTAATATTAATATGTACTTATATTGGTGCAGGATTAAATTCAAATAAGAAAGAACACTTGAGCACTTGGCCATTCTATAGGTACATATTATGGATAATTGGCTTTCTATTAGTTGGTATTTCATTAGTAGGACCAATAGCTGAATTAGCTCATCGTAATTTTACTGCTCATATGTTAAGTCATTTATTCCTAGGCATGCTAGCGCCGTTATTACTAGCACTTGCAGCACCAACTACATTACTACTGCGTATGTTATCAGTTCAGCATGCGAGAATTTTATCCAAACTATTAAAAACTTCATTTTTTAGTTTCGTAAGACATCCGGTAATCGCGTCAGTACTAAATATAGGTGGATTATGGGTGCTTTACACCACGGACTTATATATGCTAATGCATGAAAATTTATTCGTCCATCTCATTGTTCATTTTCATATATTTGTGGCAGGTTATCTATTTACTATCTCAATGATATATATTGATCCAGCACCGCATCGGTTTAGCTATCTGTATCGAGCAATTGTATTAGTATTCGCTTTAGCTGGGCATGGTATATTATCAAAGTATATTTATGCGAATTCTCCAGTAGGAGTGCCAAAAGATCAAGCAGAAACTGGTGGCATTTTGATGTACTATGGTGGAGATGCGATTGATATCGTAATCATCTTTATACTATGCTTACATTGGTATCGCTCAACGCGCCCAAAAGCGAGCTTAAATGCAAGTCCAAATTAAAAGTACACAAAGCACAGACGACTGGTGAGCCCCCGATGCATAAGCATCGGTAGACTCACCTAAGCCTTACTCCATTATAATTTGTTCTCTTTAATATCCTACTTCTACCGCAGCGTTAACCATATACATTAAGTCATTTTCATCATCTTTATCTTCTAAAATAATGCCACTCGACGTAGCCATTCCTCCATCTGTTATATCTACTTCTACAGTTCCATAAGGGATGGTTTCTTTGATTTTACTAATATCTAAATTATCTCGATCAAGGGGTACTGCAAGACGTACCGTTACGTTCATGTTTTCAAGACTATTATCTGGTAGGCTGTTCTCAATCCCAGGCATTGAGTTTGACCAAATAGCATTTTGGACTGCTCTAGTCGCTGCTTTGGTTATATTTTGACCGTGTACATCGATTCCCATCCCAGTTTGAATAAAGAGTATCTTGTTCATGATAAAACTCCTTTCATCGAAATATATAGTACAATTCCCAGCAGACTATGAACATAAACCTAGTGGAGATAGATGAGTGGGGTGCTAGCTCTCATTATTATTCATGAAGTTATCTTTGTTTATATAGTAGAAATTCATGATATTATAAAAGAAATGATATAGGTACCCGAGAGGAAGATTCTTTGGAAAATAAAGAAATGCTGATTGTAGATGATCTTATGAATCAAATAAAACAAAAAAAGATACAACCAGGAGAAAAATTCCCCTCTGAAAATGCCTTAACAGAAATGTATAAAGTCCCAAGAATGACAGTAAGAAATGCATTTAATACTTTAGAAGAGCGGGGATTTATTCAAGCTTCCCAAGGAAAGGGTCGCTTTCTAAAAGGAAAATCAATTCAAATAAAGTTGCCTTTAACTGGAGATACGAGCTTCACAGAAAAAATGGAGCAGATGGGATATAATTTACAAACGAAAAATGTCTTGTTCAAAAAAGTTGACTATAATCCATCTATATTTAATCGATTGCATGCTAGTGAAAACGAAAATGTCTATCAGGTTGTAAGATTACGTTATATTAATGGAGAGATTATTGCCATTCACTATTCTTTCATAAAGGAATCTACGGTTCCAAAGATTGTAGAAGAAGGACCAGAAATTTTATCTATGTTTCGTTTTTATAGGCAACAAGGATTTAAGAAATTTACGAGTAACAAATCAATTTTAAGTGTTACTTTTCCAACTTTAGAAGAGCAACAATTATTGGAATGTAAGAGTATGATTCCATTAATTGTAGTCGAAACCGACTGCACGAATAAAGAAACCAATCAAATCTTAGAATATACGAAAATACTTTATAGAAGTGATACATTTAAATATGATATATCTACTATTACATAAGCAAGGATCAATCTAACGTCAGAGATTGATCCTTGCTTTTTTTGTTGAATGCATTGTTCTGATCTCCCATGACCTTCTTTAATAAATCCCCGACTTTATACATTCCTTTACATATACTTAACCAGTTCTTAACACACAACAACTTGGCGACAAGTTAGGATTAATTTGTGAAGGAGGTTATGAAAAATGAAACGAAAACGTAGAACTGAAATTCTTATTCAGGGAGATGCGAATTTAGTAGATAACCTTGCGGAAGAAATTAAGCAGAACTATCAATGGCAGGAATTTTCACCACCATCCTATAGTCTTACGATGATGAAAATGCGTGAAACAGCGCAACAGTCCCTATTCCACATCGGAGAAGTACTTGTCACAGAGGCAAAGGTGGAAGTTAGTGGTCAAATAGGAGTTGGCATCGTAATTGGGATGAAAGATGACCTATCAATTAATTTAGCAATGATCGATGCTGCATATAAAGCGGAATTGCCAGAAACAATTAATTGGAATCAGCTTCTTATTAAAGAGGAACAAAGAATTCATACGAAAAAGGTAAAGAAACAGCAGGAAATACTCAAGACAAAAGTACATTTTGACACAATGGATGTTGAATAAATTAATTCCTATTGTAGGAGGAAATTCTATGGTTACTAATTTTGTTCATGATACACAACACACATATCGGGTGCTTCTTGATAATATGTCGAAACCAGGAAAAATCTCATCGATAGAATCAAAGCCTGAACAAGAGCTGCATTGCTTCCCTGCAACATTTCTAGTTGCTTTAACATTATTTGATGCAGAGGTGACTTTTCATGTGGTAGAGCGTGAAACAAAGCTTGCAAATTTACTATCTCAATATACCGTTGCAAAACAGGTAGCAATTGAAAAAGCAGATTATATCATCTCCACAAATAATGCAGACAGTAAGGAAGTACTAAATGCGTTAAAAAAAAGTTGTGTTGGTACTTTAGCCGATCCACATCAGTCTGCAACGTTAATTGTTGAACAACAAAACATCATTGAAAATGGAAATCTTAAATTATCCGGTCCAGGAATTAGCGAAACACATAGTGTCGGATTAGAAGTCTCTGAGGCATTTTGGTTAGAAAGAGACAGAAAAATAAAGGAATATCCACTCGGGATAGACTTAATATTTACGGACCAAAATTCAAATATTGTTTGTATACCTAGAACAACAAAAGTACATAGAAAAGAGGTAGATAAATAATGGGCTATGTCGCTGTTAAAGGAGGCACAGAAGCAATAGAAGCCTCTATCGACCGTTTGAAATATGAACGGCTGAAAGAAAGGTCAACTATCGAAGTGGAAACTATCTTGGCATCAATGCGACAACTTGTAGATCAGGTAATGTCGGAAGCAAGTTTATATAATCCATATTTAGCTGCACTTGCTATCAAACAAGCTGAGGGAAGTATGGAGGAAGCTGTTTTCTTACTTCGAGCTCACCGTTCTACATTACCAAGACGCTATTACAGTAGAACAATAGAAACAGCATCTATGTTTGTAGAAAGAAGAATATCAGCTAGCTTTAAAGATATTCCAGGTGGACAACTATTAGGGGCTACGTATGATTATACCCATCGATTGCTAGACTTTAATTTAATCTATGAAACAAAAGCTGAAATTGAAAGATGGTTAGAACAATTTCAGGCGGAACAGTCAGAAGTTACGGATGAATTACTCTTCTTTCCGAAGGTAGTGGATTATTTAAGAGAGGAAGGGTTATTCGAAACTTATCCGTTAAATGATCAATTACCAGATGATGTAACAAAGAGGAGTCTCTCCTTTCCATCCTCACGTAGTGAACGATTGCAAGTATTGACTCGAGGACAGACGGGCGCAGTTACATCGTTGGGTTATGCTTCACTAAGAGGATACGGACAAGTTCATCCGACAGTCGGAGAAGTTCGAGTAGGTTCCGTTCCAATTCATGTATCTCCTCCTCATGAAGCTGGGGACGATAAAGATGAAGATTATTATATTGGTGAAATTACGATCACAGAAGTCGAATCCTTCGTACCTGTAATGAAGGAGAAAGACAAAAAAACGAAAGAATTACAGTTTGAAATTGGTTATGGAGCATGCTTCGGTCAGAATGAAACAAAAGCAATAGCTATGAGTATACTTGATCAATGCTTGGAGAACAATCAGGCTCCGTATCCAACACATGATGAAGAATTTGTTTTACTTCACATTGATTCTGTAGAATCGACAGGTTTTATTTCTCATTTAAAACTTCCGCATTATGTTACGTTCCAATCAAAGTTAGATAGTATCCGCAATGTGAAGAAGGGAGGAAATAAAACATGATACATCAAAAGACACATTTTGCATTTTTGGATGAAAGTTCGAAGAAAGAAATACGAAGGGCAACGTTAAAAGCAGTTGCAATACCAGGATATCAAGTGCCTTTTTCATCTCGAGAAATGCCAATTGGAAGGGGATGGGGAACTGGAGGTCTGCAGCTAACCCTCTCACTTGTTGGCAAAAAAGATATTTTAAAGGTAATAGATCAAGGAGCAGATGAGTCTGTTAATGCTGTCAGTATAAAAAAACTTGTTCAATCAACTACCAATATTGAAGTGACGGAAAAAACACAAGATGCAACGCTTATACAGTCTAGACATCGGATACCAGAAATCCCGCTAACACCGGACCAAATACTTGTATTACAAGTGCCGATGCCAGAGCCATTAAGAGCATATGAATCGAAGGAAGCAGTCACTAAAAACTTACATGCAGAACAAGAGTATAGCGGAATTTGGATGATGCTTTTTGAGCAAATCATTAAATATGGCAGACAAACAACAAATGCAGATCACCCTGTAATGGTAAATAATCATTACATTATGGCTCCAAGTCCAATACCAAGATTTGATAATCCAAAGATGAATCAATCAGAGGCATTGATTTTGCTAGGGGCCGGGCGAGAAAAGAAAATATATGCTGTTCCACCATTTACACCTATCGAATCACTTGCTTTTAATGATTATCCTTTTGCCAAGGAAGATTTCACAGGTAAACAATGTAAACTTTGTGGATCAAGCGATGTATTTCTAGATGAATTAGTTGATGAAAAAACACAAGAAACCTTCTATCAATGTAATGATTCAAGCTATTGTATGGAAAAACTCAACAATATGAATACCAAAGAGGTGGAATCGATTGATGTATGAGAAACCAACACTCTCTATTCAGAATTTAAATAAACAATTTGGTACCGGCTGTGATCACTGTTTAAATCATGAAACAAGAGTATTGAATCAAAATTTTTGTCCAGAATGTGGAACGGTGTATGCATGCCAAGATATTTCATTTGATTTGTTTCCAGGGGAAATTCTTGGGGTTGTAGGAGAAAGTGGAAGCGGCAAGTCCAGTCTGATGAAATGCATGTACTTCGATTCAGATGTGACATCTGGTGAGATGTATGTTGATCATAAAGATTTTGAAGGTGAAAATCTAGTTCATTTATCAGCTCAACAAAAACGGTATATTCGAAATCATCATTATGGAATGGTTTATCAAAACCCAGCAACTGGACTAAAAATGGATTTTTCATCTATAGGAAATATTGCAGAAAAGCAAATTGCAGCAGGAAATCGGAATGTAAATCAAATGGAATCTACTGGAAAACGTTTATTAGAAACAGTACATATTCCCATATTTCGAATGAAAGAAGAACCGAAAAATTTTTCTGGGGGAATGCAGCAACGCGTTCAAATTGCAAAAGCATTATCCAATAATCCACCAGTATTATTTTTAGATGAAGTAACAACTGGATTAGATCTTTCAGTACAAGCTGATGTACTAGATTTAATTAAAAATATTCAACTGGAATTCGGAATTAGTATGGTAGTTGTTTCACATGATTTAGCTGTTATTCGAATGTTAGCAGACCGAACAATTGTGATGTTAAATGGGAAAATTATCGAACAAGGGTTAACCGATCAAATTTTAGAAGACCCTTTCCATGCTTATACACAACAGCTCGTCTATTCATTATTATAGGAGGTTGTCTATGTTGTACGTTATTCACAATGGAAACATTATTATGGAAGACTCGATTTTAACTGACCATGCAGTTGTTATAGAAGGAGATAGAATTAAAGATGTGATTACAGAAGAAGAAGCGATTCAACTCTCTAATGTAGAGTTTATTAATGCAAACGGAGGATTCATATCACCCGGATTTATTGACATTCATTCGGATTATATTGAATCAATTGTTTCTCCTAGACCTACGAGCATGATGGATATGGATATTAGTCTAAGAGAAGCAGAGAAAATATTAATTAGTCATGGTATAACTACCATGTTTCATTCTCTTTCCTTTTATAAAAAAGATTTATTTACACATAAGCCAATACGTAATCCAGAAAATGTGCAGCGGTTAGTAGAAGCGATTCATGAAACACATGATCGACCACATCTTATCAGGCATCGCCTGCATGCTAGATTTGAATTAGATAATATCGAACAAATCGAGCAACTCGTAGAGAATATTGAAAACGATAAGGTGCACTTGCTATCTTTTATGGATCACACTCCAGGCCAAGGTCAGTATCGCGATTTAGAAGTATTTAGTAAGACGTTAAAGGGATATAGAAATTTATCGGATGATGAAGTTAATGTCATTATACTAGAGCGAAAAAGTCGAGAACAAATGACACTAGAAAAAATAGCGGAAGTTGCAAAAATAGCTGATAACAAAGGAATTGCTGTCGCTTCACATGATGATGATAATGAGGAAAAAGTAAAGTTAGTTCAATCTTTTGGTACGACGATTAGTGAATTTCCGATTACCTTAAATGTGGCTAAAGAAGCAAAGAATCTAGGATTACAAACCATTGTTGGGGCTCCAAATGTCCTTCTTGGTGGTTCTCATTCTGGAAATCTATCGGCTATCGAAGCAATACATGAAGACGCTGCAGATATATTATGTAGTGATTATTTTCCAGCTGCACTACTATTAGCTGTATTTCAATTACATGAAGAACATCAAAAAGAGCTTCATGAGATGTTTAAAATGGTTACATTAAATCCAGCCAAAGCTGTACGAATGGATGATGAACTTGGCTCCATAAAACCTGGGAAAAAAGCAGATATCTTAATCATTAATCAAATGGAAGATGGATATCCCATGTTAACAAAAACAATGGTAAACGGGTCGTTAATCACCACTACCAATTATAGATTTAACTAAAAGTGAGGGGATAGCATGGCACTATTAGAAGTGAGCGATTTTGGAAAACAATTTATCAATCATCGTTTACAAGTTAAAAGACAAGCGGTTAAGAATATTCACTTTACATTAGAAGAAGGGCAATTTTTAGGGATTATCGGTAAAAGTGGCAGTGGTAAATCGACCATCTTAAAAAGTATTTATCGCACCTATCTTCCAGATCAAGGAACTATATATTTTGATTCCAATCATCTAGGAAAAATTGATATTACCAAAATATCAGAAAGAGAAATGATTTACTTGCGAAAATTTGAAATTAGTTATGTTTCTCAATTTTTAGATGTACTGCCACGAATTACTTGTCGCGAATTGGTTGAAAAATCCCTTCAAGAAATGGGGGTAGAACATGCTATTGCAAGGGTCGAAGCAGAATCTGCTCTTAATCATTTTGAGATAGACGAAAAACTTTGGGATGTGTACCCAAATACATTTTCTGGTGGGGAGAAATTGAGATTGAATATTGCTATGGCAACTGTGAAACAGCCTCGTCTCTTGTTATTGGATGAACCAACAGCGAGCCTTGATCAAAATTCCAAAATAAAGGTTCGTGAAGTAATTGAAAAGCTAAAGCATAGTGGGACCACGCTAATTGGGATATTTCACGATATAGAGTTTATAGAAGGACTTTGCGATTCTATTTTTAATATGAATGACCACCAACCTGTCACAACGGTAGGGAATAAGTATGAAGGTTGATTTACATGTTCATAGCCATTACTCAGATGGTTCAGACGCTGTGAGTAAAGTGATGAAGCAAGCTAAGAAAAATGGTGTTACTCATCTTAGTTTTGTTGATCATGATACGGTTGATAATTTACTGGATATTCAGCAACAGGCTATACATTTCGATATAGATGTGATTCCAGGTATTGAAATATCTGCCTATGATTTTAAGCGAAAACGTAAGGTGCATGTTCTTGGATATAATTACAAGCCTGAGGCGAATCACATACGTAATATATGTAAGCCACTATTACAGCGAAGAAATGAGCATTCGCTTTGGCAAATAAGAAAGATTAACGAATTAGGCTATCAAATAGATGAACGGGTTATCAAGCAAACAGCTTTACCAAGTAACACGATTTATAAACAACACATCATGGATAAGTTGACCAAAGCGCCTTATGATTCGTTGGACTATAGACAGCTTTATCAGCAGCTTTTTAAACATAATGGGGTGGCTGCAGGAGATATTGTTTATATAGATGCTTTTGACGCAGTAGTAGCTATTGTTAAAGATGGTGGTGTTGCAGTTGTGGCACATCCGGGTCAATTGGATTCCTATGATTTGATTCCAGAATTAGCAGAAGTAGGACTGGGTGGATTGGAAAGAAATCACCCCGATCACACGGAAAGAGATCATGATAAAGTAGAAGCTTTAGCAGAGGAGCTAGATTTAATAATGACAGGTGGTACGGATTATCATGGCGGGTTCGGTAGTTCTATTCAAGTTGGTGAAATATCTAGTCCTATGAATAAATTATTAGTATAGCGTAAAAAGTCTTAATTTAATATGAAGTATCTGTAAATAAACCGTCTTTTCATCATTTTTATGCTTCAATGAAAATAGCTGTAAACTATACTATTTTATTGGGAGGAATACACGATGTATAAAAAAATTGGTAGTTTCTTTATGGTTGTGATGATTTTGTCTATCCTTGCTGCATGTTCAGATGGGAGTGCAGGAGGAGCAAGTAGTGATGATGTTATTGACATTGTTTGGTACCCTAATGAATCTGGTAATGAATTGAAGGCTGCGAGAGACGAAATTGGTAATGTTATAGAAGAAGAGACAGGTAAAGAAGTAGAACACCATTTAACTACTGATTATGCAATCGCAATTGAAACCATTGCAAATGATAATGCTGAACTCGCATTTATGGGAGCTCAAGGTTATATCGAGGCGAATAGTAAAAATGACGCAGTGAAGCCAATGGTTGTTCCTACTGGCCCATCTGGAACATTAGAAGATGCAATGTATCATAGTTGGCTTGCTGTGAACGTCGATGATCAAACGAATTATAAAAATGGTGATGATTTTAGCTTAGATACGATTGAGGGCAAAAGATTCTCCTTTGTTTCAAATAGTTCAACTTCCGGCTTTGTTGTTCCATCTTCCACAATAATGGAGAATTTCTCAGACAAGGAGTTAACCGAAGAAGATTTAATGGAAGGTGGTCCTTTATTCGAACAAGTATTATTTGGTGGATCGCATCAAGGATCAGCAGTTAACTTGTTAAATGGAAATGCAGACGTAGCAGCTTTTTGCGACACATGTGTAGAAAATTATGTAGAGGTAGCAGAAGGTGAAGAAAACACAGTAGGTTCTGTATATAAAGTAAAAGATAATGCTGAAGAGCCATTTAATACGGTAACTGGTAGTGAATTTACATTAATGAATGTAACTCCAGTCTTAAATGCTCCTTTTGTAGCAAATACGAATTTACTTAGTGATGAAGAATTTGAAACCATTCAAAATCTATTTAGTTCCGAAGAAATTGCAAATAATGAGGCAATTTTTGTCCCTGAAGATTCCGATGAATCTGGTTTATTCTTTAAATCTGGTGATGAGCGTTTTGTCCCTGTAGAGGATCAATGGTTTAACCCAATTCGAGAGCTTTCAGCTACAAAGTAAATTTAATGACTATCTACCGGAATTATCGGAAGGAGTGTCCATGTATGACTTTATTAGAAGTTAATAACCTTGGTAAGCACTATAACGGAGATACGAAAGTCTTAAAGAATGTTAATTTTGAAATTGGATCTGGCGAATTTGTCTCTATCATTGGTCCTTCTGGTGCGGGTAAGTCTACATTACTACGATGCATTAATCGAATGGTAGAAATTAGTGAGGGTAGCGTATTTGTAGATGGACAAAGTGTAGGAGATATGAAGAAAAAGTCTTTAAGAACTCTACGTACAAATATAGGAATGATTTTTCAACACTATAACTTAGTACCTCGTCTTACGGTAATTGAAAATGTGCTACATGGAAGATTTGGGTATAAAACAAATTTACAAGGTATATTTGGGAGATTTACAGAAAAAGAGAAAGAAAAAGCTTTTGAATTACTTGATAGATTAGGTATTGCTGATCATGCATATAAGCGGTGTGACCAATTAAGTGGAGGGCAGCAGCAGAGAGTTGGAATATGTCGCGCATTAATTCAAGATCCAAAGATTATTCTATGTGATGAGCCAATCGCGTCTTTAGATCCAAATTCTTCGAAGATAATTATGGATTATCTAAAAAGAATTACAAATGAATTAGGGATTACCTGTTTAGTGAATTTACACCAAGTCGAAGTGGCAAAAGAATATGCAGATCGCATTATTGGTTTAAAAAGTGGAGAAATTGTTTTTGACGGCCCAAGCAATATGTTGTATCAGGATAAAATTGAATCGATTTATGGTTTTCAACAGCGAGAACTAATTACGGTATAGAGGAGTAGGTCATATGGATGAACAAAAGATGAGGAAAGGGAAGTGGCAAGCAACAATCTTTTTACTACTAATTATCTTGATGACCTATTTTGCTTCGTCCATAACGCAGTTTAATTTGCTTGAGAGTATTACGACAATTCCACAAGCAATTGGTTGGATGGTTGCTAATCTTTTTATTACCAGTGAAGCTATTACAAAATTACCTGGTATAGTAGAAAAATTGACCGAGACAATTTTTATGTCTATTGCTGCTACAACTTTAGCAGCAGTGCTATCAATCGCGTTAGCATTACTCGGTTCAAAAACGACAAAAGTAAATAACTTTTTTAGTGTGCTAGCTCGTTTTATAGCATCTTTTTCAAGAAACATTCCTGTGGTAGCTTGGTCATTGATTTTACTGATTTCTTTTGGTCAAAACTCGGTGACAGGCTTCCTGGCACTTTTCGTTGGGACATTGGGATTTTTGACTAGAGCATTTATTGAAACAATAGATGAAGCAAGCTCAAGTTCGGTAGAAGCCCTTAGTGCAACAGGGGCTACATACTTTCATATTGTAAACAATGCCGTAATTCCGCAAAGCCTCCCGCAAATGTTAAGCTGGATCCTATTTATGATTGAAACGAATATTCGTAGTGCAACACTTGTAGGGATATTAACAGGTACTGGTATTGGATATATGTTCGATATTTACTATAAAAATTTGAATTATGATGTTGTTGCGTTGATTACTTTGTCCATCGTTATAGCCGTAATTATTATTGAATTATTATCTAACAAGATACGGAAGGTGATATTGTAATGGAAATGAATCAAGTAACAACCTCGATAAAAATGAGACGGAAGCGGAACGGGCAAATTAATATAAAATCTGGGAACAAAATTGATTTAGTTGTCAAGAGTACAATATGGATCCTTAGCTTGTTAACAATCTTAGCGTTTTTCTTTTTCAATTATTCCGGTCTACAGCTAGAACGAGCAATACCAGAAACATGGCATAATTTAAGAGTAATGTTCTTAGAGCCTGCTCTTAACCATTTTAGTTGGCAAGAAGCGGCGTATCAAATTGGGGTCACATTGGGATTGGGTATTTTAGCTACGGTTTTTGGGGCGATTATAGCATTTTTTCTTGCTTTGATGGCTGCAGAGAATTTATCAAAACCATGGATATCCAAAACAGTTAGGATTTTTGTAGCGTTTGTACGAGCTGTACCTACCGTGCTTTGGGTGCTTATTTTTGCTATAGCAGCAGGACTCGGAAGTGAAGCTGCTGTTCTTGGAATGTTGTTTCATTCCGTTGCTTACCTAGTAAAGGCATTTTCAGAAGCGTTTGAAGAAGTGGATGCTGGAATTCTTGAAGCACTAAGAGCTTCAGGTTCAAAATGGTGGCATGTAATTGTACATGGTATATTACCATCTACCTTTACGTATTTATTGTCTTGGACATTCTTACGATTTGAAATAAATTTCTCAGTAGCTGTGGCAATGGGCGCGGCTGCTGGAGCGGGTGGAATTGGCTTTGAATTGTTTATGGCTTCTGGATTTTACTTTGATCTTAGAGAAGTTGGCTTTATCACATATGCGATTTTATTAATCGCAATCATACTAGAGATTATGTCAACGAGATTGAAAAATCGCTATTTTCCTGGTCAAGTAACTTCTTAAGAGCAGGAGAATATGTATAGATAAATAGCTAGCTTTAACCAATAATTTTGGTAAGCATGTGTGCAGGTTGAACTAAAGCGAAATGAAAATAGTTTTTAGATGCTTCGCGTATTTTAAGGTGGATGATGCGCCTTCGGATACTATGTATTCCAATATGCTCCCCTTCAGGTGGACGGTTTAAAAAACATAAACTGTTTATCGATGGGGAGTTTTTAATTGCCTATATTTCAATATCCAAACTATTTTAAACTAGAGATTTTCGTGTTTTTATTATCTATATATTTTTAAATTTTTGAAAAAATGAAACCGATAATGAGTAAAATCGTATATAGTAGAAAAGGAGGGGTTATATGAAATTTCTACGTGACATAGATGCGGATTCACTCTTACCATATATTTTGACAAGTATCCTACTATTACTCGTGTCTGCTTTTGGTATACCTGGGATAGCTATTATTTTTATTCAGGACTTATTATTTTTTTCTTATGATCATTGGATTTTCATTCGACCTGTAGAATCGTTTAAAGGATTTGGAATCGCCATGATTTTGATTGCAGTGACACTATTATCTTTCTTATTAACTAAATTCTATATGGAGAAAAAAGATAAAGAATATAAATTAACGACTATTCATCTCTTATTACTAGTTGTAACAATTCCATTATTTATCTTTTCAGTTTCACATTATGCTTATTTTGATAGTAATGGGGTACATGGAAATGATTTTTGGTCTTTATCTGAAAATAACATTGCCTGGGATGATGTAGAGGAAGTTAGTAGGGTTGTTGATCCTCGTTCACGATCAGTATTTTCATACCATTTTTCAGATAGTAATACAACGATTGATATTCCATATGACACGCAAGACAATCGTATCAAACAAATCATTACCGAAGTGATAAACACAAATGATTGGGATGTAAAGGATATATATAATGAATAATTTTTAAGATGAGAGAAGGTATAACATGATTATTTGGATTAATGGAACATTCGGCGTTGGAAAAACAGAAACTGCGAAAATACTACATAAAAGAATACCGAATTCCTATTTGTATGATCCGGAAGAAGTAGGCTTTCTAATCCGAAAACAGCTACCGGTTGAATTATGTGAAGAAGACTTTCAGGACCATGAAGAATGGAGAATGTGGAATTATCACTTATTAAAGAAGATAACAACAGAAACAGAAAAAATAGTGATTGTACCAATGACACTTACGAATGAACAATACTATCAAGAAATTATAGGAAGACTAAAGAAAGAAGGTATTCAATTACATCACTTTACACTTGTAGCAGAACCTCAAACAATAATAGATAGATTAAAGAAAAGAGGGGATGAAGATAATAAATTTATTGTGAATCGAATCGAAAAAATGTAAACCAATTAGATGCAACTTTTTTTCAAAGACATATAAATACAGAAAAACTAACTGCGGAAGAAACAGCATCAGAGGTTTTAAATATAATCATAAGCAAATGCCTATGACTATTCATAACATGTTCTAGGTGCATAATTAATCCATAATAGTAAAAGAAAATAAAAAGATTAGTAGGAAGAAAATAGTTACTATAATGATTATTACATCAGTCTTGCTAGCAGAGGGAATTTATTCTATTAATCAGTGGGGAAATTCCCCACTGATTGAGAGGACTGTCCCTAAAACTCCATCTATTTTCTGCCTCGTTTCTTCTCCCAAGCGAAGCTTCCACCGGTGACATCTCTTACATCGTGAATGACTACAAATGCTTTTTCGTCGACGGAGTAGATAAGTCTCTTTAATCTCATTAATTGGTATTTGCTAATAATAATATAAGACATGTCTGCATCTTGTTTCATATAACCACCATAACCCTTAAATACGGTTGCGCTAGTGTCTAAATTGTTTATTACCACGTCTGTGATTTCAGTAGCATGCGTGGAGATTACACTAACTGCTTTTCTAGGATCTAGCCCCTCCATAACAAGGTCTGTAGCTTTCTTACCAATAAACAATAAGATGATAGTATACATCGTATTTAAAGTTCCAATAAAAAATAATCCAGCTAAAACGACGGCTGCATCCAGTACAAAATTCGTTCTTGTTAGATCCCATCCTAGATTATGGTGAAACATCCGGGCAATAACACTTGTACCGCCCATCGAACTACCGGTACGGAAAATCAATCCTGCACCTATACCACTAAAGAAACCTGCAAATATAGCAGATACAAGCGGATCTGCAAGGGGTTCAATATTATTTTCTGTTATATAAAGAAATAAGGAAATCAGTGTTGCTGTGATCGTAGTTAGTATGATATTTCTTTTTGGTAATACGGTGTATCCGATTGCTAGGATAATTGCTGCCAATATAAAGTTAACAATACCCGTAGACCATCCAAATACATAATGGAGAAGAATGGACATACCTGTAAGCCCGCCATCAGCAAAGTTATTGGGGATAATTAACATATTAACAGCTAATGCGTAAAAAAGTGCTCCGATAATAATAAAAATAATATCTTTTAAGAAATGTTTCATTATGTAAGCTCCTTGTTAGTAGAAATCGTCTCATTCTAAACTAAATTTTTCCCTATTTACTTAAATTAAAACCAAATTTTATATGGTATTTTTTCAGAAAGAGGATGATACATTGGAACGAATATCAAGAAAAAAGTCAATCATCTATGTTACTTTAATAATCTTTCTATTATTTGTACTTGTTGATATCTATTATGAAACGAATGTATTCAAAGTGAATAAAGTACATTTCAAATCTAATAAATTGGATAGTGATTCGAGAATTAAATTGATTCAGCTTAGTGACCTTCATGCAAAAGTATTTGGTGATAATAACCAGAAGTTAATACATACAATAAAAAATCAGCAGCCAGACGTTATTGTGATTACAGGGGATATTATAGATAGAAAGACGAAGCGTTTCCATGACGTTTTTCACTTAGTAGAAGAATTAACGTCTTTTCAGCAGCACGTTTATTTTGTATCTGGTAATCACGAATGGGGAAATAATTTAAAAAATGAACTGTTGATAGGACTTGAGCAACGAGGAGTACACATGTTAAATAATGATTCCACAGAAATGATGATAAAAGGAATGACTCTCAATCTTGTCGGTATAGATGATGTGTCTACCAATCATGAGGATATGAAAAAGGCATTTAACAATGTCAATACTAAAGAATATACAGTGTTGTTGTCTCATTCTCCAGGTGTTACCGATAAATATGTTGAAATAGATGCTGATTTAATCCTGAGTGGTCATACTCACGGAGGGCAAGTAAGGTTGCCATTGATTGGTCCGATAGTAGCACCTGATGAAGGTTTATTTCCTAAAAAAGATAAAGGTGTTTATCAACTGAAAGAGAATCAACATTTGTATATCGATAGTGGTTTAGGTACGAGTTTATTACCAGTTCGATTTTTAAATCAGAGTCAGCTCAGTGTCATTGAAATTACAAACTAACATGTAGTAATGTTTTAGTGTACTTTAGTGAATTGGTAAAAACGTAATAAAGTAAGTTCGATGTGAAAATTTTAATATTTGAAACATTTCCGGTGAGATAGTCGTAGAATAGTTATATTTTTATATAAAAGGGAGAGTAAATATTGAGAGAATGGTGGGAAACAAAAAAAGCTAAAACGAGAAAGCAAAGAAAAGATAAAGAAGATTATACGAAAAAAGATCTTGTATTAGATATTTTGTTTTGGGTTCCTGATATTATTATTTTGCCTATTCGCTTAATTATTTGGCTGATAAGAGGTATTTTTAGATGGATGGATCTGATTTGAAATCTAAGATTGTTTGCATAACGATGTTATAGCTAAGGAGCTGACATAAATGGGAAATAACCAATCATACTCACCACCAAAGCATTTTATATCAGCAGCAACGATTGTCATCAATGAGCATGATGAAATATTATTAATCAAAGGTCCCAGGAGAGGATGGGAAATGCCTGGCGGTCAAGTTGAAGAAGGAGAATCTTTGAAAGTAGCCGCTATTCGAGAAACGAAAGAAGAATCTGGTGTGGATGTTGAAATTATAAAGTTCTGTGGTGTATTTCAAAATGTTCAACAGTCGATAACCAACACCTTATTTTTAGCGAAACCAATTGGAGGGACGCCCTCTATTACATCAGAGAGTCTAGAAACAGGATACTTCCCTATTAAAGTAGCATTAGATATGGTAACGTTACCTAATTTTAAACAAAGAATCAAATATTGCTTAGATGAGAATACGCATCCTTTTTGCATAGAGTTCTAAATGGTTGTTAGTCATTTGTGCTACTTAAGTTGTTTTCTTCTGAAGTATATACAGATATATCATCTGTGTCTATATTTCTTACAATGATGTGGTTCGAGCTTTCTTTTGTAGAATAAATTTCAGATCCCTTAGGTTCAGAATTGGAGCGTAAATGTCTAACGGGCATAACATCAGGTGGAGTCTGTTCCTTAATTTCACCAATTTTTACAGATTGGCTGTAGTTTGTTGCATCATCCAAATAATAGTAATTAGTATTATGAATTCTGATCATGCTTTGATAGGATTCGCTTTCTGTTGCAGTATTACATGCTCCGAGAAAGAATATAAAGAAAAGAAACATTGATCGTTTTTTCATCGTCATAACCCCCATTTTTTAATTATATTATAGGGAGAACTAAAAATGAATCAACATTGGTTAAAAAGAAGCATGGAACAGTAAGCTACATTTCACTTGCACTAGGTATCACCTGTTTTTTTATCGTGTTTGTGCAACCCACTAGAATTGCAAACATAGGCAGTTTAATTGGAGATTCTATTACTATGATATTATCTGCGGTAGGTATCATTCTTTCTCTGTTTGGTAGATTAAAAAAGTCAGAGAAGAATGTAATTCCAACAATTTCGTTGATACTATCTGGGTCCTTCATTATTTATTGGGTCATGATTTTTATTCTCTTGATTACAGGAATCATTGATTTTGCACCATAAAATGAAAGGTGTGAGGATATAGTTGAAAATAACATTGATGATTACTAATTTAATTGTTTGTGGATTTCTTGCTTTTGCTATTACGTTATTTTTTGCTAGCGGAACAATTGCTGAGAATTATACTGATAAAACTTTTGTGGCACCTGAATATTTTTTCATTTTACCTATTTGGTTTCTTGGTGTTATATTGTCATGGTTTTATGTTTATAAGCGCAAGATCGAACATATTTCTTATCTAGAAATGATATTCATTAATATTTTTCCATGGCTCTCTCTGTTTGTTGGGATTTTTATTATACATTTTATTTTATAGTTGATAAGTCTATTGAGCATTTTTAAAACGAGAGGAGTTAGTACATGATGAATAAGCTTTTATCTTATTTATGGAAAATACTACTTTTCGCCTTATTCATCGTACCAATCTTCTACCTACTGATTATGAATGTGGACACAAATGACCAAGTACAGGTAGATGATGATTATCAATTTACTTCAGAGGGGTACGTCGTCTCTAAAAGATTAACAAATACAATATGGATAGCAGATGAGCCTACTTCTTTGATCAATAGAATTACAGGGCATCTTTTTTCTGAACATAAAGGGCTTATCATCGTTTCGGAACATCGAGCTGTCAAAGGTAACAATCTGTTTCATAATATTAGTGTAAATCAAAAAGTGCGTGTCTATAGCGATAAATTATTGGAGTCCTCACCTGCGAGAACAAATGCTTATTTTGTTGAAGTAATCGACGAATGAAATTAGGTCTATGCTAAAAATTCCTTTAATAGCGCATTAAACCTCTCAGGGTATTCCCAAAACATCATGTGTCCACCGAGTATCTCTATGTCTGCTTTTGAAGCTAATTGTTTCAAATAAGGCTTCGCTACATCGGACCAATGTTTGGCAATAATAAATAAAGTAGGTATTTCTGTACTAAGCTGTTGTGCTTCTGTACGATAATCAGAAAATAACCCAGAAGCAAATAAGCTTGCAGCAACATGTGGAGGAGTAAGTAATGATTGGCCAATAATCCAATCTAACTCACTATTGGTTAGGTTACGCTGAATCATTACATTTTCACTGTAACTCTTAATAAATTCCTTTTGACCCTTTTCATCTCGTAAACTGGCATGATATACGTGTGCCATATCATCCAGATTCCCTTCAACCCAATCATTTTCATTTACGGATAATGATTTAGGTGGCATATCAATGAAAGTGGTTGATTTAAGATGATCACTTCCAAATTGTTTGACGTATTCCCATACCGTTAGACAACCAAAAGACCATCCAACTAAATGGACATTTGTTAATCCTAAGCTTTGTAGAACCATGTGTAAATCCATTCCATGGGTAACGTAATCATTCCCATGAACAGTTGTAGTTGATTTTCCATGACTTCTAGGATCGATTATAATCACTCGATAATTAGACGAAAAATAATTTACTTGGTGTTGAAACACTTCAGATGTAAAAGTGAACCCAGGTATAAAAACAAGAACATCCTCTTTACCGCCACTATCCCTAACATAGAGTTTTACATTTTCTTCTACCTCTATAAATAATTCTTGCATCTTCACCTAACCTCCATCATTTTTATTTTCTATAAGTATACTTCAATAAAAATTGAAAAAGACCTGCTGAAGTTTAGTTTATATGGAAATGTCGAACAATTCTATTTCAAAAAAGGAACTGTTCTATTAGGATTAGTATTGTAAACTAGTATATATAATTCGATACAGCGAGAAAAGAGGCATATTTATGTTTGATTTTTCATTATTAGATTGGGTTATTGTTATTATTTGTGCATTATTTGTTGGGTTTTCGAAGTCTGGATTACCAAATCTAGTCATTCTAGTTGTAACGTTGATAATGTTTGTATTTCCCGCGCGAGAATCAGTTGGATTATTACTTCCTATGTTGTTAATTGGCGATTTATTTGCAGTTACATATTATCGTAGAAATGTAGTTTGGAAGTATCTTACTAATTTGATACCTTGGGTTTTAATGGGGATTTTGGCAGGCTTTTTTGTACTACAATATGTCAATGATGAACAATTAAAACCTATTATCGGTGTAATTGTTTTAATCATGATAGCATTAAATGTAGTTAGAGAGAGGCTTGGGAGTAAGTTTAATGAGATGCTACCTACTTCACTGACATTTACAATTTTGATGGGAGTTCTAGGTGGCTTTACTACGATGGTTGGTAATGCAGCTGGTGCTATTATGACAATATACTTGCTTGTAAAAGGACTTCCGAAGAAAGAGTTCGTTGGTACAGGTGCTTGGTTTTTCCTATCAGTTAATGTAATTAAATTTCCTTTTTACATGTACTTAGGTTTAATTACAACGGAATCATTAACATTCAATTTAACGATGGCACCAGTCATCATACTGGGAGCTATAATAGGAGTAAAAGTATTGCCACTGATCCCGCAACATGTATTTACTATGCTTATACTAGTTTTAGCAACGGTTGGCGGAATTAATTTACTCTTTAATTAGGTAGAGCAAATAAAAACAACCGAACTTTCATCCAGTTAATTTAATGGAGAAAAGTTCGGTTATCTTGGATTATGCTTATATTAAAATGCAGCTGTCCATCCGCCATCTGCTGTTACAACGGTTCCGTTAACGAAGCTTGCGTCATCAGATGCTAAGAAAAGCGCCACTTGTGCAATCTCTTCAGGTTGTCCAACACGTGGCATTACACCTTGAACTGCTTTTGTACGTCCAAAACCAAACTCATTGAATCCTTTTAACGAAGAGGTAATATTAGTAGCAACACCACCTGGAGCAATGGCATTACAACGAATGCCGCTATTTGCATACATATAACCTGTATTTTTGGTTAAACCAATTACAGCATGCTTAGAAGCGCCATATGCAGCACCAGCGTGTGCACCATTTAAACCTCCGGTAGAAGCAGTATTTACAATAACACCGCTTTCTTTTTCAAGGAAAATTGGTATAGCTTTACGCATTGCACGCATAACACCTTTTGTGTTTATATCAAAAATAAGGTCCCAACGGTCATCCTCAACATCACCAACTGCTTCAAAACCATCCATGATTCCTGCATTATTCACTAGAATATCTAATGTTCCGTAAGTATCAACAGCAGTATCAATCATCTTATCAATATCCTCTTTTTGAGCAATATTAACTTTGATTGCAGTTGCAACTCCGTTATTGCTTGTAATTTCTTCAACAACACTTTGTGCGCCTTCTTCATTCAAATCAGCGACAATTACTTTTGCTCCTTCACTAGCATATAGAGTAGCAATGGCTTTCCCCATACCAGATGCCGCCCCAGTAACAATAGCTACTTTGTCTTTTAATTTCATTTCAACATCCCCTTTATCAATTTATTGTACATCTGTTCAATAAAAATTATACTGTAAGATAGAGATGGTTCCTATAAAAATAAGTTATGGTTTTTGATTAATCGACAGTTCTTCTTAAACATGTCTAATAAAAGGGGGATGAATAAATTGAAAAAAGATCTTCGTATCATAAAGACAGAAAAAAACATCCGAACTGCATTGTTTTCTTTACTAAAGTCCAAGTCATTAGAAGATATAACGGTATCTGAACTCTGTCGTAAGGCTCATGTAAATAGAGGAACATTTTATTTGCATTACGGAAATATTCAAGATGTATTTAAACAAACTTTTGAAGAAATAGTGGAGGATTTAAAAATATCGTACGATGAACCATATAAACAGACAAACGATAATATTAATCAACTAGACGCAAATATGATACGAATATTTGATCATGTGAAAAGACATCAAAATTTTTATGAAATCGTATTCAATGAGCGTATTCCAATGACGTATTATTACTCTGTTTTTGATCGAATTCGTTTGTTGATGTCTTATTCCATTGAAAAAGCGTTGACGACAACTACTAATATAGATAAGGATTATTTATTAAGCTATCAAACGAATGCAATTCTTGGTTTGTTAATTCAATGGCATCGAAAAAATTATGGAACACCTGTAATGGAATTGAATAAACACTTATTAAAAATTATAAATTTCAATAGTTGAATCAATTTCATGATTGTTACATTGGCAAAAGGAGAGAATACTAAAGGAACCCATTAATTATGTAACTTTTTACCACATTAAATTGTTAAATAGTATAGACTTTATTATCAGATTATTGTTATTATAATGAGAATACAAACAGATTGGAGGAAGATGTCTTGAAATCTTTAGAGAAAGTAAGCATTTTTGCAGGTAATACCTTTGCGATATGGGTGTTGTTATTTGGGGTGATTAGTTTTATTTTTCCAAGTGGATTCTCTTGGATCGCTCCACATATTTCGCTACTTCTTGGAATTATTATGTTTGGAATGGGGTTGACACTTACTCCAAATGACTTCAAAGGGGTAATAAAGACACCGAAAAGTGTATTAATTGCTGTAATATTGCAATATACCATTATGCCAATTATTGCATATTGTCTTGCTGTAGTTTTTCAACTTCCTCCAGCAATTGCGGTGGGAGTCATACTAGTAGGGTGTTGTCCGGGTGGCACTGCGTCTAATGTTATGACATATTTAGCTAAGGGTAATACTGCGTTATCCGTATCCGTGACAACAATATCTACATTAATTGCACCAATTATGACACCTACATTAACATTGTTATTAGCGAGTGAATGGATGGCTGTCTCATTTATGAGTATGTTTATATCCATTATACAGGTAGTATTACTACCAATAGTGCTAGGTGTAGGGGTACGTATGTTATTCCGTAATCAAGTGGAAAAAAGCGTATCGGTTCTACCGCTTGTATCTGTAATCGGAATTGTTGCAGTAGCAAGTGCGGTTGTTGCCGTAAATACTGAAGCAATTGCAACATCAGGTTTATTGATTTTTGGAGTTGTTATGCTACATAATTTATTAGGTTTATTCTTAGGATTTCTCATTGCAAAATTAGCTAAACTCGATTTTTCCGATCGAAAAGCAATATCGATTGAAGTAGGTATGCAAAATTCTGGCCTCGCTTCAACGCTTGCATTAACAGCTTTTGCAACAACACCAGTTGCCGCTGTACCAAGCGCGATTTTCAGTGTATGGCATAATATATCTGGGCCATTATTAGCAACATATTGGTCAAAAAAGGGCGATAAAGATATTTCCATTATCCAAGAAAAAGTTGAAAATCTAGGATAAAAGCAATATCTAGAATTTATCATCTTTATCTCACACAATAAAAATACTGTGTAATAATTTATACAGTATTAGAAAATCCTAGATAATAATATATTGAAAATAAACCGTCTGGGTAGTATAGTGAAATTAATTAAAAAATATCAATTGTGCTGAGGATGATGAATTTGTCAAAACAATCACGTAAAATCACAATCCTGAATGCAGCATCAGGAATCGTAAGTGAAAAAGGGATTTTCAATTTAACATTAGAGGCTGTAGCGAAAGAGGCAGGAATTAGTAAAGGCGGGTTGTTATATCATTTCCCTTCTAAGGAAGCTCTTGTAAAAGGGATGGTGGAACACTTAGCACAAAACTATCAAAATAAAATAAGTGATAATGTTGAGAGAGATCCATTGGAGAGAGGTAAGTGGACGAGATCATTTTTAAATGTAACTTTCAACCAAGGATATCCGAATAAAGATATGCATGCTGGACTATTAGCAGCCAAAGCGGTTAATCCTAAATTGATGGCTCCGCTTCATGATGCGTATGAAAAATGGCAAGGTAATATTGAAAATGATGGGTTAGACCCGATTGATGCAACAATCATTCGTTTAGCAGCAGATGGTATTTGGTTAGCTGAACTTTTAGAACATTATAATATAGATAATGAAAAGAAGAAAGAAGTATATAAAAGGCTCCACGAATGGATTCAGGATTTATATATGAAAGCAGAAAAGAAAGAGAAAGATAGCGATTAAAACTACCTAAGTGATTAGGTAGTTTTTTTTATGAGAAATAACGAACAATAAAAAAGTGAAAAAGGGTGTTGATATAAAACCGTCCAGATGGTATAGTAACACTTGTGAATAATTAACCGTCTGAACGGTACAGTATTTGAATATATATAGATCAAAATTTATAGGAGGGGATAAGATGGCTAAAAAAGTTATGTTAACTGCTGCTGTTACAGGAGCAGGAGATACTATTCAAAAAAATCCTAATGTTCCGGTTACACCGAAGGAAATTGCCGAATCTGCGATTGCTTCTGCAAAAGCAGGTGCCACAGTTGCACATGTTCATGCAAGAGATCCAAAAACAGGTGGAATTAGTCATGATGTAGAACATTATCGTGAAATCGTAGATCGAATTCGTGATTCAGAAACAGATGTAATTATAAACATTACTTCTGGTGGTGGTGGAGATTTTATTCCAAGTTTAGATACACCATCAGCTGGAGGAAATGGTACAGATATCCAGATTCCATCCGAACGACATAAACCTGTTGGCGAATTACTGCCAGAGATGTGTACATTGGATTGTGGTTCAACCAATTTTGGCGACATGATCTACATGAGTCCAACTGATTGGTTACGTGAACAGGCGGCACTCGTGCGAAAAAGTGGAGTGAAGCCAGAACTTGAATGTTTTGATACTGGACATATTCATTTTGCAAATCAGCTAATTAAAGAGGGATTAATTGATAATGATCCGATGTTCCAATTTTGCCTCGGAATTCCATGGGGAGCAGATGCTGAATTAGACACATTGCTGTATATGAAGGGACGTATTCCGGAAAATGCTCACTGGTCTGCATTTAGTATTGGACGAAATCAATTACCAATGGTAACTCAGGCTGCCCAACTTGGAGGAAATGTAAGAGTTGGACTAGAAGATAACATTTATTTAAAAAAAGGTGTATTAGCAACAAATGAAGCCTTAGTAGATCAAGCGGTAAATCAATTACATGCAAATAATATAGAAATAATGACTCCTCAAGAAGCAAGAGAGGCTTATAACTTAAGAGGTAAATAAAGGGGAAATCCAAAATGAAGAAAGTAGCTGTTATTGGTACAGGAGTAATTGGTAATGGATGGATTACTCGTTTTCTTGCAAACGGGTGTGAAGTTGTAGCTCATGATCCTGCACCAGGGGCAAAAGAAAGAACAATACAAGCAATCGAGAATGCTTGGGAATCAGTAGAACAATTAGGATTAAAAGAAGGTGCATCCAAAGATTCTCTTACTTTTGTGGATAGTATTGAAGAAGCGGTTAAAGATGCAGATTTAATTCAAGAAAGTGTACCAGAACGATATGAATTAAAACACGGCGTACTTAAAGAAATTGATCGTTTTGCACATTCGAATACAATTATTGGATCTAGTACTTCTGGAATTAAGCCAACAGACTTACAAATAGGCTTAAATCATCCGGAACGTTTAGTAGTAGCTCATCCATTCAATCCAGTTTATCTACTTCCACTCGTAGAAATCGTTGGTGGAGAGGCAACAACAAAAGAAATTACGAATAGGGCATCGGTATATTATGAATCTTTACAAATGAAACCTATGGTAATTGAAAAAGAAATTGAAGGATTTGTAGCAGACCGTTTAATGGAGGCACTTTGGCGTGAAGCATTGCATCTGGTAAATGACGGTATCGCGACAACCGAAGAAGTAGATAAAGCAATTACTTATGGCGCTGGTTTACGTTGGGCGCAAATGGGACCATTTATGACGTTCCATTTAGCTGGAGGAAATGCAGGCATGAGACATATGCTAGAACAATTCGGACCAGCATTAAAATTACCTTGGACGAAACTAGAAGCACCGGAGTTAACAGATGAATTAAAAGAACGTGTTATTCAAGGCTGTGAAACACATGCTAATGATCGGTCTGTCGAAGAGTTAGAGAAAAAGAGAAATGAATTTTTAGTAAAACTTATTGATCTTGTCGAAGATTATTGGCCATAAGAGGTGACATGAAAAGATGGATAGAATGTTTAACTTCAAATCAGAAGTAAAACCAGAATGGGTAGATTATAACGGTCATATGAATGATGCCGCATATGCTGCTGTTTTCAGTTATGCAGTGGATTCTTTAATGGAGTTTTTTGGCCTGACGAAAGAAGTCATCGAGAATGAAAAATACACACTGTTTACTTTGGAAACGCATCTTTGTTACTTAAATGAAGCTTATTTAGGTGAAGAACTTCACGTAGATTTGCAATTGTTGGATGTAGATTCCAAACGATTACATGCATTTTTTACGATGAAAAATGCAAAAGAAGTTGTTATTGCAACCAGTGAGCAAATGCTTATGGGGATGGATCAAGAAATAGGAAAGCCAGCACCGTTTCTACCTCATGTAAAAGAAAATATTGATCATGTTTGGAATAACCATCAATGGATAGAGAAACCGAAACAAGCAGGAAGAGTAATAGGAATAAAGAAAAAATAATAATTTATTGTGAAATTTGAAGGAGAGTATACATGAATAAGATTGAAGTAAATCAATTAACGAAGATTTTTGGCTCTCATTCAAAAAAAGGATTACAACTACTTGAAGAGGGTTATACAAAAGATGAAATTTTAAAGAAATCTGGTAATACTGTCGGTGTTAATAATGTATCTTTTGATGTAAAAAGTGGTGAATTCTTCGTGATTATGGGACTTTCTGGTAGTGGTAAATCTACCTTGATTCGATTAATTAATCGATTAATTGAACCGACTAATGGCTCCATTAATATTGATGGAGATGATATCACGAAGATGAATAAGGAACAGTTGATCGAGACAAGAAGAAATAAGTTAGGAATGGTATTTCAAAATTTTGGATTGTTTCCTCATCGAACTGTTATTAATAATGTATCTTACGGTCTTGAGATTCAAGGCGTTTCTAAAGAAGAAAGAAATAAGAAAGCTTACAAATCAATTGAAGATGTTGGTCTGAAAGGCTATGAAAATAGCTATCCGAACGAACTTAGTGGTGGAATGCAGCAACGAGTTGGTCTCGCAAGAGCATTAGCCAATGATACTGATATTCTACTAATGGATGAGGCTTTTAGCGCACTTGATCCACTTATTAGAAAAGAAATGCAAGATGAGTTATTAAAACTTCAAAATACATTAAATAAAACTATTCTTTTTATTACGCATGATTTGGATGAAGCATTGAAATTAGGCGACCGAATTGCAATTATGAAAGATGGCGAAATTGTTCAAGTCGGTACCTCAGAAGAGATTCTTGAGAATCCTGCAAACGAATATGTAAGTAATTTCGTGAAAGATGTTGATCGTTCCAAAGTATTGGATGCTGGAACGGTTATGCGGAAACCAGAAGTACTGACCACGTATAAAGATGGACCGCGAATGGCAGTACGAAAAATGGAAGAAGTAGGGGCGTCTAGTATTTTCGTTGTTGACCGTCAAGATCATTACAAAGGTTTACTAACAATTGATGATGCCATTCGTTCTTATAAAGAAGATATCCCTATGGAAGATGTATTACAAACAGAAATTTATCAAACAACTCCAAGTACTCCTTTAAGTGATTTAATTGGAATAGCTGCGGATACAAAATACCCAATCGCCGTTGTTGAAGAAGACAAGTTAGTTGGGATTGTATCACGAGTATCCATTCTATCAGGTCTAGTTCTAGGAAAGGAAAACGCGGAGGTGAATGAATAATGGATTATTTTTATTTACCACTAGAACAGTGGATGAATGAATTCGTTAATGGATGGTTTCTACCAACGTTTAGTGGTATATTCAACGTCATTAGTGAAGTTTTTAACATATTTATCGGTGGAGTTACAGATTTATTATTATTGATCCCAGCAGAACTATTTACTATTATTCTAGCATTAATAGCTTGGAAGGTATCTGGCATTGGTTTAGCTGTTTTTACTATAATAGGATTTTTATTTATTGGTTCTGTGGATATGTGGGAAGGAGCTATGCAGACACTTGCAATTATTATTGTAGCAACCCTTGTCTCTCTCGTTATAGGTATACCTGTGGGAATATTAAGCGCCATGAATGATGGAGTACAACGAATCGTGCGACCAATCCTAGATTTCATGCAAACTTTACCGAGTTTTGTGTACCTAATTCCTGCAGTCTTATTATTTGGTCTAGGCGGTGTCCCAGCAGTGATGGCTACATTTATATTTGCTGCTCCTCCAGCTGTTCGCATGACTAATTTAGGTATTCGAAGTGTACCAAAAGAGATTGTTGAAGCTTCTCGAGCATTTGGTTCTACAAATAAGCAACTATTATATAAAGTTCAAATTCCATTAGCGATACCAAGTATCATGGCAGGAGTAAATCAAACAATTATGCTTTCCCTGTCAATGGCTGTTGTGGCTTCTATGATCGGAGCACCAGGATTAGGTGCATCTGTATTAACAGCTATTTCTCAAGTGAATATTGGATTAGGTTTGGTAGCTGGTTTGGGAATTGTTGTCTTAGCAATTGTTCTTGATCGGATTACACAAGGAATTGGTAAAGGAAAATAATCGATGAAAGGATTGTTTAACATAATGAAGAAGTTTACTATTGTTTTATCACTGTTTACATTACTATTTTTAGCAGCCTGTGGATCTAGTAATGAAGAATCAACGGATGCTAGCGAAAGTAAGGGAACGATTAATTTAGCTGTAACTCCATGGACGAGTACAGTGCCTCCAACAAAAATTGCACGTATTATCATTGAAGACATGGGTTATGAAGTGGAAGAAACACAGGCAGATGTGAGTTCGACCTTTGTTGGTCTTTCTCGCGGGGACTTAGACGCATATATGGATTCATGGATGCCAGCGCATGAAAATCAGATGGAAAAGTATTCAGATTCAGTTGAAAAAGTAACTACAAGTTACGATAATGCAAATACTGGATTAACAATTCCTTCGAATTTAGAGGGAATAAATAAAGTAAGTGATCTAAAAGGAAAAGAAGATCAATTTGGTAATAAGATTTATGGAATTGAAGAAGGCGCTGGTGCAACAGAAATGATGCGCGAGTTAATTGAAGAAGCAGATTTAGACTTAGAATTAGTTCCGTCCTCAGAAGGTGGAATGCTAGCTCAAGTACAACGAAAAATATCTAGCGATGAGCCAGTGATATTCTATGGCTGGAGACCACACTCTATGTTTAATAAGTTTGATATTAAAGTATTAGAAGATGACTATAAAGTATTTACACCATCAACTGTAAATGTACTTGCGAATAATGGTTTGAAAGAAAAAGCACCGGATGTCTATGCATTTCTACAAAACTGGAATATTTCTATTGATGAAGTAGAAGAGATGATTACGAAGATTGAAGATGGTGCAGATGAGCGTGAAGTTGCCCAAGAATGGATCGATAATAATCAAGATAAAGTAAATAAAATGTTAGAAAACGAATAAAAGATAAACAATAGCACGTTGGGACAAAACGATTTTTAACAAAAAAGCTTATAAACAATACTTAGGAAATAAACTCGTTTATCTAGAGGTTGATTGAAAATCTTCCTCAATCTGATTGCTAGTTTATTTCAGAAAGCGTAAGTATTTTACTTTTGAGTTAAAATCAACTATTTTGTCCCAGCCTGTTTTATTTATTTTCTAATAGTTGAATATCTTTGTTGGCTAGTGACTCTTGATTAATTTGGATGTTTCCAGATTTTATATGATCCAAGTTAATTTTGCCATTAATGAAGAATTTGTCAGGTAATATAGAAGGAATCGGATAGGATACACGTTTTCCAGCTATATCGTAAAATAAATATCCTTCATTGTCATCGTGTATTACGGAGTTTATTTTCATATTTGGGACAAGAAGCAGTGTCATTTTTTCTTGATCATTCCAGAGCATTTTGATAATTAACTTCTTGTTTATTTTTTCTTCTACAAAAGCTTTCCATTGCTGCAAGGTTATTTCGTTATTCATATTGTTCCTCCTGATTTCGCGTATGAGACGGGTAGTGAAGCAGTATGGTTTTTAGCCGGCTTTCAAATGCTATTCATTCGAATGTTTTTAAGTAAATACTTTTTCCAAAACCTCATAATTTTTCTTTTATTGAAGTGAATAAATTTCATAATTAATATAATTGGTGTAAAATCCGTATATTGCGTTGTTTGATTTTCATTGCAGACGGTGCTTTGCGCAAGCACCGGTTTTTAGCTAACATGAAAAGAAGAACACTTTTCAAGTGGATCTTCAGCTCGTGCGGTTCCTGCAGGAGTCGCCATCTTCCATTGCAATCAAAGCCAAATTATTGCTATAATCCGAACATTAAATATAATAACATCTAAAACGTTCGTTTTTTAAACTGGATTTAGCAATTATGAAATGGACTCAAGTAGCTGTTTATTTCTATTTTGTCCAATCCTAATTCGGATAATCCTTTACGAATGATGTTTTGATAAGGAATGGCAGGGGAGTATTTCTCCATTTCAGTTATTCCATTGCTATTTGTAAATGTGAAGATAGGAGAGCCATCCTCTTCACCTAAATAGATAATACGATCATACCAGCCCAATTCTAAATCAGCAAAACCTCGTTTCTTCACTCCAGATAAATCAATATAAATATCCTCCAATTGATTTTCTTGAGCAACAACTTCTAAAAATTGTTCTTCTGTGATTCGATACATACGCCCGATAGTTGATTGGGATATGTCATATTCGTGATGTATAAATGCAACTCCACCCTTACCCCATTTACTTCTTTCTTTAGCAAAATAGAGCTGATATGGGAGGATAATCTTTTTATTATCTCTTGGTAGGGTTTTATTACGACAACCCCTCTCAACTTTGTTAGAGCCATATGGTTGTAACCCAAGGATGTAACAATAAAAACGCTCTTCACATAAATTTGATCCATAACTTGAATACCAAACTTCCATTTACACTCAACCCCATATAAAGAAATAGTATGGTCATTGTAACGAAACAATTTCTATATTTCTATTGAAAAGGCAGTGTTAATTGGAAAATATTAGCTTATTTTGAACTGGAAATCTAGAAAAATTAAGGATATGCGATTATTTCGTATCTTATATAAGCATTTAGCTAATTTTATTATTTATAGAATCATATTTAATGTATTTTTCTGAAATATAAGTTAAAAGAGAAATTTCTTAATATGTAATTATTTGATACCATTAAATATGTCAGTTTTTGTAGAAATCAAACTATTTAGGGGGCAGAAAGAATGAAAAAGAATAAGTGGAGTTTGCTGATTGTATTGTCGGCGTTATTAATTTTCCTTGCGGCTTGCGGATCCGGTGAAGAGGATTTAGCATCAGGTGAAGGAGAGGATGAAAGTAATAATGAGAGTTCTTATGATTTAGAGGAATCTTATACAGTAGTTAGTGATAATTCTTTCGTTCCTTTTGAATTTGTAGAAGATGGGGAGTTAACAGGATTTGATATCGAACTAATTAAAGCTATTGCAGATGAAGCGGGATTTGAAATAGAAGGTGGAGAAATTCAAACAACCAATTTTGATGGAATCATCCCTGGACTTCAGACACAACAATTTGATATTGCTATTGCTGGAATAAGTATTACTGAAGACCGTAAGCAGGTTATCGATTACAGTGAACCTTATTATGAGTCCGGTTTGAAAATTGGGGTTTCAGCAGATAATGAAGATATTAATAGTATAGAAGATTTAGAAGGTAAAACAGTTGCTACTCGTATGGGTTCTACTAGTGCAGATTTTCTTGAAGAAAATACGGAAGATGCGACTATTAATCAATTCGAACAACTGGATCAGGTTTATTTAGCAGTGGAAAACGGAAGTGCTGATGCAGTGGTTTACGATGCTCCAAATGTTGATTATTATATATCCACAACAGGAGATGGATTAAAAACTGTTGGGGAATTATATCAAGCTGAAAATTATGGGATTGCCATTGCAAAAGGAAATGAAGACTTAGTTGCTGCGGTTGACGATGCGCTGGCAACGTTAAAAGAAAATGGTAAGTATGATGAAATTTATAATAAGTGGTTTGGTTCAGAAGAATAATTTAGTCAGCATTAAGTTTGAGGTAGCTATATAAAATTTTAAAGCTTATAAGGCTTATCCAAAGAAGATAAGCCTTATTTTATTTAATGAGGTGAAAGAATGGATGCTATTGGAAGAATATTAGAATTTGATTGGTTTCGTGTGTTTGAATTTTTACCTGAGCTAGGAAAAGGCTTGTATTACACACTCTTAATTTCGATTGTTGGTTTACTCATTGGTTTTGTTCTTGGAGCGATATTTGGACTTGGACGAATCTCTAAAAATAAATTTTTATTTGTATTGGCGTCTATCTATGTAGAAGTAGTAAGAGGTACGCCTGTACTTGTACAAGCAATTTGGATATTCTTTGCCTTACCAATAATAATTCAATATAATTTTGACCCTATTGTAGCGGGGATTATTGTTATTGCAATTAATTCAGGTGCGTATATCGCGGAAGTTGTTCGAGGATCAGTAGATTCTATTGATAAAGGTCAAATTGAAGCTGGGCGTTCACTCGGACTGACTAAAAATCAAACCATGAGGTATATTATTTGGCCACAGGCTTTTAAACGAATGATACCTCCATTAGGAAATCAATTTATCATTAGTATCAAGGATACTTCATTACTATCTGTTATCCTGGTGCCAGAGTTAATGTTTCAAGGTAGATTAATAGTATCCAATCAATTTATTGCAGTTGAAATATATACTGCTGTGGCATTATTTTATCTAGCAATCACATTAACACTATCGTTAATATTACGATTAATTGAAAGAAGGTTGAATTACTAATGATAACTGTAAATGATCTACACAAACGATTTGGAAAAAATGAAGTATTAAAAGGGATAAATTGTGAAGTTGAAGAGACAGAAGTTGTGTGTGTTATAGGTCCCAGTGGATCAGGGAAGAGTACATTTTTACGTTGTTTAAATCTATTAGAAGATGTTTCCGCCGGTAAGGTGGTTATTGATGGACATGATTTAACGGATAAAAAAACGAATATTAATACTGTGCGAACAGAAGTTGGAATGGTATTCCAGCAATTTAATTTATTCCCACATAAAACAGTAATACAAAATGTAATGTTAGCTCCACAAAAAGTAAGAAAAATTACAAGCGAAGAGGCGAGAAAACGTGGGGAGATATTGCTAGAAAAGGTTGGCTTATCAGATAAAGCAAATCAATATCCTGCTCAGTTATCTGGAGGACAACAGCAACGGGTTGCGATAGCAAGAGCATTGGCGATGGAACCGAAGCTTATGCTATTTGATGAGCCCACTTCGGCTCTTGACCCAGAATTAGTGGGAGAAGTATTAGAAGTTATGAAACAATTGGCTAAAGAGGGTATGACAATGGTAGTGGTTACACATGAAATGGGTTTTGCTAAGGAAGTAGCGGATCGTGTTTTATTCATGGACGAAGGAATTATCATGGAGGAAAATACGCCAGATAAGATTTTTACCAACCCTGATTCCGAAAGAACAAAGGAATTTCTAAATAAAGTATTATAGATAAGCGTAAATCTCCAACCTTTTGTAGGTGGGGATTTATTTTTGCATTGGAATGGAAACTGGCCTAGCTATTTTAGCAAATTCAGACTAAGAAGTTAGCAGAATCTTGGTGTGGTAAATAGAGTAGCTCTCTAAACCAAAAAAAGCCGAGAAACCGGAGAAAATGGTGAATAGAGCAGCTCTCTAAACCAAAAGAAGCAGAGAAGTCGGGGAAAGTGGTCAATAGAATGGTTCTCTAAGACAAAAAAACGCCAGAAAACGGAAGAAGTAGTCAATAGAGCAGCTCTCTAAGACAAAAAAAGCCGAGAAGCCGGAGAAAGTGGTCAATACAACGGCTCTCTAAACCAAATAAACATGAGAAACTAGAAAAATGGTGAATAGAGCGTTTCTAAAATTTATTTCCATATTATTGCGTAAAAAGAAAGGAGTCATTTTAGTTTCTTTCGGTTACAATGTAATCAATCACAAAAAAGATAGATAGAAGAGTATTAAAATACTGAGTACAAACAAAACAATCAACAGAGGTTTGAAATCAAGGTAATAAGGAAAAACATGATTTATGGTTTATAGAAGTTTGGTTCACCAGAGAAATTCATAAGAAATCATGGAACACGATACATCAGGGCCGTAGCATAGATAAACCAGCAATTGAAATATGTTTAAAAGGAAAAGGAGTTCGAGTAATGCAGTTATTTCGAGTAAGTGCTAATCACCAAATATCTGCTCAATTTCTTGATAATAGGAGATTGTCTAAACAAGTACTGGAAACATATCAAATTATCCGAGTTTGTTTAGCAGAGTTACAACTTATTGAAGGTAATACAAAATATCTTCAGCATCCTATTGTAAAGCACGTATTTAATAACGGTTCACCATATTTATTAGATGCATGGTGTTATTTACAGGCATGTAATGAAGAGCATATTTTGCGAGGAGGTACTCGTAATATAGAATTTCGCAATCAATTATTCGATTTAGGTCAACTAATTGAGGATCATAAATATTTATTTTCAGATGAATCCTTACCACCGTATTTTGTGTATGGAGACAAAAAGGTTTATGGGAAACAGGCATACGAACTATATCAGTCCCTTTTATATGATAAATGGAGTAATGATAAGATAGCACCTCGATGTGGAATACATAGATAGGGTGGTGTAATATGTATAATTTATTAACCATAACACATGATCCAGATGGAAAGAATTTGGAACTATGGATAAAGTGTAAAGAAATAATCGAAAAATATTATCATGAAATATATATGTGTGTAAGCCATGAAACGAGCAATGAGCTACTCAGCGCTTTAAACGATAGTCGAGTAAATATTAAAGTGATACCGAAAAAAGGTGTCTCCCACGCTAGAAGGAGTGTGGTTCAATTTTGTAGTGAACATTCGACAACGACTGCAGATTATCATTATTGTGATTTTGATAGATTGCTAACTTGGGTTGATAAGTTCCCTAATGAATTAAAGAGTATATTAGATACTCCCTTAGATTGTGATTATCTAATTTTAGGAAGATCAGAGCAGGCGATGGAAACACACCCCGTGGAATGGAAAAAAACAGAAGAAATAACGAATTACATATTTTCTGAAGTGTTTGGTCAGCAAGTAGACATAACAGCAGGATCTTGTATGTTTTGTCATCAATTATCATCAATAATCCTTCTTTATTCAAAAGGATCAATGACTGATGCTGAGTGGCCAGCTATTGTACAACGAATAAAGAAAAGTGTAATCGGCTATCGAGCAGTTGATGGTCTAATGTATATTGAGGAAGTGAATGGGATACGAAAAGAACTAGCCGATATTGAAAAATGGATAAGCAGATTAAAGTTATGCGTAAAAATTGCAGAGAGTGCTGAACAAATTACTATTTCTAAGGAATAGAAGTAAATGCTCTTTCCCCACTAGTCTAAAAAGCGTATACTATCTATATTCATTTTTTTTGAAAAATTTTGTTGCTTGAAAGAAGGTAGTTAAGGTTGAACTATGCATTTAGATGGCCATTTTTTGTTGTTGGGATTATGGTCTTTAGTTTAGGGATTGCATTGACTATAAATATGCAACATCTTGGCATTCATCCTTGGGATGTACTTAATGTGGCATTCTTTGATAAGTTCGGACTTTCCATTGGTTCATGGAATATTATAATTTCCTGTATATTAATTATCGTTTCGTTTTGTTTGGATCGAACATACATAAAAGTTGGTACGTTTTTTAACGCTATCCTTGTGGGTGCTTTTGTAGATTTTTATCATTGGTCTGGAATTCTCCCTAACGCAACGGACACTTGGATTGATATCGTATTTATATTGCTTGGAATTGTTATTATGGGCTTTGGTGGTGGAATGTATAATGCTGCAGGAGTTGGTTCAGGTCCAAGAGATGGTTTTATGTTATCTTTGTCAGATAAATTAGGTGCACCAATTGGTAGAGTAAGAATTATGACAGAATGTACGGTTTTAGTAATTGGCTTACTAATTGGAGGTCCAGTATTTGTTTTTACATTTATTTTTACGTTTATACAGAGCCCGATATTTCAGTGGACCTATTTGAAGTTAGGTACGCTTGTGGTGAAATTGGATTATAAAAGAAGTAATCGTTTAAAGCGAGACACACATGCATCTTAAGAATTATTGAACAGTGTGCAAAGCGGTTTCTTAAAAAGAACGAATAAGCGGTAAATTCCATGAAAAGCAGTTCTTTAGAATAAGTTTTTTCGGATCTATGTTTCACGTCGTTATAGTATACATTATTTGTTAACCATTTGCATGAGCCCACAAAAGTATGGCATAATAGTGTTGTTGAAAAATGCAACATAAGTAGGTGTAGAAATGATTAAAACAATGTTAATTGCCCCATATTCTGGTATGGCTGAGTCTGTAAAACAACTTAAACTTCCTGAAGATTTCCAAGTAGATATTGAAATTGCTAACTTAGAAGACGCAATTCAACTAGCTAAGAGTGTTGAAGATCAAGGGTATGATTTGATTATCAGTCGTGGTGGTACCGCAGCTATGATTCAAGAAAAAGTTTCGATACCAGTTATTCATATAGATATTAGCGGGTATGATATGCTTCGTGTATTTACTTTAATTCAAGACACACACCATCGTGTTGCGCTTGTAGGATTTGAGAATATTAGTAGAGGCGCAAAGACGTTGAGCAGCATATTAGAATATGAAATTGAAATGTTTACGATAAGCCATCGAGATCAAGTTCGTTCTCAATTAGAAGAGTTAAAAAGACTTGGTTATACTATCGTTATTGGAGACGTTGTAACGGTTGAAGAAGCTCAAAAATTAGGAATAAGAGGTATTTTAATCACTTCAGGTAAAGAAGCTATTCTTGACGCTTTTGACGAAGGAAGAAGACAGTATCAATTATTAAAGCGGGCACATGCGAGGGTATCCCGCTATCATCAGATTCTTCAATCGATTCCATCGAATATTATCTTGGTAAATAAAGAGTCAAAAATAGAATTCTCAAATCTCTCTAGTGAATACGATGAATTAGTAAATGAAATTATCGAATCCAAGGAAATAAATCAACTAGTAGTAAAAGTGTTTAAAGAAAAGAGATCTTATTGGAAAACCATAGAAACTAAAAAATTTAACATAGATATGCAAATTTTTCCGATTAAACAAGATAATTCTTTAATCGGAATATATATACAAGCACTCAATAAGTTAGAGGATATAAGCTCGATTAAAATGACGAGCAAAGTAGTTCATGTGCCTATTATAGGCGATAGTCCTTATGCGGAAACTTTAAGAGAGACTGTACACCAATTTGCCCAAGCTAATGAAAACATTCTTATAACCGGTGAACAATCTACGGGCAAAATGACCATCGCAAAAGCTATACATTTTGCAACATTTGGTCAGGATGCTCCAATGCTTGTTGTAGATTGCAGTTCAATTAAAGAGGGCATCCAAAATTTAGTTGAAAAAGTACAAATGATTCAACATGGTACAATTGTATTTAAAGAAATAGATCGTCTCTCCATTAAAGAGCAAGAGCTATTAGTTAATCTTGTTCAAAACACACCTAGTAGTTTTCAAATTATTTCACTATCAGAGCAGGATTTAGATTCTATGCTTGAGGCCGAGCTATTTAATTCGGACTTATACCATTTAATTTCTGAACTATCATTCTATACGAAGCCATTAAGAGAACGAAAAGAAGATATAGCTGCATTTATCTCTTATTTCTTATCGGAATTTCATACGCACAGTGGAAATGAAACACTGGGTATAAGAAAATCGTCAATCGATATGTTAAAAGAGTTTGAGTGGCATGGGAATCTAGGTGAATTGCAGAGAAGGGTAAAAGAATTAAGTATAAAAGCAACAGGGTATTATATTAATGAAGATCATATTATTGAACTATCAGAAAGAAAAGATAAACAAAAAAAGAATGATTTGATGGATCGAGATAATTATATTTCAATCAAAGGAACTTTAGAAGAAATAGAACAAGCAATTATTCATAAAGTCTATGAAGATGAAAATAGAAATCAAACCAAAACAGCAAAAAGATTAGGAATTAATCGTACAACCCTTTGGAGAAAACTGAATAATACGTAAAACAAAGAGAGCCTATTCATATTTGAAGGCTCTCTTTTGTTGCATTATTAAACAAATAATTACATTAATAAATAAATTTCTGCTGTTTTTTCAAAAAAATGTTGCAAAAAAGTTCTGTTAGTTGTACTATTATTATTGAAAACGCTTTATATATCAAAAGAGTTGTTTAAAAATTAAACAATCTATATAATTGAGGAGGATTTGATATGAAAATTAAAGCTACGATTGAACGAATTCCAGGAGGTATGATGGTTGTACCATTGTTACTTGCTGCAACAATTAATACGATAGCTCCAGATTTACTTCGTATTGGGAATTTCACACAAGCCTTGTTCGTAGATGGAGCAAGCACGTTAATTGCACTATTTCTTTTATTTACAGGTGCACAAATTAATCTACGTAATGTTGGGGTTAGTTTAGGTAAAGGAGCAACACTACTTGCTACTAAATGGTTCGCGGGTGCGCTCGTTGGTTTAATTGCTTTTATGATGATGGGAGATAATGGGTTGTGGCTTGGATTAGCACCTATTGCCATTATTGCAGCCATGACAAATAGTAATGGTGGATTGTACGTGGCGCTTGTCGGACAATATGGAGATAAAACAGATCGTGCTGCGTATTCACTTTTAGCATTAAATGATGGTCCATTTCTAACTATGATTGCATTATCGATTTTCGGAGCAATGGGATTTGTTGAAGGAATGTTCTCATTTGTTTCCTTCATATCAGTATTACTACCGATTGTAGTTGGTATGGTACTTGGTAATTTAGATGAAGATTTAAGAAGTTTCTTCAGCACGGGAAGTTCTGTGTTAATTCCTTTCTTCGCATTTGCATTAGGTATGGGAATTGATTTTTCAAGTATTATTGAAGGTGGACTTGGTGGAATTATATTAGGATTACTAACTGTATTCTTCACTGGTACGGTTGGATACTTTGTATTTAAAGCAATGAAATGGAATCCTATTGTTGGTGCTGCAGAAGGTTCAACTGCTGGTAATGCAGTAGCAACACCAGCTGCTATAGCTGCTGCAAGTCCGGCATTTGCAGCGAATGTAGAATTAGCTACGGTCCAAGTAGCGGCAGCAGTAGTTACGACGGCAATATTACTACCAATATATATTGGTTTTCTTGTTAAACGCCTAGAGAAAAAAGGTGTAAACATACCAGATGACTACGTTGTTCAAGATAATAAGAAATAAAATGGTTTATTAAAGTGGGTGGTACAACATGGCAAAACAGATTGCAATTATAGCGGATGATTTGACCGGAGCGAATGACAGTGGGGTACAATTGACTGAAAAAGGAATGGATACCTCGGTATTATTTGAAATTCCGGATGAAATAGAATTCTTAAGTGAAGGATTGGTAATTGATACAAATTCAAGAGCGCTTAATAAAGCTGATGCAATTTCAATTACTTCACAAGCTACGAATTTTATTAAAAAATTAGGTTATCAGCATGTCTATAAAAAAATGGATTCTACTTTACGTGGCCATATCGGATATGAATTAAAAGTGATGGAGTTTGAATTAGATGCAGATTTAGTTTTAATTGCTCCAGCCTTCCCAAGTATGGGACGTATTACAAAAAACGGGTATCACTATGTATATGGTGAATTAATTTCTGAGACTGAGATATCAAAAGATCCCAAACATCCCGTAACAGAATCTCATATTCCAACGTTGATTAAAAATCAGATAGGGGAAGACGTTGGATTAATTACGAAGAAGGAGTATGAAGACGAGCTCTTACTTCGGAGCAAGCTCGACTCCTTTCAAAAAGAGAATATAAAAATGGTAGTCTTTGATGCAGAATCAGAAGAAGACTTAAGAACGATAGCTTTACGTATAGCTTCTATAAATCAAAATGTTGTTTGGGCAGGATCTGCTGGACTGGCAGAGGTTGTTCCGGAAGTACTGCATTTGGAAAAAGAAAAGCAAGTAGCTACCTATAATAATTCAAATATAACAATGACGGTATGCGGTAGTTTATCCCAAATGACACAAAAACAAGTACAGTATGCAATGAAGCAAACTGGAGTGTTAGCGGTTGAATTAGACCCAACAAAAATGTTTCAGCAGGATTGGGATACCTATAAAACTATTTATATGGAAAAATGTATATCGGGGTTTAAAGATGATAAAGATGTAGTCTTATATGTTCCATCTAATGAAGTAATTCGTAAAGATGTTCAAGAGATTGGAGTGACATTAGGACTTTCTAAAAATCAACTTGGAGAAACTATTTCTGAAAAAATAGCTGATTTAGTAAGTACTATAAAAGAAGAATTTCCTAAAATAGATCGATTTGTATTAACTGGTGGTGATACAGCCAAAGCAACTGCACAATCTTTAGGTGCAGTTGGTATACACCTAATTAAGCAACTTGAGGCAGGTATCCCGTTAGGTTCTTTAATAGGAAGTCATGAAAGTTTAGTTGTCACCAAAGCGGGAGCATTTGGTAAAGAAAATTCTATTTATAAAGCAATGCTCCAACTGAAAGGAGAAATTATCGATGAGTAAGAAACCAATTATCGGAATAACTATGGGAGATGCAGCTGGGGTAGGACCAGAAATTATCATCAAAAGCTTACGTAATCGCGAGTTATATGAACAAGCTCATCCGATTGTAATTGGTGATACAAAAATGCTAGAAAGAGCTGCAAAAATATTAGATGTCGATGTATCTTTTGACAAGAAAACAAAAGATGAAGAATTGATGGATACGGAGTTTGGGAAAATTACTTGTATTGATTTGGATATACTTCCCGAAGACTTAGCATACGGAGAGGTCTCCCCTGTATCTGGAAATGCCGCTTTTGAGTATTTACGAATGGCAATAGAACTTGCTAATGAAGGAAAAATTCAAGCGATATGTACAGCACCTTTAAATAAAGAAGCGCTACAAAAAGGCGGTCATATGTATCCAGGGCATACAGAGATTCTTGCTGAATTAACAAATACCGAAGAATTTTCTATGATGCTGTCCTCGCCTAAGTTAAAGGTTATTCATGTTACGACACATGTTGGTCTTATTCAAGCGATACAGATGATTAAACCAGAACGAGTGCATAAAGTAATTCAATTAGCGCATGAAACACTATCAAATTCAGGTATTAAAAATCCTAAAATTGGCGTTTGTGGTATTAATCCTCATGCTGGAGAGAATGGTTTATTTGGTAATGGTGAAGAAGAAGAAAAAATTATTCCAGCCATTCAACAAGCGGTAAAAGAAGGAATCAATGTAGAGGGACCTTTACCTGCTGACACTTTATTTTTCCGAGCGCAACGTGGAGATTTCGATATTGTTGTAGCGATGTATCATGATCAAGGTCATGGTCCAATTAAGGTATTGGGACTGGAAGCCGGCGTAAATATAACCGTAGGCTTACCAATTATTCGTACAAGTGTTGACCACGGAACAGCATTTGATATTGCTGGTAAAGGGATTGTGGATGAAAGAAGCATGTTAGAAGCACTTCACCAAGCAATTGAGTTAGCCCCGACAAAATAATAAAAAACCTTAAGGAAAACAGAATTATCCGTTCTCCTTAAGGTTTTTTATTTGTTGATATTATTTACTATGGAAAAAATAGAGGAGATGGATTCCTCATTTTGTGTGAAATTTTGTAACCATAGCCAAGTTAAAAAACCGGTTAATAATATAACGACAATGATGATAAAGACAATATGTGAACCTTTCATCCTAGCACCTCTTCAATCATATTATTGTGAAGCTATCGCTTTAGATACATCATAATTTTCCAGCTCGATATCCGGTAACTCACCAAGTGCTATCTTCGCAAGTTGCTGACCCACAAACGGACCCATTGTTAACCCTGTTCCACCCAATCCGTTAGCCAAATATACACCTTTAATTTGATGTAGTGGGCCGACAATTGGGAGGGAGCCAGGGGTGAATGGCCTAAATCCAACTTTTGTTTCAACTACTGTGCTATTTTCTAATTCTGGAGCGATATTAAATGCTTTATCTAATATTTCATGCACTTTTCCAGCTGTAATTCGATAATCAAAGCCAACATTATCTTCATAAGTCGAACCTAAGACAATTCGGTTATCTGGCAAAGAGAGCATATACTGATTTCCGGGTGGCATAATGACAGGCCATTTTGTCGTATCGACCCCAGGTAATTTTACATGTGTAATTTGTGCTCGTTGAGGAAACACTTGTAAATCAATCCCGAAAGGTTTAACTAGTTCGGACATCCATGCCCCGTTTGCAAGTATCACTTTGTCGGCAGGGAGGGTATACTGATTATCCACATGGACTCCCTTGATTTGATTATCCTCGATACTTAAGCTTGCGTCGCCTTCTATAATTTTTACGCCTTTTAATTTTCCAGCTCTTTTAAGTGCTTGAAGTAACTCTTGCCCATTTACTCGAGCAGCTCCACTTATATAGACAGATCGATATCCCTCTTTAAGAATAGGCACGCGGTTTAAAGTTTCTGATTCGTTTAACGTAGAAATTTCACCAATTTCAGGAGCCGTTTCTTTTCTTTTTGTTGCTCGTTCTACCATACCCTCTAATTTCTTTGTTTCAGTATGTAGACTAATTGCGCCGACTTTTTCATACCCGGTATTTGTCTCTCCTAAGGATTTTAATTCAGCAATCAGTTTTGTATATAATGCAGCGCCACTTTTGGCTAGTTGATACCAATCTTTATTACGGCGTTGTGAAATCCAGGGGCATATGATACCTGCCGCAGCATCAGTAGCTTGTCCTTGATCATTACGATCGATTAGTGTAACGGCAGCTCCTTGTTTAGCAAGGTAATAAGCAGTACTCGCTCCTACAATTCCGCCACCTATAACAATTACTTTTTTACTCATTTGTTCGATGAGAAATCAGATTGTTGATTAATTATTTCGTTCAATAATACAATGCGTTTTAGATTAAATTGTTTATTTCTCACCATAACCCTCCAATAGTAATGATTATAATGGAAGTCAATAAACTTTTACAGTATTTACCCAGGAGACAGGAGAATTTAATGAAATGTAGAATCTATACTATTAGGGAAGGAGGGACAAAAGTGCATCAAAAGATAAATTATCTAAGCTATGTGATTATGGTGTTAGGATTATTAATTATTTTATTTGGTATATTTACCTCTATCGAAATGGCTACTATTGATGATTATTATGAACCAAGTGGTTTCTCAGGAGAGGATGAAGAGATAAGATTTGAATGGACACAATTTTATTATTCTTTTATACAATCTTTAGAAGCTGGAATAATTATGATCGGAATCGGTTTTATCGGTTTAATACTCAACCAAGGAAATCGGTTACGGCATAAACAAACGGAAGAATTGACGAAGCTTTCATTACCAGTTAGCAAACAAGAATCAGTATATAAAGTGGAAGAAACGTGGGAGTTAAAAGAAGATGATGAACGAAAAATTGATGAATTATATCAGGATAAAGCGATCTTAGAAATACATCCTACATTGGAAGAAGGATATGTTGTTGTTACTTTAAAGGATTTTGATAATGAAGGTAATTCCTATCAAAGCGTAGTATACATAAGTTCGCAGAAAGCGGAAGAGATAAAGCAACCTGCTCTAGTTGAAAAGTATACGAAGCAACTGAATAATGTAGGTTAACTTTAACGGAGGATTGATGATGGGAAAAAATCAGAAAAAGAAAGGTAACAAGCGATTTTGGTGGGTTCTTATTAGTGTAATTATAATCGTTGGTGTAGGATCCAGTATATTTTTCTTTAATTTTTTTGGAATCGGGTTAGATGCTGTGAATAATAGCAATACAGCAGGTTCTGTTGAACAAAAGGATTTGTCTGCAGAAGAAGAGGAAAAAATTAATACTGTTCGTTCTACATTAGGAGAATCTCATCAAGAATTAGGAGCTTTCGTTTCAACGATCCATGAATTTTATAATGATACAACAGGTTATGGGGGTATTAGTAACCTTAATTGGGAAGAACAGAGAAATACCTCCGAACGAGTGATAAATGAGATAGAGGGGTTATTAGGTGATGTTACAGATGAATCTTTAAGAAATGACTTAGAGTCAATAATAACTTTAAGTAAACAGACTATGAAAGAAGAGGATGTTGAACTTGTACGCTTACTTCATCGATATTTTCATGATTTAGATATCGCATTGAACGACTATGCGACTTATGATAGAATTTGGAATGTTACTGAGACGTTAAAATAGAATACTGTAAAGTGCAGAAGAGGCGTTTATATTATTTCTCAATTTGATAAAGTAAACAACGTAGATTTTATTTTCCAACTGTGATGAGGTGGGTTGGGAGTCTTTTAGTAGAGATGGATAACAAACTTATGGTAATCTAATAAAGGAATAATTGATGGAAGGGGAAGTTGTTAGATGGTGAAAACAGTAATTTTTGGACATAAAAATCCAGATACAGATACTATTTGCTCAAGTATTGCTTATGCAGATTTAAAAACAAAGCTAGGTCATGAAGTAGCACCTGTACGTTTAGGTGAGGTAAACTTAGAAACTCAATTTGCTTTAGACAAATTTAACATACATGCACCTGAACTTATAGAACGTGTAGAAGATGGTGCTGAGGTTATACTAGTAGATCATAATGAATTTCAACAAAGCGTAGATAATATTGAAAATGCAACTATACGTGAAGTCATAGATCATCATCGTATTTCTAACTTTGAAACAAAAGAACCATTATATTTTCGTGCTGAACCAGTTGGTTGCACTGCAACCATCTTAAATAAAATGTACAAAGAAAATGACATTTCTGTAGATAAGAACATTGCTGGAATATTACTTTCTGCCATTATATCAGACTCACTATTGTTGAAATCTCCGACTTGCACAGAGGAAGACGTACAAGCAGCACACGAACTTGCAGAAATCGCAGGTGTAGATTTAGAAAGCTATGGTCTTGATATGCTAAAAGCTGGTGCTGATTTAAGTGATAAAACAGTAAAAGATCTAATTACTATGGATGCAAAAGAATTTGCAATGGGTAATGCTAAAGTTGAAATAGCTCAGGTAAATGCTGTCGATACAAATGAAATCTACAAACTTCATGATAAATTAGTTGAAGTGATAACCAGTCGCATCAACGATAATGATCTAGATTTATTCTTGTTCGTTGTTACTGATATTCTTAACAATGATTCAGAAGTATTAGCTATTGGGAATGGAAAAGATAAAGTGAATGCAGCATTTAATGTGACATTGGATTCAACTAATCGTGCATTGTTAAAAGGTGTTGTATCTCGTAAAAAGCAAATTGTTACTGTATTAACGGAACAATTTAAGTAATATGAAAAAATCTCCTTTACTAGTAAAGGAGATTTTTTTGCACTAAAAAACCATCGATAAAAATCGATGGTTTTAAATCAGCAAACTAATTAGTTTTTAACAACGTTAGCTGCTTGAGGTCCACGGTTACCTTCTTCGATATCGAAAGAAACTGATTGACCTTCTTCTAATGTTTTGAAACCTTCGCCTTGGATTGCTGAGAAGTGTACGAATACATCGTCTCCACCTTCAACTTCGATGAAACCGAAGCCTTTTTCTGCGTTAAACCATTTTACTGAACCTGTGTTCATATTGAAAACCTCCATGTGCATAATGCACGATATATTACTATTTAGTTCAAGTTTACAATCAAGACAAAAGCTCGTTACATTGAAACATTCTATCCTGTATTTCTACCGAACATAAATAATTAATCTTAGTATAACACATATAACAAAAAAATATCCACCCTTTTAGAAAATTGTCTTCGAATAATTGATTGCAATTGCTAAACACTATGTATATAGGAAAAGGAAGGAGGATACGTCTATGTCAAAAAGAAAGATGGGGCCAAAACAACAAAAAAATCCAGAACTGCCAAAAAGTCCCGAACAACCATATGGTGAACCATTAAGCGGATCAAAAAAAGAAAAAAAGGCAAATCATTCAGGACAAAAACATAATCCACACCATGGTTTATAAAGGAAGACATACAGAGAGTGGAGCGGCAGAGAAGGAATCTGAAAGTAATAAATAAATCTAAAACCCAAAAGGCTTTGTAAATGGAAAAAGTGATGACTAGAGCTGCGCTCTAAACCAAGAATCTTGAGGAATCGAAAGAAGTGGTCAATAGAGCTGCTCTCTAAACCAAATAACCATGAGAAATCGAAAAAAGTGGTCAATAGAGCAGCTCTCTAACCCAAATAAACATGAGAAATCGAAAAAAGTGGTCAATAGAGCAGCTCTCTAACCCCAAATAAACATGAGAAATCGAAAAAAGTGGTCAATAGACGTGCTCTCTAAACCAAATAAAGATGAGAAATCGGAAAAAGTGGTCAATAGAGTAGCTCTCTAAACCAAATAACCATGAGAAATCGAAAAAAGTAGTCAATAGACGTGCTCTCTAACCCCAAATAAACATGAGAAATCGAAAAAATAGTCAATAGACCTAAGAAATTGTATAGTGCTTTTACGAAATATAATGCCTGTTGAAAAATCTCTTAATAGTATTAGATATTGTTACTTTCTTCATTCGGAGTAAATTTAAAATAGAATTTACTCCATTAAGTTCTCTCGTAGCAATTCATATAATTTATATTATATATTTTGGGAGTCTCTTGACGGGATAAAACCTTCCTTTTATTCTGTTAATATACTGAATTAGATTGAGAGGTGAATGAAGGTGTGGAAAGAGTTTAAAGAATTTGCTTTTAAAGGAAATATAATAGACTTAGCCGTAGCCGTTGTCATCGGTGGTGCATTTGGAGCCATTGTGACGTCATTTGTGGAAAATATAATTACTCCGTTAATGGGTGTGATAGTTGGAGGAGTGGATTTTACAACTTTAAAAGTAACAGTTGGAGAAGCAGAGATATTATATGGTAACTTCATTCAATCATTTGTTGATTTTATTATTATTGCTTTTTCTATATTTTTAGCTATCAAATTCCTCGTTAAATTCAAACGCCAGAAAGAAGAAGAGGAAGTTGAAGCGGTAGTAGAAGAATTAAGTAAACAAGAAGAGTTACTTACAGAAATTAGAGATCTACTTAAAGAACAATCAAATAAAAATTAATTTTGAGGTTGTCCTATTAAAAAAATGGGGTAACCTTTTTTATTTAGGTATGCAGAAGGAGATAATTTCCGTCAAGAGAAACAGGATAAATAATCTGATATTTGATAATATTTTGTCACGAAGGAGGAGTAAATGTGAAAAAAATTATTGAAGTGAGAAATTTAACTAAGGTGTATAAGAAACGAAAAACAAAGGAAGTGATTGAAGCGTTAAAGGGAATCGATTTTGATGTATTCAAAGGCGAAATTTTAGGATTACTAGGTCCCAATGGTGCAGGGAAGACAACAACAATTAAATTAATTTGCGGGTTATTGCAACCAGATAATGGGATAGTAAAGATTAACGGAATCTCAAATAAACAATATCGACTCGAATCATTACAACATATTAGTGCAGTTCTAGAAGGAAACCGAAATTTATATTGGCGGTTTAGCGTAAGAGAAAATATGGAGTATTTCGCTGGTAATCGTGGAGAATCCCCCAAAAAAATATTTAAAGAAATTGATAATCTATTAACTATGTTTAGTTTGAAAGATAAGGAAAATGAACTAGTTAATCGTCTGTCTCGAGGTATGCAGCAAAAATTAGCAATTGCTGTGGCTATGTTAGCTGATACAGAAGTGTTGTTACTCGATGAGCCAACATTAGGTTTAGATGTAGAAACAAGCCTTGAGGTACGGGGAATATTAAAGAAGATAATAAGTGAATATGGGAGAACAATTATAATTAGTTCCCATGATATGGATGTAATTCAAGATATATGCGACCGCACAGTTATTATTAATCAAGGGAAAGTAATAATGGATGAACGAATAGATCACTTAATGGATTTATTTGAGGTAAGATCATATAAGATATCCATTGGTCAACCATTAACGTTAAAACAGATTAAATCGCTAAAGGAACAATTTCCACTTTATAAATATGACGAAGATGGCAATTATGCGTATATTACCATCGAATTGGAAAAAAGTGAACACATTTATCAATTATTTGCGATTCTACAATTGAATCAAACTCAGATCGATTCAATCGATAGAAAAGCAATCCGGTTCGATGAAGTATTCATGGAAATCATTAAGGGGGAACATGAATATGAAATGGCTTAATTTATTTCGAGCAAATTTGAAAAAAGAATATGTTGAACTAAAGCGATACTTACCA